>JAKAPM010000018.1 GCA_021807085.1 Nanobdellota archaeon
TTGGCTCTCCGTTCTTCATGCCGCCGAAAAGTATGCTTACCCCGTACGGCCTCGCTCCGCCGTACTGCGTGAGCGCTTGCATCTCCGCGCTTATTCCCTTCACTATGAGCAGTATATCGGCGTCTTCGTTGTAGGTCAGCTTGTACTGCTGAGAATTGACCTGCGCCTTCTCTATGAGGGTTCTGCCGTCAGCTATCATTCCGGATATTGCGGCTCCCATATTGTTCTCTATCTTGAAGACCTTTTCTATGCTTTCTGGTACTATAAGTTTTTCGTGATCGTGGAATTTCCTGTCGGCTGCGAATACGACCGAATCTCTGCCTATCAATCCTATCGCCGCGAAGCCCTGCGATACCGTCCTTTTTGCATATTCTACCTGAAGTATCCTTCCGTCTGGATTGAACAGAGTAATAGCACGGTCATAACCCATCAAATCTCCGGGTGGTTCCATATATTGTTTTCCTCCTCTTTTAATCTTTTAAGACTGCCACTAATCTTTATAGTAAGCATATTTGATTTATAAAACTTACTCATTAACGACAATACAAATATGGCGTGGTCCTTGGATTCGTTGTTAACGGACACTACAAGCGTGGCGTTTTCCCCTTCGGATCTAGTGAGCTCTTTCACCACCCTGAAGTTAGATTTTATCGCGAGTAGAGGGTCTACTCTATTCATCGTGGAATACAGCAACTTCTCCACGTCCTCACCATTCTCCAGTCCGCTTATGTATAGCAGTATGTACCTCTTCTTGTATCTCATAACCGCCGAACGTACCTCACTCGTCCCTGAAGATTTTTATGACGTAAACGAAGAGGAAGGATGCTACGAGGCCTATTATCGTGAGGATTACGATTCCGACCTCCACGTTGAAAACCGAATCTATCCAGCTGTAGAAAAGCGATACGAAACCTATGAAGACCACCGTACCTATCACTGCCAGCTCTATTATCTCCTCCCACTTCTCCTTTTTCGGCGTCTCGGCTTCCATTATCCCTTCAACATCTGCCTCAATTTAAGCTTTTTCCAGATGCGGCCACTACTGGAGAACACACGCGTCAGTCCTTGAACTTTCCCGTGTACTCTTTGCCTAGGTGTCCCGGAGCCAGGTCCAGCACTATCGTCTTGAGGTTTGTCATCTCCTCTATGCTGTAGCCTATACCCTCCTTTCCGCTTCCCGAATCTTTCACCCCGCCAAACGGGAAATAGGATGTCCCGTGGGATGGCGCGGAATTCAGCGTGACGTTGCCGACCTGCAACGCTTTCATCGTTTCCCACGCCGAATAGAAGTTTTCTGTGAAGACAGCGGAGTCCAGCCCGTACTTCGAGTCGTTCGCCGTTCTTATTGCGTCTTCCTTGTCCTTTACTCTGATTATCGTTATTACCGGTCCGAAAGTCTCTTCGTTGGCTATCTCAGCGGTCAGCGGAACGTCCATGAGTATCGTAGGCTCGTGGTATGCGTCCTTGTGTCCGCCTCCCGATACCAGCTTCGCCCCCCTGCCTACCGCATCTTCGACCATTTTGTTTATCCGCTCCGCGGCCTTTTTGCTTATCACAGGCCCAATCGTAACGCCGTCGTCCTCTAGCGGGTTTCCGAATTTGTAGTCCGACAAGTGTTTCTTTACCGCGTCCAGAAACCTCTCCGCGACGCTATCTACCACCAGTATCCTGCTTATCGCGTCGCATCTCTGTCCCGCGAGCTCGAGTGAACCCTTTACGCACTCCTTCGCCGCAAGGTCGATGTCAGCGTCCTCAAGTATTACTGCGGTCCCTTTCCCCCCGAGCTCCATGTGTGTCTTTTTTAGGCCAGATATCGTCATTATGTGTTTTCCAACCTCCGTGCTTCCAGTGAAACTTATCATGTTTATCTTGTCGTCTGAAGAGAGGTAGTCGCCGGTCTTCTCTCCTGGGCCGGTTATGACCTGCAGCACACCGTCGGGCAGCCCGGATTTCCTGAATATCTCCGCGCACATGAGGAACGCTATCGGGTTTGAGCTGGGCGGCTTGAGTATCATAGAATTTCCGGAAAGTATCGCAGGGAGTATCTTCGCTATGCTGGTATAGACCGAATAGTTGAAAGGGGAAATGCCCAAGACCACACCGACCGGTTCCCTTATCACCAGCGCTATCTTTTTAGATGTGTCACTGGACCAGTCGCCGGGAAGATATTCTCCCATTATCTTCCTGGAATCCGCCATGCTCAACCTTATCCTCTCTATCGCTGCGTTTATCTCTCCGCTGGCAGATTTGTATGGTTTGCCAGATTCTGCCATAAGCGCCCGGGCTATCTCCTCCCTGTGTTCTTCCAACCCACGCATGACAACGTGCATGAGTTCTATCCTGTCTATAGCCGCCATGCTCCTTATTTTGATTTTGCTGGCGTAAGCGGAATCGATTGTCTTCCTCATGTCCTTCTCGCTGACAGAGGATATCTCTGCGGTCTTTTTGCCGTCCGTAGGGCTCACCAGGTCGAATTTGTTCGATGTCTCGGTCCACTCACCGTTTATAAGTACCTTGAAACGTGGGAACTTCCCCCTTTCGTATATCTCAGAAAAATACTCGCTCAATTTTATTGATGCCATTTCCCGTACACCCTCTAGCCGTCTATATAATGAAACAGTTCGGATTTATAAACAGTTGACGCAAAAACCAGCAGAATGCAAAGGCATTTATAACATATCAATATAAATGCTCTATACAAGTATGCGTTTGGACGATATCCTGTCTGATAGAGAGGTTTCCGCCGATGGCCTGCGTGGAAAGTTAGCTACGGCTTACCGCAACTTGAGAGGAAAAGTGTCCTCGTTTCTTGATAAGCCGTTCGTACGCCCATACCTGGCGGCCGTAGCAACCATGTCGATTTTCGTGGCTAACTGGAGCAAGGATTTCGGCGTTAACAGCGTCGTAGGGCTGCCGTTCTTGTACGAATCCACCAACATGAAAGGCACCGCCTGGTATAACCTAGCTTATCTCCAGGAAGGGGCCACAATGGGCGGACTGGTCGCCACTGCCAAGAACAAAATAAAAATGGGCGCCGCGGCACTTCTGTACGAGGCAGCCAGCACCGTGAACATGTACCTATTCTATCAAGAGATAGGCGGCAGGATGGGGAACATGTATGGTATCTTGTGGAACGACATCTTCTATCTTTTCCAAGTGCCTCTATACTTCCTCTCCCTAGCGTATTATATGCGCGGTTACCTGCGCAGCGGGAAGAAACAGCCAAAAGAACAACACTGAGGTTCAGTAGATTCTTCTGAGAAAAAGAAGGAATGCCGTGTGCGTGATCCCACTGCTCTCCGGTCTGAGTATATCCCTTTCTACTTCATTTTTCCAGTTTTTTTCTTCTGTCTGTATCAGCCTCTCCGCTACGAGACCGTCCGGAAGGCTCTTTAGCGTCCTCTCTATCTGTATTATAGATGGGGAGTATGTAGCGATCCTAGCGCCGACCCTGACCGACTTGTATACATTTGGCAGCGCGTCCCACGGATCTGGTATGTCTATCAAGGCAGCATCGAAGTTCCTCTGCTTTATCGGCTTTCTTATGTCCGAGTTTACAATCCTGACGTTCTTAAGGCCGAACAGCTCTATGTTCTTTTTTGCTACCTTTATGAAATCCCCCCTTATCTCATAGGTGAAAACGGACCCGTTGCCAGCTACGCTCCCAAAAATGCACGCCGCTACTCCCGACCCCGTTCCTGCGTCAAGGACCTTGCTCGTGGACTTGATTCCCAAGTACATTACTATGCTGCCCATATCCTTCAGCATTATTATCTGCGGGAGCCGGGTTATTCTTTTCACCAGGTCCGGATAGCCGGCATCAGCGACGAAAAACCTGTTACCAGTATGGGTCTTCACCAGCGATCCTGGCTTGACTCTCCCGAGCTGCCGAGAACGGATTATGCCGAACTCGCTGTTGGTGTCTCTGTCCTTGTCCACGAAGAAGCTGCCCTTTTCTCCAATCAGAAATATCTTGTCTCCCATGTCAGAAACCCGTCCTTACTATAGTGACCATATTACCCAACTTCTTATCGCCAGATACGCTCTCAGCATTGGTGAGTATGAATGCGACGGTTTTGTGCAGCGTAGCGTAGCCGGCTATCTTCACGAAGTCCCTGCTAGTTAGCTTCTTTTTGTCTATCAGCTGCACCACAACTTTTATCCTGTGCTCCCCGTATTCGCATACGAACAGGTCCCTGTCGACCCTCAACGGATTTTCGAAATGGTTCGACATCAGCGTTCGCACGACGTTCTCTCCCACTTCCAGCTGCTTCTTTATACCGCTCTTCTTTGGAACCACTGTCTTCTCCTTGCGCGCCGATGGCCTTTTTCCGTAAATCTGCGTGTTTATCAATTCCTTGAGCTGGTCGAGACTGAGGGCGTAGTAATATATGTACTCTACGCGTTCTCCAGTCTGGTCGTCCTGCGCGGTTATCCTCTTCACGAAATCCTGGAGATTCTGGGATATATATCGTTCGGCCGGGGTCAGGTCGTCGACTTTCACCGTGCCGGCAGCTCTTATCTTGCCCACTAGTTCCTTCTCCTGGCCGTTGAGTACCTGCAGGAGCTTGGCGACTGCCGCATCCTTATCCTTCTCCAGAAAATAAACCGGCGACGTTCCATACCTCCTGACTGTTTTCCTCAGCTCTCCGTTTCCAACGAAATAGTCGAGTATTGCTTCGGTCTGCAGGCTGTCGCGTTCTATCCCCTCAGATACGTCTATCAGAAGCGCCGGACCCCTCGACAATATACCGATTATTTTTCCACGCAAATCGTTCATGTCAGAATCCATAATATCATAGAAATTGAATGCCGTATTTAAATTTAAAGCAGTATTCATATGATATGAACAGAAGAGGACAAATATTCACGCTAGATCTGCTGATATCCCTCTTCATATTCCTTCTACTCTTCACTTCCGTCATACTATTCCTTTATTCCGTAGCGGACGTGAACAACCCCTATTCCAGTTACTACTCACAGGTTACCTCATCTTACTTGAACAATCTCGCAAACCAAAACGTAAACACCCTAACAGAATCCACCGGTTCCCCGTCAAACTGGATACAGTATCCATGCAGTCAAATCTCCTCGATAGGCCTCCTCGAGAACCCGTACAGCCTGTCGCTGCCGAAACTCTACAACATTACGCAGATACCGGTCGCGTGCCTCTCGCAGTTTCTGAGAGCAGGTGACTCGTTCAACATAACTGCCTATTACCTCAATGGCAGCGTCGTAGTACTCGAGGGGAAGAAAATAACGGCTGGTTTCCAGATACCCCAGAACCAGTCATACATAGCGTCGGTTTCAAGGTACGTCGTCATGTACCCTGGCGGCAACATAGTCAGGGTTACTTTCACGGGGTGGCTATGAGAAGGGCGCAGATATTCACGCTAGACTTGGTGCTCGGTAGCGTGATAATACTGTCCATACTTTCCACCACATACGCGATATCATCCTACTATTCGACCGTGAACAATTCCTTGAATATAAAGAGCAACATAATGGATGCAGCGTCGTCGGCCGCCTCAGCCTTCTCCATAACATATTACACAGACGATGCGCTGGTGCAGTTGCATACAACCCACAACACAGCCGTGTTTCTGGACTATGTTAAATCTACCCTAGGCGCTATGATGGTGCGCCCGTACTCCCTCACCGTGCTGACAAAAACCAACTACAGCGGTGCTGGTATACCGAATGTGCCAATATTCGACTACACCGTCCCCGGATTCGATACTCTATCGTATTCCGCATTCTACGAGCCGGTGATAGTCACCAACTCCTCGACTTTATGCTATTCTTACTGCGACCCCTCTTTATCCCTGAACGACGTGTTTCCTGGACAGAGCGCGCTCTTGAGTGCCGCGGAATGTTCGGTGCTTTACGGCAACGGCAGCGTGACGGGATGGACAGTCCTAAACAATACACCTAGTGGAAAATGCACGATCGAAGTGCCGTCGTCGGCAAATCCACAGAATTATCTGGTAAACGCGTATTCCGGGCCCGGCGCGTTCGAAGGGAACACGACCCTGCACGTAGTGGTACTGGACCTGTTGGAGATTCTGGTCGGCACCTGAATCGTACCTATACGAACAGAACGCTCCTATTTCTCTGGAGGGACTCCAGCTTGTTCTCGAACGTCTCAAGTTCTTCGTCAAGCCTGCCCCTGAATTTCCCGTACCTTATTGCAAGGTTATTTATCTTTAAGATAAGCTCGCTTATCTTCTTCGCTTCCTCGAAGTTCACATCGTTCTCGTATTGGTTGTACAGTGTTATGTGCTCCAATACTTTCTGGTATAGTCGCGCTATTTCGCTTCTATCCTCCATCCAACCACCCCTCCTAACAATATTATGAAGCTGCCCGATAAAAAGCGAAACTATTGTATTACTTAGATATTACAACCTCACTTCGTATGGAACTTTTGTTAACTGCGGAATGTTAATTTTTCGTTATTCCTCGAAGTAAGCTCCCCTGGCCTTCTGTTCCGAATCCAGCCTACTTTCAGGCTGGTTTATCCTAGGTCTACCGCTGTCTTTGTCCCTGCGCATCGTAACATCCATCTTTTTGAGGAAGCCGTTTATTGCGCCGGAAGTGCGCATTATGCTCTCGCTCAATCCAATCCTTCCGCTCTCCCCCGAGAACAGCATGCTCTTCCGGCACGTGGAGTCCAGGAACATGAGGTCGTGGTCCACGACTATCGCGCACTTTTTGTTCGCATTTATGAAAGATGATATTATCCCCATCGTTTCGAGCCTGTCCTCTATATCCAGGTTTGCGGAGGGTTCGTCGAACAAGTATATGTCCGCCTTGTTCATTATAGTCACTGCTATCGCGAGTTTCTGCAGCTCTCCCCCAGAAAGGTTAATTATGTTCTTGTTGAACAGCTTGTTAACGCCGAGCCTTCCTAACATGCCAGATATGGATTCGTCAGACGCATAGTTAGGGTACACTGACGCTAGGACATCCTGCACGATTCTGTCGGTCCGCTCCACGATCTGGGGCTTGTAAGCTATCTTTATCCCCAAATCCAGCTTGCCCGAGTCGGTCTCCACCAGCCCCGCCACTGCCTTCATGAACGTGCTCTTGCCTATGCCGTTCTCGCCTATCACGCCTATCACGTCACCTTCGTATAGCTGTCCAGCCTTCGCAGATAGCGTGAATTCCCCCATTCTCACGGAGAAATCAGGCCACGACACGAACGGCACATTGTTCGCAGTCGGTGCGTTCTTCTTTATCTTTATTTCGTAGTTCCTGAACCTGACATTTTCCGTTGTGAGATATCCAGATAGGTAGGTATTTATTCCGTTTCTGGTGGGCATTATGTGCGACGCTATACCGTAGTTGGAATCCGAACCATACAGTATCTGCACGAAGTCCGTCAGATAATCCAGCATTATAAGGTCATGTTCGACTATCACCACAGTCTTGTCCTTCAGAGCGCCCCTTATGGTCTTCGCCACCCTTATCCGGTTGTTCACGTCCAGATAATTCATCGGTTCGTCGAAGATATACACACCAGCACCCTCATCAAGGGTTCTTGCTATAGCCACCATCTGCGCCTCTCCCCCCGACAGCGTCTTGGTCTCCCTCTCCATCAGGTTCTGCGGCACGAGACCGTACTTATTATCCACCACTGCCTCCTTTACTCTACCGGGAAGTGTGAAGTCCTGTTCCTTTTCTGACACCTTGAGGTCGTTGCCGTACAGTCTTGTGAGGTACGGCTGTATCTCCTTACCCCTGAACTCTCTTATTATCTCCCCTTCAGAATAGTTCCTGTCATAATTACCGAAGTTCGGCTTGAGTTCGTTGGATATAAGCTTTATGTTGGTGGTCTTGCCTATACCATTCCTACCTATCAGGCCCACTATCCTGCCCTGCATCGGCGTCGCTATATTGAAAGTCCTGAAAGTGTTGACTCCATACTGGAATATCAAGTTCCTTGCCATCTCGTCCGGCATGTTTATTATCCTTATCGCATCGAACGGACACCTTTTCACGCATATACCGCACGATATGCACAAGGATTCTGTTATTGCCGCCTTTCCGTTCTCTTTGGCGTAGACAGTCTCCTTGAAACCTTCCCGCACGCGCGGGCAGACCTTCGCGCAGACGTAGTCGCAGTTGTCGGGCGCCTCGCACTGGGCTTCCTTTATTACGGCGACTCTCATTTTCTCAGAATCATACTCTTCTCTTCGTTGTGCGACCTTATTAATCTTTCTGCGGATTGTAGGGGGACTACAGCGTATAAATATTCCGCGGGGTATATAGAGTATATGGAGAAGGATGATGTTGTAGTGGGTCTTCCGTACATGTTCAAACTGCAGTTCATGGACCTCAAGAGGGCGGTTGACCGGGCGCAGACATCGCTACTTGAAATCGATTACAATATAAGGAGCTACACGACGCAGCTGTCCAAGATCGACAAGGATATGTCTGGCATAAGAGAATCTCTGAACAGGATATTTGACGATATGAACGGATACTCGTACGGTGGCGGGATGCAGAACGCATGAACCCCCTCCAGATCGCGCCGCACGACGCAGGTGGACGAAGCAGTCGTCTTTTCGCGCGTTTTAAACTTAATAAACAGATTATCCAGATCG
>JAKAPM010000019.1 GCA_021807085.1 Nanobdellota archaeon
TTCAGCTTAGATATCGAGACCGAATTCTTCTTTCTGGAGAATTCTATCATAAGCGATACGAAGACCACTGCCTCGAACACAGCCATGACTAGGACGAGAAGCGCGTATACGGCGCCGTTCATCTCATTCAGATAGCTAGCCGCGAAAGCGAAGTTTATGACCGCCGCGTTTATTATTATTTCTATTGATATTATTATGTACATGCCGTTCCTCTTGGAGATTATCCCATATACCCCTATCACGAACAGAATCGCAGTAAGCACAAGAACATCCTCGAAAGCTACCATCTTATCCTTTCCTCCCCCAATATGAATACTGCAGCTATCAGGCTGGTAAGCGCCGTGAACGCCACAACCACAAGAAGAGGGCCGAAATTCTGGAACAAGTACAGTCCTAGATTGCCGTAGCCGACGTTGTACGTCGAAGTGTGGCTCGGATACCCTATGAGCAGATAGGATGTCACGGCAAGCAGTACTATTGGGATGGCAAAGACTGTCTTGTAGTTAAGGTTCGCGGTTACGCCCTCGGGAAGCAGACTTATCCCTATAGCGAGGAGGAGCACTATGCCGCCATTATAGATTATGAGTTCGGCTATGCTCAGAAAAACTGAATTTATGTACAAAAGGCTTGCGGCCACCATTACTATAAACATGAACATGAATATTATCGAATGCACAAGCTTCTTGGTGGATACCATGGCTATCGCAAGAGATACGAGCAGCGCGGATATTAAGTAGAAGCCAAACGCGCCGATATCCATTAATTTTTATGCATTTGGACAAATATAAAAGTTGAGAGATTTACGGCCTGCAACGGAAACGTTCAGCCGTTGAGAAGATCGAAAAGCGTTTCGAGCTGCGCCTTTTTGGCTTCTATGCTGGTCTTGAGCCTTTTGTATTCGTCTTCGCTTATTTTGCCCGCCACGAAATTTCTCTCAAGGTCTGCAGACTCCTTCTCAGCGTCCTTGAGCTTGTTGGTTATGCCCTGTGAGCCTTTTGCTCCGGCCGCAAGCACGCCGTTGACATTCTGGACCATCTGTCTCTTGTTGAGTTTGTTCGCGTACCTGCGAGACAGTTCGCTGTACAGTTCCGTCATATCCCCTTCCAGTTTAGAATACGACTCTTTGTCCTTGAATTTGCAGTCTCCAGATAGGACTACTCTAACGTTTGCAGATTCCTCAGTCGGGTCGTATATCCCTATTATCTTGCCCCACATGAACATGGGAACGACTTTTTTTATCATGAAGAATATGAAGGAAAGCACAAAGAACGCAATCGTACCATAAAGCGTGAAAGCAGAGGGGGTGTAGCCGAAGGCGGTTATATTGGCGTACAGGGTGCTCCTGAACGATACCAGCAATATGCCCAGAAATACTATGCCCAGTACGAGGAAAGATTTCCACAGAACTGGATATTTAGAGCCTTTTTTGTTGTCCTTAGCGGCCTTGATAAGCGCGCGTATTGGCTTGGCGTTGCCGCCCCTGAACGTCTCCTCGAGTTCGCTGCCTTCGTATTTCGCGAGTTCGTTCAGCAGTATCTTGTAATCCATGTCGGATAGCGATTCGGATATCTCGTTGCGCAGCTCCTGGGGGTCGTCGCTCTTTATGTAAAGATCGTAGAAAACGTGCTTCTTCTCTAGCAGGTCGACGTTGAACTCTTTTTCGTACTTCTTTATGCTGAAACCGAACATAACAATATATGAAACAGTGCAAATAAAAAGATTTGGACGCACAAAATCGCCATATATATACTATGGCGCGAGTGATTCGCTCACACTATTTTTTCTTGGATTCCTCGAGTTCTTTGCGCCTAATCTCGTCCTTCATCCTGGCTATCTTGTCCTTCAAATGTCTGTATTTTCCGGCATCAGCTGGCTGAAGACCCTGAGTTCTTTTTATGTTCATCCTCAGGAGCTCCATCTCCAGTTCCTTCAAGCTCTCTTCCATCTTTGATTTCTACCCCACTAGGTGAGTGCACAGGCACGACTATCGTGACCTTTATGCCGACAGCACCCCTTTTAAGAACCAACTGCTTTTCCGCCTTTCTCACGCCGAAAGACTCCAAATACCCGGTCTTTGGCATCACGCTTCCGTGCGGCCTGAATTTGAAGTGCGCAGCCCTCTCCTTTATTACCCCGCCTATCTCTATCTCAACTCCTCCGGCACCGGCCGCCATTATCTCGTCCATCGCCCTGTGCGCTATTATCTTGTATCGCATAGGGCCGTATTTAGAGATTCTAAACGCGATAGAGTCTGCCACTATCGCCGGATCTAGCTGCGGATCCTCTGTCTGCTCAACTTCTATCCTCGGCGGTTCCTGCTTGAAGTACGTTCCGAGGTATTTGGACGCGTCGCGCATCGTCTGTGCCGCCCTCGTCACGAGAGCTCCTGGTTTCGGCGTCTTTATAACTACCTTCATACCTAGGGGGGTTTTGCTTATGATTATGTCGCTTATCCCGAACCTGTTGAATTTCTTTTGAAGGTATTCGGCGGCTGCCTGTTCACTGACTCTCGAATTAATCACTTTCTTAGGTAACATGTCAATCTTTTGCTCCATTATCTGCAGCGTTTTCCTGCTTATTAACATGTTCGTTTTCTGGTGTGGCTATGTTCCTAGCGGCGTCTGCTGCCGAATCGGCCACCGCTTCTTTTTTATTATCACCTATTGCAGGTTCCTGCTGAGTTTCCTTCTTTTCCACGGGTTTTTTCGTTTCTTTCCTTACCTGGTCGACTAGACTATATACAGAAAGATATGTTCTTTTGCCGTGCCTGTAAACCGAGCCGCTCCTGAAGCGGGAATAAGCCGCCCTGCCGAGGTCGTATCCAGACACCACTATCTTGTTTTCGTCAAAACCCATCGCTTTCGCGTTCTGCTTCAGTTCGTTCACCAGTTCGTTCACCATCTTGGTGGCCCTCACTGGGTACCCGCGGGGAACCCCCTGTTTGTGGCCCTTGCTTGGGTATTTCCTGAATGGTACGTATGTTTTCTTGTCCTTAACAAGCTCCAGGTATTTCAGTGCCTTGTTGATGTTCTTCCCTCTTATAGCCTCCATTATCTCGTGCGTGTGTTTCATGGACACGAGCATCCTGTTTCTCTTAGCAGATACTTTCGTTTGCATATAGGTTTACTTGATCGGCACAAACACGCTCGAGCGAGTTGCACCTATTCCAGGAGAACCGTGTCGTACCTGTTTGGTTGTGAGTGCGTATTCCCCGAGCCGGTGGAACAGCATCTCCGGCTTTATAGTTATCGGCACGAATTCCTTGCCATTATGAACGTGTATGGTCAGACCTACGAACGGGGGAAGTATAAACATCTCCCTTATGTGAGTCTTTATCGGTTTGGAAGATTTGGCTTTTTTGCCCATATTCTTGAGGAACTTTTTCTCCTCTGGTGAGTATCCTCTTTTAAGCACCCTCCTCAGGTCGGCGTTGACCAGAGGCATGAGCTCCTCGTTGCTCATCTTTCTTAGTTCGTCGATTGTCTTGCCTCTGTATTTGAAATCTTCCATGCTATCACCTAGTACCGGTCCTCTTCGGAGCTATAGTACCCACTTTTGCACCGGCAGGCGCGTTTCTAGCAACGCTCTTGGACTTGTGCTGAGAACTTCTCCTCTTTCCTCCGAACTTGTGCTCGTAGGCGTTCATTGCAACCGCGGCCGTCATGGGCCAGTATCTCCCTCTGGATTTTATGGAGTGAAATTTGTTCCCGGCTTTGTAGAACGGCTTCTCGATTCTGCCGGAGTTTGCCACTCTACCGATTACGGCCCTGCATTCCTGATCTAGTTTCACCGTCCGTCCGCTAGGAAGCGACACTGACACAGTGCCCTGCACGTTTTCCACCAGCCTTGCAGCCGTACCTCCAGACCTTACTACTTTTCCGCCGTCGTTCGGCATGAGTTCTATGTTGTAGATGTCTGTGCCTGTTGGTATGTCTTTGAGCTTGAGTATGGAACCGACGGTTGTTTGGGAAGAATCGAGATAGTTTATGTTCATGCCGACGTATGCTCCTACGAACGCAGGAAGGTGCACTGTCTCGCCTGTTTCAAACTTTATCTTCATAAGAGGAGCCGTGCGGTACACATCATTTATCAGTGCGATTATTCTCCCTTTTGCAGGGTCTGCGTTTTTTATGAGCTTGGACGTAGCTACCGCTCTGAAGTCGTTGACGGTGAACACCTTGCTCTTCCCTCTCCTTCTTGCTCTAGGTACTTTCATAAATCATTTTAATATACATCCTAGTATTTAAAATATTATCATTAGAGTAGTATAAGATTTAAATAGATTATGATTCGATCTGGTTGCCCTGAGCTGAACATTGAGGTTCCGGACGGAGTGTACGCACCGTCGGAAGATTCGGACCTACTGCTCGAGGCAGTGGGATACGCGAGAGGAGATGTACTGGACCTGTGCGCCGGCAGCGGGATAGTGGGGCTGTCGGCTGCCGGAAGAGCCAGAAAAGTGACCCTTGCGGACGTCAGCGACGCTGCGCTGGAAACCATAAAGGCCAATGCTGCTAGGAACGGCATCGAAAACGTGGAAACGGTAAAATCCAATCTTTTCGCCGGACTTGCCGGCAGGAAGTTCGACGTGATATACTGCAATCCACCTTATCTCCCCGGGCGCGCTGAGATGGGGAACTGGCTGGACGCGGCCACGGTGGGAGGGGAGATTGGCTACGAAACGACTATTGAAGCCATACGAGAGCTACATAACGGGTTGAAGACAGGAGGGGAGGCGTTTTTCATACTTTCGACAGCGTACGACATTGAGAAGGTTTATAAAGAGATAAGTTCTCTAAAATTTAGCCTTAAGAAAATCAGGTCGGTAAGATTTTTCTTTGAGGAATTAGTCCTAGTAGAAATTAAATCTGTATGAAGAGCGCAGGGATAGCAAGTTGTAACAACCAGATAGTGTTAGCGGTGATAATGGGCAAAACCGTTCACATATACCGCCTCAAGACGCTTAATGAGGTAAAAGACGTGCTCAACACCTCCAAACCGGAGATAGTCGGCGTCGATAAGAGCGCAGCGGACCTCTACGAAGACCTGGAATACGGGTTCAATACCGTAAAATTCGAATCGTCCATAAAAGACCTGTCCGAGCCGCTCAAAAAACTAACTATGCTGAACATAGCCAAAGACAGCGACAAGCCTGCGATAGCGGCAGCGTACTATACTGCAGAAGACAGGTAAGATCTACTGTTGCTGGATATCTTTGTCCCTAAGGATTTCCCCTTTCTCGACCTTGACGAAATTAGGGACTATAAGTAGGTAATCCTCGTCTATGCCTATTATCTGGGCCTCGGCCGCGTCGGCGCTCTTCTTCAGTTTCGATATGGTCCTCTTGAGTTCCTCCACGCCGCCCTTTTCCTTCAGCTCCTTTATCTTTATGAACGCTAGAGTGTACCCGGACCTTATGTCGTTGAGTATTGGGGATGCGTCCTCGAACTTCACAACGGAATAATATTTCACATATATCTTGGCCAGCGGCTTGTCCTTCTGTTCGACCTCCAGTTCCACGTAGTCGCTGTTCGAAGACTCTATGTTAACGTTCTTCTTGAACAGATTCAAAAATTTATCAATCGGCAGATTCGTCATATACACCTCACGTTTTTCCGTTTTTCAACGATACTACTTAATAACTCTTGCGATATTTAAACGCTTTTTACGGTTTCATACCGGTTTACAATATTGCCCTTAATTCTGAAGCTTCCTTTTTTGAGAAGGGTGTCTTGTAGAGCTCGTTTACTAACCACATGCCGCTCTCGCGTATCTTATCTTTTGTAGAAAAGTTACCCGGCCAATCGACAGAAGGTTTACACGGCGTACATAAAGAAACTGTGGATATTAGTCTCGACTCTAAGAACAGCCTCCTCTCCTTAGAATCGATTTCAAAGACCGCAAAACTTAGATTATTCCTCACATACCCCGAAATACAGTTCTATACAACTCCTCTAGTAAAAACGGCTGAATGACGCTTTTATAATATTTAGATTCTATAATTAGTGACTTTGGTTTTGTATTTAGAATGATTATGCAGAATTAGTACTCCATAAGACTGCAGGAGGAGGGATTTGAACCCTCGAAGGCCTGAGCCATAAGGTCCTAAGCCTTACGCGTTTGACCGCTTCGCTACCCCTGCAAAAAGAGGTAACCTTGAGGGTTACTTCGCTACTTTGCCCCTAAAGGGGTGGAAACTGGAAGCTTCCACCCAAGCATTAGGAGATGTACAGATGGAAATACGTAATATCAGAATAAAAAGCTTTCTACACCCTTTAGGTAATTTTGCTGTTGAAAATCTAAATTTTGCTAATTTAGACCCACACACACACCTAAAAAATTACCTCTATTATATCTATATTAGGTTATCAACATCTAGATGTATACAGCTAGATGTTACAGCTAGGTGTATACACCTACGTGTTAATAAGCTGATTGCCAATTCTAAAAAACTAAATGTGGTGTGTGTGTGTCTATGAAAATACCACATTTAGCCGCACAATCAGCTAAAAAAGAGGTTATAAAGATTCTAAATACTTATCAGGCTCGCTATGGTCTTGATCCAGCAAAACTAGTTAGAGAATTAGCACAGGATTTCGATGTAATTAAAGAGAAAAAAGTAGTGAAATGCCCTTACTGTGGACGCCAATTTTACGGTCATGAATACAACTATAAGATGCACCTATTTTCCGCACATGGCATCAACAACCTAGATGAATTTAACGATCCTGTCGTACCGAAAATGTCCGAGAACTCGGCAGGAACTACGGAGGTCAAACATGGAATTTAAGATGAGTTGGGAAGAAAGCCTTAGTCTTGTTAGAATACAGGACCTAGCAGAGCGTCATCAGCTGATAATTACGGTAGACGGCGACAAACAAAACGTCAGTTTCAAGAGGGCGAATATATGAAAGGTGCATCACGAGAAGAATATTTGAAATCGCTTCTAGAAGATCTAGAAGATACACGGCAAAGATTGCATAATGTTGTTAAAGATCTTGAGGATGCACGCAGAGCAAATAAACAACTTGCACAAAAACTGGAATTGGAACAAAGTAAAATTGCTGTTATAAAAAATCTTTGGAATATCATAATTTTAACAAACCGTAGAGACGACTCGGAATTGCCAGTACTCAAAGAACCCATCGATTGGTTTCTAAATTCAACAGTAAAGGAGGAGGATAAATGATGGAAAAACAAATTAAATGCCGCTATTGTGAGCGCGCCTTCGACAACGAGTTTGATCTCAGCGAACATCTAGCTGTTGCACACTACAGCATAAGAGGGCACTTCAAAGCAAAGTACAACTGCTTTTGTGGTAAAATTATAGAATACTCTGCACAGAACCCTAAAATCGTTGTTCATTTGGTTGGACATCTGCGCCAAACTTCAGATCATGATCTCAGGAACAAAATCCTGAGCGAAATCGATACTTTAACGAGGCGGTCCTGATGGCAGTAAAATTAATTCGTATATCCTCTATCACGCGAAAACAGGAACGTGTCATGCAAAAAGTTTTACACGCAAAGACAAGTTTTTCGCACTATAGATTTCTGTACACCGGAATCGATTGGATCCCGTACATCTTGTGTGGCTTAGTTGATTTCTTTGATCTAGCTGGCATTATTCACGGCCACTCTCTGTTAAGAATCTACTTGCGCTGGCGGTTCAACAAAACACACAAGAGGAAACTTACATGGTAGATAATAAGTTACTTTGCATCTGCGCTGCTGACTTCGACTCAGCGAACGATCTAATTGCACACCGCCAACACTGCGAGATCTGGCAGCGGTTCATGGAAAAACAGACTTTACTTTCACAACATCAAGAAGCCTCACAGCAACTCGGAACTACAGGACCGCAGATCAAAACAGCCCCTAACGCATTACCATGCTGTGAGATCTGCGGTGCTCGTAGTATTGGTTGGAAAGAGGGTCTCTTGTTGTGTAATCAGCACTGGAACAACCCAGTAAAAACGGAGGTAAAAAATATGGCAGACGAACAAGCAGAGAATACATCTGTTGAGAAAACAACAGA
>JAKAPM010000020.1 GCA_021807085.1 Nanobdellota archaeon
CGATCTGAGCCCTCATAGGTGCGACGTACACGGATTTCTTACCGCTGAAGAAGTTGTTCAGGACGGCGAGCTCGGCGATAAGCGTCTTCCCTGACGCGGTTGGGGAGGAGATTATCATGCTCTTCCTCTCGAAGAGGCCTTTCTTTATGGCTTCCTCCTGCACCGGTAGGAAATCTTCTATCTTAGACTCCAGTATCGAAAAAATGCTCTCAGGAACGGCTTTTTTGTGGTCTTTCAGCGGCATAACTAATAATACGACGATCCCTATATAAAGTTTGAAGCGCTTGTAATGTATCTGTATATAATACCGGCAAAATTTAATAATACAAAAGATAATATAATTATATGACTGCTACAAAAATTCTCATGCTGGGTTGGGAATTTCCTCCCAATTCCATCGGCGGACTAGGCACTCACACGTACGAGCTTACCAAAGCACTAGCCAATTTAGGGGTGTCGATAAAACTAGTTCTGCCGCTCAAAGAACATGCGTACATAAATGGCGTAGAGTTCGAACTCGTACCGATGGACCGCGTTGGGGGGGTGTATTCGATAAGGAGCGCGGAGGATCTTTTCGGCACGAACCCTTACGGAAACCTTTTCGAGGAAATAAACAAATATGTCTACAACACCACAAGGATAACTAGTGGCGCGAAATTCGACATAATACAGGCGAACGACTGGCTCACTGCAAGGGCCGGACTCGAACTAAAAAAACTAACTGGAAAGCCGCTGATAGTCACCATGCATAGCACCGAGTACGACCGTACAGCGGGAAACCCCTGGAATTTCATAGTGGAGGAGGAGAAGAAGGCGGTGCATGGCGCAGATGTAGTTGTCACGGTCAGCAGGCGCCTGAAGGACCAGCTCGTCGGACTGTATGGTGTGAGCTCCGAAAAGATACACGTGATACACAATGCCATAGACAGGACGAGATTCAACCATAAGGGGCACGCGAACAAGCCTAGGATAGTGCTGTACACCGGCAGACTATCGGTACAGAAGGGGATAGACCACCTGATAAGAGCGTTCAGAATAGTCGCGGACAGCGACAACGATGCATTGCTGTACATAGTAGGCGACGGACCGGAGATGAAGAACCTGATAGAACTGTCTATAGATCTAAATCTGCAGGACAGGGTTCACTTCTTCGGAAGGGTTTCCGACGACGAGATAGAATACCTGTATTCGATAGCGGACGTGTACGTGATGCCGTCCGTGTCGGAACCGTTTGGCATAACCGCGTTGGAGGCGATGGCTTCCAGGACGCCTACAATAATATCGGCGCAGTCTGGAGTTTCGGAAGTGATAAAAAACACCCTCAAGGTAGATTTCTGGGATTCGCAGCAGATGGCGGATATGATACTCGGAATACTAAGATATCCTGCTATAGACAGGACTCTTTCTGATGAGGCGTACGGGGAACTCTCTTACATTACTTGGGAGGAGAGCGCAAGGAAGTTCATAAAGTTGTATAGAGAGCTTCTGAAGAACTGATGGCGAATCATGTTTATTAATTACGAAATGTTAGATTCTGTATGCTCGTAGCAAGTTTGCAGGATTTTGAATACCTTATACTCGCGGTGCTGCTAGGGACGATATTCGGCCTGGAGAATGAATATAGGATGCAGCACGGGGCCAAAATCTTTGTCGGGCTTAGGACTTCCATCTTCATAGCCTTACTCGGATATATATTCGCGGATTTATACAACATCTTCGCCAACGTCGGCATCATAATAGCTGGAATCGCGACTATGCTGACGATAGCGTCGTCGACTTACATCACAAAGAGTATAGTGCACCGCTCGCTCGGAGCCACTACGTACGTCAGCAGTATAATCCTGTTCACGGCCGGTATGCTGGCAGGACTCGGCTACTACGAATACGCTGTCGTTATAACAATTCTAATAACCGCCATAAGCTTCTACAAGAGAGAGTTTCTGAACTTCATACATTCTATAAAACGTACGGAACTGATAGCAGCGATAAACCTTATGATAATAGCCCTTGTCATACTGCCTTTCCTGCCAGACCAGGATATGGGACCATATGGTTTCTTCAATCCCTTCCAGTTCTGGCTCATAGTCACGCTTATAGGGATAGTCTTCTTCGTCCAGTACCTCGTCCTCAGGATAAGAAAGGATAGTATGCTGCTATCCTCGATAGTTGGCAGCTTAATAAGTGGCACGACGATAACGTTCGGCCTGCTCAGCCTTGGAAACAAGGTCAAGAAAATAGCAAAACAGGTTGTTTACAATTCTGTCTTCTCCGCAAACGTTATGATGATATTGGTGCAGGTCCTTCTAGTGATTTACATAGCGACACAGTCCGCTGTGGTCGTTTTTGATATTATACCAGTACTGTTTGTATCGCTATCTAGTATGTTTGTAGTGTATATGATAGGTAGAAAAAATTTCAACACGGCAGCAGGAAGACCAAAGACTCCTTTTCCATTGGTCAAAACACTGCAGTTCGCTGTTCTGTTCTTCGTCATAATATCCGTCGGAAAGATAATAGCGATAGTGGCGCCGGGTCTGCTGACGGCGGATGTTGTGGTATCCGCACTGGCAAATATGATAGGCACGATGTTTACAGTAGGCAGTCTTATAGCGCACGGAAATATAAGTGCTTCGTACTCTGCATTTCTGATAGGCGTATCGATATCCGCCGGAATCATGGAGAAGGGATTCTTGGGTCTGTTGTCAAAGGACAGATACACTAGAACGAGGATTTTCTCTTATTCCATAGTGATAGGCGTGTTGGTACTCATGACGGCTTATATCCAGTTCTATGGCATTTAGCTACAAATTTGATGACGAAAGACTGGAGAAACTAAGATTTCTGAGATCAAACGGATACGACCCTTACGGCGGTAGGTTCGACAAGACCTGCAACGCCATCGACATAAAAGGAAAATTCGAAAACTTCGAGAATAAAGACGTCACGGTGGCGGGTAGAGTTATGGGGAGGAGGGACCACGGCAAGATAAAGTTCCTGGACCTTATGGATGACAGCGGCTCGATACAGATATATGTCAGCGACAGCAAGATGGACGGAGCGTCCGTAACTCTGCTGGAACACCTCGACGTTGGTGATATAATAGGCGTGAAGGGGGTCGCGGTGAAGACGAAGAGCGGGGAGGTATCGGTGCAGGCGTCAAGTCTGACCATACTAAGCAAATCGCTCCTACCTCTGCCACACAGATGGTTCGGCCTGGAGGACACGGAAAAAAGGTATAGGAAGAGATATCTTGATTTTATAATGAATCCGGAATCTAAGGAAAAAATCAAAAAATCGAGCGCGATTGTGGCTAAGATGCGCGAGATACTGCAGGGGAAGGGATTCACGGAGGTGATAGTGCCGATACTGCAGCCTATACCTGGAGGAGCCAACGCGAAGCCTTTCGTAACCCATTACAATTCGCTTGACAGGGATTTCTACCTGAAAATAGCCTCCGAGCTCTACTTGAAGAGGCTCGTGATAGGCGGTTTCGAGAAGGTTTTTGACGTGAGCAAGAACTTCAGAAACGAAGGGATAGACACCAGACACAATCCGGAGTTTATAATGCTGGAACTCTACCAGGCGTATGCAGACCTCAGTACTATGCTGGAAATCACGGAGGAACTTGTGAGGACTGCAATATTCGCGGCAAATAGCAGCTACAAAGTAGAATTCGACGGCAAAGAGTTGGATTTCACGAAATTTGTTATAAAGACGATGGAGAATGCCGTAAAGGAGAAACTTGGGATAGAGGACGAGAACGAGATGATAGCCATGGGCAAAAAGACTGACAAGAAAGTATCGTCGTACGGAGAAGCTGTAAACGCGCTGTTCGAAAAACACGTTGCGGATGACATAGTACAGCCCACTTTCATAACGATGTTTCCTGTGGAAGTGTCGCCTTTGGCAAAGAGTTCGGGACAGGACAAGCGTTTCGTATACAGGTTTGAACTATATATATGCGGCATGGAGATAGCCAACGCCTTCTCTGAACTGAACGACCCGCAGGAGCAGATAGAAAGGTTCAACAATGAGGCGGAGAGAAAAGCGAAGGGCATCGACGAGACACAGGAATTCGACAAGGATTTTATAGAAGCTATGGGTTACGGCATGCCGCCAACTGGCGGGGTGGGGATAGGGATCGACAGAGTGCAGATGATAGGCACGAATTCCAAGACTATAAAGGATGTGATACCTTTCCCGCAGCTTAGGACATTGGATTAGTTCCCGCTCAGCTTTTCGACAAGAACGAGGAATTCCTGAAGACTGCTTATCTTTGTGCAGTCTGTGTGTAGGTTGGATACCACCAAATCGAACAGCTGCCAGTATTCGGCTTCCCTCTCATTTGAAAGGGGCGCTATTGAAATCAAAAAATACGTGTTTTATAGGTCATGAACGGAACCTTGCAAGGCACTCAATCCCACCTATAAAAATTTCAAAAAAATAAAAATTTTAACGTTTTACTGCAATCATGAAAAACAAGGGATTTTACTGCATTCCCTTTCTTTTCGCGTAGCATTCTCTGCAGTACACAGGTCTACCCTCTTGTGGCTGGAACGGAACTTCCGTCTCCTTGCCGCAATCGGAGCAAACAGCTTTGTACATTCTTCGCTCGAATCTTGCCATATTCCTCCTTAAGAGCCTAGAAATGCGAATCAAACAGAAAAAAAGTGTTAATCCGTTTAGAAATCCGATTTCATGCTCTAATACAATAAGTATGAAAGCTCCTATTTATAAACCTATGTTCTTGTGTTTTTGCCGCCAGTATCCACATTTTCCAACCTGAGCGGTTCCGTTCTTATTGTCCCTGCTTTCTCAAAAACCAGAGCGCGCATAACAGAAAATACTCGGTAAGAGTTTATAATTTTTGAGGACTGTTGGGATAGTACTGGAAACCTACTCGTCTTTGTGTTGGTATTCGTGGGGAAGCTCAAGCTTTGCGGTCTTGGAGTCGTAGGTGTATATTTCACCGTCTTTTTCCTCGAGCGTTCTTGCATGAGAACCATCGCAGAAAGGCTTGTGGTTGGACAATCCGCAAGCACACACGTGCAACTGTAAGTTCAGGATCTTCTCATCGCTCGTAAGCTTGTCCACGCCGGGAATATCTCTTAGTTTTACAACAAAAGGTCTCTTTGCATCATGTCTGACTATCCTTGCCATAAGTCTTGTAAAAGTTTATAGAATAAATAAGTTACTAGAACGGACCAACCGCTGCGTCAGCGTCGGACACAGCACGTTTACCCAACACTTATCTCATGAAGAAGAAAAGCACAAACACAAGAACAAACTTACTTATTATATATAGTATAGTTATACGCGATTTGCATCAGCAGAGGCACAGGTATACCATGAACGACGTACGTAGTAGAACGAGACAAATTATTTAAACATATAGGTTTCTGCGTGCAGTTAACTCTTTTATCGCCAGATAGTTAGATATTATGTTGCTGGAAAAATGGAAAGTTTTGGGAGTACACTCGTAAAGGACATATCATACAAACGGGTGAGGATATACTTGAAGGAGACATTCACGATAGCAAACGAGAGTTATTCGCACTGCGACGCGGTGGTAGTGAGGATAAAAACTGAAAACTTTGAGGGTGTAGGAGAAGCTTCACCGGACAATGTTGTCACTGGTGAAACTGTCCGCACCGTGACTGATGCACTCAACAAGCTGAAACCGGCGTTGATAGGCAAGGATGCATCCGAAGTACGGGGTGTTATGGGGGCGCTTGATGCGGTTCTTAAGGGTAACAACACCGCGAAAGCCGCTGTCGACATGGCACTGTATGATATAGCGGGAAAAAGCACTGGGAGAAGCGTAAGCTCGCTTCTTGGTGGGAAGAACACAAGCAGAATAACGTCGATAACGCTAGGACTAGCGGACATAGAGAGCACGGTGAAGAGAGCGCTGGCGTACAAAAGACAGGGATTCAAAATACTGAAAATCAAGACTGGCCTGAAATGGGAGAGGGACGCAGGAACTGTAGAAGCGGTCAGGAAAGCAGTGGGTAACCGTATAAGGATAATCGTAGACGCAAACCAAGGCTACAGTGTGAAAGAGGCGATATCATTCATAAATAGGGTAAAGGATGTAGGGATAGACTTTGTCGAGCAGCCGGTAAGAGCGAGAGATTTGGAGAGTTTAAAAAAGGTTAGGGACACGAGCGATGTGCCGATAATGGCCGACGAATCGTTGAAAGATATGGATGACTTACTCAAGATATCAAAGATGGGGGCGACTGATATGATAAACATAAAGCTGATGAAAACAGGCGGAATAGCGAAGGCGATGGATATGGCAGAATTTGCAAAAGACAGCGGAATAAAAACCATGGCTGGATGCATGGACGAGACTCGAATAGGCGTAACTGCTGGAATGCATTTTGCACTCGCGGGTTGCGACGCTGATTTCGTGGACCTGGATTCCCACCTAAGCCACAAGAATGAAGTCGCAGACAGAGGTGTAAAAACCCACAACGGAATCAACAGTGTAGGTATATCGCCTGGGTTGGGTGTAAGACTGAGGAGAGGCGTCCTTTAGACACCATCGGGATTACATCATAAGATGGGTTATAATACTGATTACAGGACATACTTTTATTTAAAAGATACGTTTTTAAGTGGAATGTCTCTATAATATTACATGTACACCAAAATTGATAATTTTGGTTATCGGGTTTTCGGAAAAAATGTTGGCGAGGCTTGGATAGAAGAAGGGCGTTTATGGAAGTCGGTGTGGAGGATCCAACAGAATATCAATGCAGTACAATGCCGAAATCGATACCTACTTATTATACTAAGATCATAACACTACTTACTGGAAACCCCCGTAAGAAAGAGGCGTTGCAGCGCGCCATTGACTCGCAGAAACCTAAATTGGACCTGGTTTTTGATACCAAAAAGATGTGGCTGCCGGAGATACAGGAGAATGATACGAGGAAGGTTGCC
>JAKAPM010000008.1 GCA_021807085.1 Nanobdellota archaeon
AGCCAATAGCGTTGCCACAAATGCCATAGCCGGTGGCGCATCGAACCTATCCGTTAATATACCAGTCAGCGCAATACCACAAGGTTACGTTCTTGCTGCTGGAGGAACGGTAACCCTTACTTTAAGCGGCTTACTGACTTTGGGTCCAGCACCGCAGCTTCCACCCAATGTAGCAGCAACAGCACAGATGATACAGCCCCCCTTCGCAGCACTGGTTTCCGGTGCTGTTTATACAGTAAACTTATTTGGTAAAATGGGTGCTCATGCAGAGACACAGGTTACCGCTAGTTGATTTTTCTTTTTACAGTTTAATATGCATATTTAGTCTGCCCGAGACTGCAGATGCAATATAGTAAGGTTTCCGCCATAATTACCTCCCTTGTGTTTATTTCGATAATCATCAGGGAGGTTGTACCTGGCACGAAAAAGCCTGCTTAAGATTGAGATGATCCGTGCAGGTTTGGGAGAATTGAAAAGGAAGGCGATAACATTATTCTCTTTCTTAGGAAAGCTTTACACGGTTGAAAGCGGATAGCCAACCTTTTGAAAGTTTTTGTATTTTTGCTTACTCATAACTTGGCTAATCTGACTACTTTTTATAAATTTTGGCTTGAAATCTGTAGCATCGCCATAAATTTGGTCCTATTACGTAGATTACATCGTTGTTTTACGAGATTCTGGAGTCAAAAGATCACTAACAGATACCTTTACAAGTTCACTTGTCGAACTACTGGCGTGAAAGTTAAGTTTTTAAAGCCTGACTTGTTAAATAAAGCTGATAGCGTCCATGGGCCAGTGGCAAATCCCGTTCCCATTTCGAACACGGAAGATAATCGCTGGTGCGTCTTACCAGTACTCCGTAAAAGGGGAAAAGTAAGTTGACGCTATCACCTTATAATTAAGTTTTAAATACTTAATTGAGTTTATTAATTGGTTATATGCAGCAAGGTAAGAGAGAAGTAAAGAGTGCGCCGCAGGCCCAGAGGCCGCACGACGGCAAGGAGAGGCGCATAATAAGGATAGCAGACACAGACCTCGACGGAAGCAACAAAGTCAAGGACGCCCTAAGGTCAATAACCGGCATAAGCTTCTCGTTCTCAAACGCAATCATGAAGACGCTGAAGATAGAGGATTCCAAGAAACTTCAGGACCTCGACGAGAAATCCATATCGGAGCTGAAGGAGCTGATAAAGGACCCGCACAAGTTCAAGATACCCGCGTGGCTGTACAACTGGAGGAAAGACCAGACGACAGGACTAGATTATCACCTCCTATCCAACGACCTCAAATCCAAAATCACGATGAACATACAGTCCATAAAGAGCAGCAGGTCGTACAGGGGATACAGGCATTCGTTCAACTACAAGATGAGGGGGCAGAGAGTAAGATCCAGAGGGGCCAACTTCAGGGGCAGGGTAGGTGGCACCATAGGCGTTTCGAGAGCAAAGGTCCAGCAGCAGAAAGCAGGAGCCGCGGTGGAGAAGAAGTGACATGGGAACGAGCAAGAGACCGTCGAAGAAGTACAAGCCGCCGCTCAAGGTCTGGGACAAGGCTAGGATAGACAGGGACAAGGAATTCAGAAAGGTTTACGGATTCAAGAACAAGAGGGAACTTTGGAAGGTTGAGTCGAAGCTGAGGGGGATAAGGATGCGTGCCAGGGACTTGGTGGGTCTGAAGGCGCTGAACCTCGGACAGGAGGAGGAGAGAGCTTTCATATCTTCGCTTAATTCGCAGGGGCTGGTAAAGGAGGACGCTAGCGTCGACGACGTGCTTGACCTCACACTGCAGAACCTGCTGGACAGGAGGCTTCAGACTTTCGTTTTCAAGAAAGGAATGGCAAGGAGCATAAGGGAAGCCAGGCAGCTAATAGTACACAGGCACATAGTGGTAGGCGACAAGGTTGTTGATACACCCAGTTACATGGTCAAGAGGGATGATAATGAGAAGATAGCCTTCTCCGTAAGATCCCCAGTGTCCTCTGAATCGCATCCGATAAGGGCGAAAAAAGGTGAGCAGTGATGGAAAAAGACCACGTTGGAATAGCGCACATATACGCCACGATGAACAATACGATAGTGCACCTCACGGACGTCAGCAACGCGCACACTTTCTCCATAAAGACTGGGGGGGCGCAGGTAAAGGCGGACAGGCTTGGATCCTCTCCGAGGGCTGCCATGGACGCGGCGAAGAAGGTGGGAGAGGACGCGATAGCTAAAGGAATAAACGCGGTTTACGTTAAGATAAGGGCGATAGGGGGAATAGGCTCAAAGACCACGGGACCCGGTGCAAGATCCGCCGTTAAGGCGCTGGAGCGTTCCGGCTTGCGCATCCTATCCATAGAGAACGTCACGCCGATACCGCACGACGGCTGCAAGCGAAAGGGCGGAAGAAAGGGAAGGAGGATGTGAACGATGGAAGCGTCTATACTTAAGTCGGAGAAAAATAGAGCCGTGCTGCTGCTCCAGGATTTCAAACTCTCACTGGTCAACGCGATACGCAGGTCCATACTAAACAGCGTGAAGACGCTGGCGATAGAGGATGTTAACATATTCAAGAATTACAGTTCCATGTACGACGAGGTGCTGGCCGCGAGGCTGGGGCTTATACCGATAAAGACGCCAGTACCGTTGCCTTCCGCCCACAAGGAATTCACCTTCAAACTCAACGAGATGGGGCCCAAGGCGGTGCACGCTTCCGACATCGTTCCGTCGGATCCGGATATCAAACCCGTGCTGGGCGACATGCTTATCATAAACCTGAAGAACGGGGAATCGGTAGACCTAGAGGCGAAGGCAGTGCTTGGAGACGGGACAGAACACGCTAAGTTCTCGCCCGGACATGTCTTCTACCACTTCTATCCCGTGATAGACGTAAAGACACCGAAGGTGAAGGGCGCCGCGAAAATAGCCTCGCTCTGCCCGGTAGACATACTGAGCGGTGAAGGCGACACACTCGCTGTGAGGAAGGGCAAGCTGCAGGACTGCATACTCTGCATGGCCTGCCAGGATTACGCGGGACAGGACACGATAAAGATATCATCCGACAGCAACAAGGTAGTGTTCGACCTGGAGAGCTGGGGGCAGCTGGATGCAAAGGACATACTCTCAGAAGCCATAACCAGCCTGGAAGGCGAGCTCAAACAGATAGCGGAAAATGTCTGAGGCGTTCCTCTGCCTTCAAGTATTAATCTGACACGGTATTCTTATAAAATATGCTGCGGTCTTTCGAGAGGGTATCTGGTCCAGCGCTGCTGTTCATAATATTCTTGCTGATAGCCGGGATCGCGATATTCGCAGCCCTGGCGTTCTCAGGGCTTTTGTACGCCGGCACGCCTGCCGTGTCGATTGATTCAGTATCGTGCAGCCTCTCCGGCACTTACATATACGCGACGCTCTCTCCAGGCGTTGCGGTGGTGTCGCTCGCATTTGGCGCAGGCAACTACACCACTACAGTCGCAAATTCTTCAGCCCTGTCTGGAGGCAGGGAGCTTCTGGAATTTTACTCGCCGGATGGTGCGTGCGTGCCTGGCAACGAGAGCGCATCCTACCACATATCGGTTGTTTACGAGGCTAGGACCGGGCTGGTTTACAGTACCACCTACACCCAGAATTTGCTCGGATACGTAGAATCCAGGACCTACAGCTGATCAGGCGTTGAAGATGCTGTCGTTTATGTATCCCTTGTCCTTTAGGTCTGGCCAGGAGTTCTTGTCGTACTTGTACATAACGTCCGCCTTCTTGTCGTGCTCAACTTCCCAAGGCCTGATGAGGACCAAGTCCCCTTCGCTTATCCAGAGGTATCTGCTCAGGCTTCCCTTGACCTGGGACAGCCTTATCTTACCGTCGCTGCATTTCACATACATCCTGCCGAAACCGAGGAGCTGGGTTACGTACCCTACCATCTCCCCTTTTTTTGGATATCGAAAATAAGGTCTTTCAGTCATATGTGTATAGGATTACAGTTACTCCTTTTATAACTTATACAGCTGGGCGTGCTTTATCCCCCCTATGCTTACGACCGACGATTCCTCGAGCAGTTCCTCCTTTATAGCCAGTTCCACTATCTCGTTCCCCATCAGGTTTACGTTGTCTGCGTCCTTTATGGCCCTTATGACCTCCTCGCCGCCAAACTGCTCTTCGCCGTAGAATTCCTTTGATACTGTAATCTCGATGTCAAGGTTCTCGTCGTTTATGACTCTGCCGACAAGCGAGGAGTCGCTAACGGCCACTATCCTCCTATCGTCGCCGGCGTCGTGTACCTTCATCGTGAACTTTTCCACTCACTTCACTCTCCCTACAGGGTATTCCGCCCCACACCCCAGGCATTTTATTACGTCGTTCTTGTCCTGTTTTTCCATTTTCGTGTCCGGCGAACCACACTGCCGGCATATCACGTAGGTCTTTATGTAGAGATTAATCTTGTCCTGGACTAGCTTTCTCGAAAACTTGCCCCCTGCCACTATGCGCCCGTTGGAATCCACCTGCCCAGGGGCCGTCAGCTCGTGCATCAGGAACTTGGATAAGTGCACCGTGGGTCTGTTTATGTATTTCAGGAGCTTCTCCGCGTTTATGACCGTCTTCTGCCCCTGCTGACCTATGTCAACTTCCGGTGGCTCGAACCTGTCGCCGTTGCCGCTCTTGCGGACGCTCGTTATCTTCTTCATGAGTTCTTCGTATCCCATTATTTACTGATTGCCTGCAGGTTTTTTATGCTTTCCAGTTTGTTGAAAGAGTACCTGCTCAGGTCTATTCCCCTTATGTTCTGCATGGACAGGGTTATGGACTCGTTGTACGTGTCCACGTCTCCAAGTACCTCCACTAAGTCGCCCTTCTGCAGGTTCTCCACCGTCCGAAACATGCTGCTTTGGAAATGCACGAGCACGCTCGAGAACGTGTCGTCTACTATGATGTATCCGCTGCCGCTCTCGCTGTTCATCTCCATCGCGGCTATGGAACCCACTATGTGGAACCTCCTCATCTTCCTCCCGAACAGCTCCACGAAACTGCCTTCATCGTCAGAACCGTAGACTGCGTCCTTGAAAACCGACAGTGGCAGCATATAGAATGTGTAATCCATGTATCAGAGCAGCTTCAGGTAACCGTATTTCGGCTCAAACAGCTCCCCCTCCTTCTTCAGCACAGATATCGCTTCGTCCACCCTGTCCTTCGATATCCCTGCCTTGTCCGCGACCTCGTATACCCTAGATATGGGAAGCGCAGTGCCTGGCGGCAGTATCTCTATCTCGCTCTTTATTATCGATTTTACCGACAGTATCGCGCCCCTCTGCGACGACGGTATGCCCGTGATTACCCTGTCTATGTCCATCTCGCCCGTGCTCTTGTCTATGCCTACTTCGCTCAGGTACGACATCATCAAGTCTATCGAGCGCTTTGCATCCTCTATACCCGCGGCTTCGGACAGCCTGACCTTTGCGCTGGCTTCCGTAAGCCTGACCACTGCCTCGAGCTGGCGCGCCGATATTGGTATAGGCCGGACTTCCTCCCCTTCTGTCAGGTACTGCGCCCTGAGTTTTAGGTAAAATTCCTCTATAATCTTCATGGCTTCGTTCGTTATTATCGGCCTTATGTGCTGCTTCGCGAACGCTATATACTTCTTCATTATAGGTATCGATATCTCGGATTTATTCTTGTCTATATCCTTGTTCGCTTCGAGTATCCTCTGTGCCACCAGCTTGTCGGTCTCTTTGTTTGGTCTGTCCCTGAGTATGAATATCAAGTCGAAACGGTTTATCAGCGTCGGCGGGAGCTCTATCTGGTTCGATATCACGTCGAACGGGTTGAACCTCCCCAGTTTTGGGTTCGCAGCGGCCAGGACGCTCGTCTGCGCTGACAGCGTGGCGTGTATGTTCGCCTTCGAGATGCTGATGGTCTGCTGTTCCAGAGCCTCGTGCATGGCCACCCTATCGTCCTTGTTCATCTTGTCTATCTCGTCTATCATAAGTATTCCCTTGTGTGTGAGCGGAAGCGCACCTGCTTCCAGGATGTAACTCCTCGTAGCCTCGTCCTTTATTATCGTAGCCGTAAGGCCCGCCGCGCTGGAACCCATCCCAACGACGTAGCGTGCTTTCGGCGCCACGTTGGCGACGTATTTCAGAAGCGTGCTCTTCGCAGTCCCAGGGTCCCCGACAAGAAGCAGGTGGACGTCACCCCTTATCGTGCTCGCCCCGCTCTCTGACGTCTTCCTTACCCCTCCGAACATCTGGAGGACGATAGCGTCCTTTATGTTATCGTGCCCGTATATGTTCGGAGCTATGGAATTCCTGAATTTTGTGTATATCAGCTTGTCCTTCGACAGCTCCCTTATCATTATCTCCTCCTCTTTTGTGACAGTTATGTCCTCGTAGCCCTGCTCAACGGCTTCGAGGTAGGACGCGGCTATGAATATCTCTGACGTGTTCGATTTCTTGCCGCTAGGATAAATCACTGGGTGCTCGCTGACTACCCCTGTCACGACCACCTTGTTACCGGGTATTATGTTGCGTTCGAACTTAGGGTCCACAAGGTCCTTCTTCAGTATGACGTCTATGTGCTCCGGCTGCGCGCCACCTTCTAGGTCTTCTGGGGCCTCCTCCAGCAGTATCCTCTGGGTGTCTATCAGCTTCTTGGAGACTATCTTGAACTTCCCTTTCCTACCGCAGTTAGGGCATATGCTCGGCTGTTTTTGGTTCCTCTCCTTCTGCTCGACTCTTATTACGTGCCCGCAGGCTCCGCATTCGAAATCCAGGCTGTCAGCCACCGGCCTGACGCTCGCAGCCAGTTTTATCAGGCCGGTTATCTGTACTATCTTACTTATGTGTTTGCTCCTTATCTCCCTTATCAGCAGCTGTGCTGTCTTTGGGAGGTTCTTTATCCTGACCTCTATATCGAACTGCTTGTAGGGGGAGGTAGCTTCGCCGACGAAGAACTTTATGTCCGCCAGGGCTTCTTCCGGCTCCCTGAGTATGTAGTCCCCTATCTCCGGCGAATAACTATCTATATCGTTGAAATCTATCACTATCGCGCCTTTGTTGGTGGACAGGACCTTCTTTATCTCTTCCCCGAGCTTCTTGCTTACGAAGGAGGAAATGTCGTCTTCGAATTCTTTTTTCATAAGACCTTCTATCTCTTATTTAATTTTTATCCAAATATATCTTTTACAGCAGGGCTGTTACCGCGTACCCTATTACAGCGCCTATGACCGCCCCCACGACTACGTCACGCGGGTAGTGGGATTTTATGTAGAGCCTGCTGTACATCACAACCACGGCGAAAACGAAAAGGGGCACAAAAACATAATAATCCCCAACGAAGAGGAAGGGGAAGAACATCGCACCGGCCGAGTGCGCCGAAGGAAAGCTCCTCCTGTTCAGTCTGAACGTGTTCCTGTAGAATTTCCGTTCCAGGGCTGTCTTGGGTCTTCTTTCCTTGCTTATCAGCTTTACGGATTCCGACACCGCTATGGTGAAGGCGAACCCGACCACGAGCAGGACGAGCAGCCTCAGGCTGGGCATTACCAAGACTATCGCGAGGCTCTCGAAAACGAACAGTTCTATCGGGTAATCTTCGACAAGGAAAGAGAACCTGCGGAAGTAGCGCCTCATCTCTTTCTGCCTTTCTCTGCCAAGTATACCATCCTGTCGGCGCCTACAATCTCAGGCAGCACCACCTCGTCCGCGCCAAGCTCCTTGAACTTGTTTATGTTCTTTATCATGTTGCATCTTGTTATGACTCTCAGGTTTTTGTTGGATTCCTTTGCGTTGAGTACAACTATAAAGTTGTCTACGTCCTGTCCCAGCGCAGCGAATAGACCTTTCGCCATGTTGGTATTGGCCATCTTGTAGCTCTTTTCGTCCAGGGCGTTCTCCTTCAGGACCCTGAAACCGAGTTTTTTGAGCTCCAGCGCCCTCGTCTCGTCTCCCTCTATTATGAGGACTTTCTCCCCTCTTTCCTTCAGCATACTGCCGACCCTTTCCCCTATCCTGCCGCCACCGCATATCACATAGTGGTTCCTAAACCTTATCGTTTGTGCCATGTAAATCACCCCGCCAAACTCCTTTCTTATGACCGCAACAAGAAACTCAAAAAGGTAAACCGCGAAAACACCTATGAACAGCGAGAGAAACAGCAGGAATATGCCGTAGTTCAGCGTGAAGTGGAAAGTCTCCAACGCGTAAGATATGGTATCCACAGCGCTGCCGAAAGTGGTCTTGCTGTCAGTCGATATGAGGAGAGTCAGCAGCAGAAACACAACTACGAGCACCGTAGCGGATACCAGGACCTTTTGTCCCGCTTCCTTTACGTTGTCCATAGGATATAAGAGAATGCGAGTATTATAAACCTTAAAGGAGAGCGCTCATTCCAGCAGTTCCATCTCTATATTGACTTCTTTTGGAACGTTAGTTTTCATTATCAAGTGGAGTGCCTTTGGATCCGCCTGCATGTCTATTATCCTCTTGTGCAGCCTGAGTTCCCACGTTTCGTAGCTCTCCCTACCAGCCCCGTTAGGTGCGCGTCTGGTCGTGACTCTTACCTTTTTGGTCGGCAGTGGTATCGGGCCAAGGAGCGTGGTCCCGAGCTTCTTCGATATAGCGACTATGTCCGTGCACACCGTTTCCAGCTTTTTCGCATCGGTCGATGTCAGTTTTATCCTTGCTTTCTGCATAATAACGTTTTATGGTTCCCCTCGGTTAACTACTTTTAAACGAAGGTCGAGTTTAAATAATTATCTCATTCTAGTCTATATATAAAAAGACGCTCAAATATTGTTCATAGATATATGGAGAAACCTATGGTGGAGAAAGCAGTAATCCTGGCCGCCGGCTCCGGCACAAGAGATAGGCCGTTCACCTACTACTTGCCAAAGACAATGTTGCCGTACGGGGAGTACCCGTTGCTGCACCATCAGATCGCCAATCTCTGTGGCGCTGGGATAAAAGAAATCGTTATAATATCCAGGAAAGACGACGAGTCCACGACGTTCGCACAAGGCGGCGGAAAGGGAATATTCAGCGTACAGAACGACTATATAGAGGGCACACTGAAACCAGAATTCGCTGGAAAATGCACAGCGATAAAGGTACTCTACCAGAAGAACGACCTGAAGCTAGGGAAACCCAAGGGGCCGGGGGAATCTGTGATAGCCGCGGAGAAAGAGGTTGAGGGACTGAGCTACCTGGTCATTTTCGGAGACGTACTCATAGAGCCGATACCGGGAACGGACACCAACTATCTGAAGGATATCCTGTCAAAGTTCGAAGGCGACGTGCTGGTGTCCACCAACCGCGTCGGCAGGGACAAGGTTACCGACAGCAGGCTGGTGATAGGCGAATATACCGGGCAGGGGTTGGTCAGGATAAAGGATATGGTCAGAAATCCTCCACAAGAGCTTTTCGATTCGTACGCGACAGAAGATGGGTTGTACACAGCGACCCTGGAAGGCGGCGGCATACAGATACTCAACAAGGGCAGCATGTCTTACTTGAAGGCAGCGCTGCGCGAGGCCACGGACGAAATACATGTCAACGACGCCATAGAGGGACAGTGCACTGACAGGGCAGGCAGGCCCGTCTACGGATTCGACATAGATTACGGAAAATACGTTTACAGGGACTTTGGTGAGGTGAAGAAATGGCTGTCGCACAATCTCGAGCCACAGAACGTAAACGGATTCAGGAAGAGCCTCGGATTGCTGCCGCACGATTTTGCGGAACTTGCGCGGGAGAAAGCGAAGGAGCTGCTGGGAAGAGAGTTCTAGATGGTATGGGGCGCAAGCCCTTTTGCACAACGCCCATACAATATAACGTTTAAATATCTGGGGAAATTAGTGTTCTAATGTCACATAAATCCATGTTTATAGCGTTTGCAATCGTCGTTGTGGTCGTCGTAGCGGTGGCAGCACTTGTATTTACCAATATCCTGGGTCCTTCTGCTCAGAGGACTGCGCTTTCCGATGCAAACAGTACTTCTTCGCTGTTTACGACAGCGCAGAGCTTGTACAACTCTTCAGGCTCATTTAACAACTCGTACGCTTTCTTTGTAAATCTTTCATTTATCAATAGCTCCGCATCAAACAACCTGTTCCTCAACTACAAGAGCATCAATGGGGAGTTTCAGGTAGCCAGATATGGGGATTCTCTCAGGGCATCATTAGCATATTCGATGCCTTATCCGTACGACTTGTTCAATGCATCCATACTGCTGAACACAAACCTCGTGGATATATACAACGGATCACATATTACTTTTTGTTCGAAACAGTCGTTTATCAATGAGAGCCCGGTAAGCACAACAATAGAGAGCATAATAGTCGCACAGGACCAAAAACCGATGACATGTAACTCGACTGCCAGGCTCTTATCATCCTTTAAGATAGCAAATTCGTTTACGATGGTACCGTTTAACATGATTAACAACCCGCAATCCTCTGATTTCAATTCGTTTAATGGCGGGGGCAACGTGACTTTCTTAGGCTACAAAACATATCTTGGACAGAGCTGTTCCATGGAAAAACTAACACCACCGCCCAACGCGACTGGTTCGGCAGGAATGTCATTTGAAGACTGCGTCTCTTCTACAAACGGTCTCCCTCTCTATCTATTAATCAGTGTGAATGGTTCTGTGTTCATAAGCAATAATATCTCTGCAGTAAATGCAGCACCCACCAGTGCCGGTGCTGTGACAGCCCTGCCATCTGGTGCAGTCCTAGGTTGATGTGCCATAAGCCGGTTTTCCGGGTTCGGTATCCTCTCTTAACCAGCATGCAGATGAATAAGCCACTTACCTTATAGTTTTAATACCTAACCCGAATCTCGACTAAGCCAAAAACTCATCCTTCAGTGGCGTCGGTTGTATCGTTGACTTCTGTAAAAACCTTGTGATACGGCCGGCCCTCTATTATCGTCTTACCGTACGAAGTTGTGTCTCTGAATTCCTTGCTCGAAATGAACGCCCTAAAAGAAGCCAGATTTTCCCATTCACTGTAAATCATGTACTCTGTCGTGGGACTGCCTTTGCCGACCTTTCTGTACACGTCAGCTCTTTGAAACCCTTTCGCATTTTCTTTCAGAAACCCCACTACATCCGAAAATATTTTCTCGAATTCTTCCTCGTGCCCTTCTTTCACGGCGTAATACAGCCCTATGTTTATCATATTAAATTTAAATTGGCGAAACTTATAAATTTATCCCAGGCGATAATTCCACCAATCGATAAAAACGTACCCACTGCTTGCTTTTTGAGCAAAGCCCCCGCAAGCAAAATATTTAAATACCAAACGTTCATTCTAATTACATTTAGAAAGGAGGCTGATTTATGGATGATGCTGTGAAGGAAATCGATAGTTTGGTTTATTCTACGCTTGAAAAAATAAGGGCGAAGGGTGGTACCATAAAGAAGGGCATAAACGAGGTTACCAAAGTACTGGAGAGGTCCCAAGCCAAGCTTGTTGTGTACGCCGCAGACGTTTCCCCAAAGGAGATAGTTATGCACCTTCCGCTTCTGGCGAAAGACCAGAATGTGCCGTGTATTGAGGTAAAAGCCAAGACAGACCTAGGCAAGGCGGTGGGAATGAACATAGGCGCGTCCGCTATAGCGGTTACGGACGCCGGTGAGGAAGCGCATTCACTCGAGGATCTTATCAGTAAAATCAAATCTATATGAAACCACAGCAGCGAAACAGGGGACCACGCGACAAACCCGTTGCAGGCCAGCCACAGCAGGGAAGAGGATTCGACGCGGTTCCTGCCGAAGTGGTGGAAATAGTCGGCAGGCACGGCGTGGCAGGAGAGGTCACGCAGGTGAAATGCAAGGTACTCGACGGATTCGACAAGGACAAGATAATGAGGAGAAACATCAGAGGCCCCGTCGTCCTGGGTGACATACTAATGCTCAAAGAAACGGAAATGGAAGCGATGCCAATAAAGTGACGCTATGGAATGCAGTTTTTGTGGTTCTGAAATAAAGAGGGGTACTGGCATAGTCTACGCCAAAATCGACGGCACGGTTTACAACTTCTGCAGCAAAAGGTGCAAGGAATACACGGTCGCCAAGAAAGACAAGAGAAAGTTCAAGTGGACCAGAGCCAGTAAGCAATAAATTCTGTAATACCTAATAATTAGATGGATAACAAGGGTGTTTCTTCCTTTTTGGCTCTGATAGTCTCCCTTGTGATACTGATACCGGTCGGTTTCGTCGTGTTCCTGATTATAACCTCCGGCACGGGGAAACTCGTGTCGGTATCGCAGTCGGTGGCTGGTTACGTCTCGGCTATGCTCGGTGCTGTCAGCGTAGGAAACGCGGTTATAGTTCCGCCCGTCGCACCCAGCCTCCAGGGCGGCACATTCATGGCACAGTTCTACGGCAGCAGCAGCTGCATGCAGTACATAGACCAGCTCTCGCGTGCGGCGATACTGTCAGAGCCGTTGAATCCGTCAAACCTAACAGGGCAGTACTTCATATGCATAGGCTCGATAAACGTCAACCAGATAGCCGTCACGCAGAAGGAATGGGATTACCTGTCCCCGAGCGGAAGCGGCTACGCGTCGTTCCCCTACTGGTTCCCCAATGCCGGCCAGCTGAACTCCAACAGCGGGACGGCCGGCGGGCTCGCTGGTTCGGATGGGACGCTGTCCTATTACGTTAACGTCGCAAACCCGTCCACGCTGCTGTCCGATTCATGCGTATACTTCTTCGACGCGGATACGGCCCAATACGGTACTGGAACTCCCTCTGCCTACATAACCTCCCTGAGCTGCGTGCCAATGACCAGCCAAAAATCGTCGCTGTTCGTGAGCGTGGACACGTCGACGTGCCAGAGCAGCGGCACCTGCGGATCAAATCCATTCACATTCCTGTACGGCGACCCCGGCACAATAACCACCCAGATATGCCAGTACGGCGGAGGAAATTCGTTGGTATGCCAGTTTTACCTGAAATGATATGGAACTAGAATACGAGGCGATACTGATGGTTGTTATGATAGGTATAATCGGCTATTTCGCCTACATCTATCTCTCGCCGTTCCTGGCCGCCAAAGGATCGCAATACTATTATAATCTTGTCGCGGGGGAAGTTAGCTCGGCTTGCAGCTCTGCACAAGGCAAGACCGGCATAAGCTTCTCTAATCCCAGTGCATTCGTGTTCCAGATATACGACAGTAGCGCTTGCAATTCCCTCCTACTCAAGAACCAAAATATATTTTACAATTCGTATTACGCCACGGACCTCGTGAACTCGTACGACCTTTGTTACGCGAACGTGACAACCTTCAATGGCATCGTTCCTGGATTAAGAGTGCTGGCCGGTAGCCAGTACTACTTCAATTCATCGGGATCATACCCAATCATCTATTTCTACTGGAATTCCACTTTCGGAAGCTTCGGCACTTCGAGCGTTTCGGCCAGTCTTTCTAGGTTCTCAACACTCAACCAACTAGGAGTGGACGCCGTATCGGCTAATTCCACGAACCCTTCCTTTACAATCATACTGCGTCCCCAGCATGCCGTCAATTCGTCCTCTTACAGCCTGAGCCTGGCCCAGTATGTAAACGTGTCCTCCAACATAAACATAGTCTTCAACGGCAACGCAAACTGCGTAAGGCAACTCACAGACAGGCTGCACTACGATAGCGAGACCATAACATCCCCTTGTAGCGGAAACATAACTAATATAAGCATAATGGTCACCCCCTCGCCGGCCACCGCAAACCTCAAATACAATTACCAAGTCAACATCACGGCGGACAGGAACAGGATATTGGGCGCCGCCCTCGATGCCCTCGGCACCCAGTGTCTCTCTCTTGTAAATTACGCCTCTGTCGGTTTTCTCCACAATGGGAGCATAATATGTCAGCCGGTATCGTGCAGCGGGAGCACTTTTCCGCTCACTGACCAGAAGAACAACGTGTTCATGGGGCTCTACGGCGGTAGTTACGCCTATTTCGGAATACAGTCTGGAACCGGCGACTTGCAGATAGTAAACCCTAGGTCGGAAACCCTTGTCAACAGTCCGCTTCTGGACAACGCTTCCTGAACTTTTGCATAAACCCGCGCACAGACAATGTTAAATCTAATTTTTGCCTAGTTTTCTAATGGTGTATGCGAACATATTGGGTATAATTGTAGACACCTCGTATTCCTGGCTGAGAATGTTTATAGCCCTCGGCATTTCGCTTGTGATAAGCATAGTAATAGGAATCTCCGCCGCGCGGATGCCGAAGTTCGGTAGGATAATAATACCGATAGTTGATGTACTGCAGACTCTTCCTATACTCGCGTTCTTCCCGTTCGCAATGTACGTGTTCGTCTTCTTCCTTCCCGGCTACATAGGGATAAACGCCGCCGTCGTGTTCCTGATAATCACGAGCATGGTCTGGAACATGATATTCGGCGTCTACCAGGCGCTAAATTCCATGCCGGTAGAATATACCGAAGTGGCACGGATATACAGAATGAACTTCTACAGGAGGCTCACGAAGATATATATACCAGCTGCCCTGCCCCGAATCTCAGAGCAGATGAGCTTGTCGTGGGCGGTGGGGCTCTTTTATCTGGTGACGAGTGAGATATTTTCGGTTGGGACCAAGGGCTACGCCGTAAAGCACGGGATAGGAGTCGCCCTGACCAACGCAATGGCGAGCGGTAACCTTTACGCCTATTTTTACGGGATTCTAATATTCGTGATATTCGTTGTGGCGACTAGGCTATTGTTTTTCGACAGCTTCGATAAGTTCGCCAATAGATTCTACCTTAATAGCTACAAGAGGGAGAGTAGGCTAAGATTTGGTACCAGGATAGGGTCCCTGCTGTCCGGCGCCGGCAGTGCATTCAGCAGGTTCAAGCTTAGGGAGCACGAGAACAGGGGGCAATCCAGGACCGTTTCGTACGCCGGATACGCCGTCCTAGCCGCCGTGGTCGCATACATAGCATATATATTGTACACAAATATACCGGTCGCGCAGGTGTACAAGCTGCCGTCATACGAAATCTACGCCTTGTTCTCGCTCGCCGCGTCGTTCCTGAGGATATGGGGAGCTTTTGCGGTTGTACTGGCGATAGCAATACCCCTGAGTGTGTACGTACTGTTCATGGCCAAAAGACGCAGGGCATACATGTTGTCTTTCCAGATACTCGCTTCGATACCCGCAACGATACTTCTACCGCTGATAGCCCAGCTGGTCGGCGACAACGCGGAGATGCTTGCGTTTCTGATATACGTCCTTAGCGGGATATGGTACGTGATATTCAGCATAATGGCTACGGCGAAATACCTGCCGACCAACGTAGACGAAGTAAAGAGAATCTTCGGCCTGAGAGGAAAAAGCGCGTGGAAGAAAGTATACCTCAAGGCGATATTTCCCGGACTGATAACAGGCGCGATAACCGGCATAGCTGCAGAATGGAACGCCAGCATAGTAGCGGAATATTTTTCCGCTGGCACGAGCGGGACAGTTCTTACCTCCGTCGGTACAGGCATAGGGAAAGCCCTCAACCTTTCGCTCTCCGGAAACAACCTATTCCTTATGGGGATACTCCTGCTGAATATGGTGGTGATGATCCTTGCAATAAACTACTTCGTCTGGAGGAGGCTATATAAGAAAATGGAGGTTATATATTCTTGATATGGTGTTTTTAGAGATCAGGGACATAAATTTCTCCTATAAGGGAAGCGGTGTGGAGGTTATAGACGACATCTCCTTCACAGGTAACGAGTTCGAGTTCATATCGATAGTAGGTCCCTCTGGGTGCGGTAAGAGCACGCTCCTGCGCATAATAGCGGGCCTCCTTCCGGCTAACAGCGGCACCGTGCTGCTCGAGAACAGGAGGATAAGGGAATCTGACGGCAGGATATCGTTCGTTTTCCAGGATTTCGCTCTGCTGCCGTGGCTGTCGAACATCGAGAACGTCAAACTAGGGCTGGAAACGGATGATATGTCAGAAGACAAGAAAGACGAGCTCGCCAACAAGATAATGCAGAGGCTTGATTTGTCCGGTTTCGAGAGCGCGTATCCAAACGTCCTCAGCGGTGGCATGAGGCAGAGAGTCGGGGTCGCGAGGGCGCTGATATCCAATCCAGAACTCCTTCTGATGGACGAGCCGTTCAGTTCACTAGATGAACTTACCGCAAGCAGTCTGAGGCACACCGTGCTCTCGGTGCTGAAAGACAAGAAGGTACTGCCGAAATCAGTCGTCATGGTCTCCCACAACATAGAGGAGGCCGTTGAAATGTCGGACAAAATCGTAGTGCTATCGTCGAAGCCGACGACGGTGAAGAAGATTATATCTGTCAAGCTCAAAAGGCCCAGGGATAAGGGCGACCCCCGTTTCAGAAAAGAAGTCGAGGAACTGTACAATCTGTTCGCTTCCTAATCGCTATGGGTCAGGTTCCATAGGTCGTTGTAGTGGTCGTACGACAGAACGTGGAGCCTTATCCCTGTGTTGAGAAGGTCCTTTTTGAAGCTGTTTAACCCCATCATGTTGTCTCTGTAGCTTATGTACCCCTTCTTCGTTAGTAGCTCGAACAGTTCGGGGGTCGACATGCCGCGCGACTTGAGGGTCTTTATGATAAACTTGAATGGCTGCAGCTTCTTTATCTGCTGCGTTGTGTAGTCCACAATATCTTTGTCGCCCAGCCCGCTTATCTTTGCACTGATTTCTATCTTACCTTTTTTGGTCTTAAGGATTTTCAGCATCCTGCACGCGCTTATGATATTGAACATGTCGTCGGCTTCCTGCATTGCCTCGTCGGACAGTTTCTGCATAGATATACTGTTGTCGTTGTCCCTAACAAGCGATATAACTCCCTCTATCTGGCTTATCCTTACGTTTAACGGGAAAACTGTGGGCATAGATTAAAAATATGATGTGACGGATGGTTATATAGTTTATTTCCGCGGAAAAATAGTACGACCGGTAATCGCAATTTATATTAATGCAGATGTGCATTAATTATTAGCTTAAAGAGCGTTTGACACGCGTTTTGCCACGGCAAAGAAGGTGTCGCAGGTGTTTATATGGCAAAGGTAACTGTAACGATTTGTGATGCGTGCAAGCAGAAAATAGCGACCAAGACGTGTCCTGTGTGCGGAAAGGACCTGTGCGAAGCAGATACTAAATCTTTCTCGGTCGACGTGGGGCTTAGGTTCGGACAGAGGATGGAGATATATCACGGTTATATGTGCGAGGACGATTACAAGAAGCTTGAGGGTAACCTCGGCGCTACTCTGGGAAAAATAGGCGAGAAGATGAGACAGGAGATAGACGGAATCGTAAAGGAGAGCGTAGCGGCTTAGGCTATTATCCCGAAATAGTATAAAAATAAATACTAGATAGGGCTATCCATATTATCCGCTCGTGGCGCAACGGCAACGCGCCCCGCTGTAGATGTAGCTAAGCGCTAATGATTAGTGCGATGAAGGGTAACACAGCAAGTACGGGGAGACTGCAGGTTCAAATCCAGCCGAGCGGATTCTTTCTTTTTGGCCTACTTGCTCACGAATACGAACTTTTCCTCTTTTTTGTCATCGAGTATACAGAATCCAAACCTCTCGAACTGCACGGTTTCCCCCTCTTCTACGCTCCTGACTGCGCTCTCCGCTAGACCTTCCACTACAGTAAGACTGTCTTTGTTGAAGGTTTCGTCTTTGTTCAGCAGGTTCCCGACCACTTCCACTTTAGTCTTTACATTGTCGTCTGTAACCCACTGTACTATCTTTTCGCCGCCTTTCATTTCGTCGCCGTAGAAGCTGGCGTGCGCCTCGCCGTTACCTATGAAGTCCATCCTGACGTCAAACAGGTCCTTTAGCCTCAGCACGTTGTTAGCAGCAGTGTTGTCCAAATCCTTCCTCGGTATGAAGAAAACGTTCCCGGTATCCACCTTCCTCCCCCCCAGGTCTTCCGACGGATGGTTCTTTATCACCACTCTCTTTGTGGGGGCGTTGTCAACAACTAATCTCACAGGTTCAGGTACGAAGAAAAGTCTTCTGGATACGGGGTCTATAAGCCTCCTGTTCAGCGTGAACAGTGTATCCCATGTGTATTCGTGCTTTGATTCCGAATATCCAGATCTGAGTATGAACTCCCTAAATGCCTGCGGCTTTATTCCCCTCCTGATTATGGCGGATATCGTCGGCAGCCTTATGTCATCCCACCCTCCTATATCCCCCTTTTCTATCATAGCCCTTATGGTTCTCTTGGAAAAGGGGGTGCCCTCAAAATTGTACCTTGAGAACTCTACAAGCACAGGTTCCCTCAGACCCATCGCAGTTCTTAGCTCCTTCAGAAGGCTGTTCCTGAACTCGTTGCTCCTTATTATGTGGGTTACCCCACACATGTCGTCCTCTATCGCGCTGGCGAAATCGTACAGAGGCCACAGACTATAATTCTTGTATTCCGTCTTGATTATCCTGAACACCGTAGGATCCCTTAGCGACGCGTCCTTGCTCTTCATGTCGAACTTCATCCTTACGACGGCTTCCTCGGGGCCTATAGCACCCGTTTTTGCCCTGTCCCACAGCTCTCTGTTCTCTTCCGTACTCCTGGCACGGCACTTACATTCGGTGCCTTCAAACCTGTTCTTTTTTGTTTCGTCTTTGCCGCACGTGCACACGTACGCCTTCCCGGATTCTATCATCTTCTCCCCGTATTCGTATATTCTCTGCATGTCCTCCGTCACGAATTTTTCGTAATCCCATTTTATACCCAGCCACGACAGTCCGTTCTTGAAACTATCTACGAATTCCTGTCGGACCCTGTTCGGGTTGGTGTCTTCAAACCTGAGCCACATCTTCCCTTCGTATTTCTCCTTGTACATGTAGTTTATCAGTGCTGCTATGGCGTGCCCGAGGTGCATGAAACCGGACGGTTCTGGAGGGAACCTTACTACTACGCCATTTTCCGTGCCAGGAAGCGGCCTGAGTCCGCCGATTTCTTTTTTCTCTTTCTTTGCCGCAGTCACATTGTATTCGTCGGCCATCCGCTCAAGCTCGTCAGCCGGTTTCGAATTGATTTCGGACACGATTCTGTCGACAGACAGCTTCAGTTCCTTCGCTTCCCCGAGGAGCCCTTTGTTGCCGCCTATTAGGGCGGATATAACGGATCCAGCGGCAGCCTTCCCTCCGTGCGAGAGCGCATTCGCAAGGACGGCTTTCCTTACCTCGTAATCATCAATCATACTATCATAATATGCAGGTTCTTATTAAAAGTCTCCAAAACAGCCTCCCTGAGCCCTGAAACCTATGTTTTTAAATACTTGCTACATAGAATATACATAAGAACATGTGAGGTGATAACATGGTAGATTTTGTAAGAAAAAGCATCGTCAAGCAGGAAGTAAAGAAAGTCGGCAAGGACATGAGATGCCCTGACGACACCGTAGAGGGTCTTGACAAGTACGTAAAGGAAGTCATAGCCAAGGCGGTATCCAGAGCCAAGGCAGACGGCAGGAAGACTCTCAGGGCGCACGATTTCTGAGGCGCTTTTATTTTTTTATTTTATTTTTTTATTTTAAAGTTTTTATTCTAAGGAGAACATAATCTATTATGGTAAACCTCGAGCTCATTCTCGGTGTAATAATAATAGTCATCGGCGTAATAACACTGGTCCGCATAATCAAGCCTCTTTTCGAAGGTATAATCATAATAGCTCTGATATTCATAGGCAGCGCACTGATATTTCACGCAACCCCTATACTCGGTCTCCCAAATTTCAACCTACCTGTCGGTCTTGGTCCTAACATAGTCGGTGCGTCTGCTGGCACGCCCGGTACCACAGATCTGGTACTGTTCAACGCAAACGCAATAAGCATAACTAGCTTTTCTGTGTCTGTCAACAACAAATCTGTCTCAGTTCTTAACGGGAACATGTCTATAGCCGCAGCCAAGTTCGGTGTCATTATAATAAACTCGACGGTCCATGGAATGATAAGGCTGAAGGCCTACTCCAATCTTTTTGGGTTCAATCTTATAGCCTCTAATTCCACATACAACTACACGTGACTGGGTAGGAAATGGACACGAAGGACTGCGCGGTAACACTTATTTAACCTTTGATTTTCATAATAAGCTTGACAAGCTAGCCGGGAAGTTAGCCCCTTCCTACAACGCAAACGGGCTTTAGGCGTGGCGAAACGTGGTGGAGGGACAGTGATTTCATGCATGGTAGCAAAGCTATCTGAGAATCACAGCCCTACAGGATGCGTGGGTCTGTCAACCCGGCCAGGTCCGGAAGGAAGCAGCCGTAAATGGAAACGCGCATGCTTATAGGTAAACTGTGAGGAGAAAATGTTGCTACTCTCTGTCTGGATAGCCGTTTCGATACCACGGCTTGTCATATAAGGTGTCGGGGTGAGAGACCGGTAATCTGCACGCCTGCTAAGCGTGTTGGCGCAAGCCTGAGTGGGTTCAATTCCCACCCCCGACGTTTTTAATCAGGACGTATGAACCGCCGTGGTACATGCAGGAAGGTACAGTTCCGCCACTACAGGCGTTCAGGCTCCCGGCAGCCACCGCTGAACTCTAGAAGTTAAAATTTATAAATACAGCGCACTTACTATAAACACTATGGCAAATGAGAAGATAGCCGATAGACTGCTCGGGCAGGTTATGAAGCTCGCCTTTTCGGGGAGCCAGAAGATAACCCTGAACCTCGACGACCTTAAACTGAAGGTCCCAGCGTTCGACGAGCCGATAAAACTGTCTGGCAAAGTGTCTATCGAGATAGCCGCTGTAAAAAGCAAGAAGTGATGATTCATGACGTCAAAACTGAGACCCGGGAGGGCTTACAAATACCTGGAGATGCCTTACACCAGAAAATCCAAATACAAGAGCAAGAGCTACGTGAAAATGGCCCAGAAGCCGAAGATAACGCAGTACCATTCCGGTAACCCATCGAGGCAGTTCAGCAAGAAGGTGCTTGTGCTGTCCAAGAACTCCTACCAGCTGAGGGACAACGCCATAGAAGCCGCCAGAATACTAGCCAACAAATATCTAACGGACACGATAACCGACAAAAACTTCCACATAGTCGTAGTTACGTACCCGCACCACATACTAAGGGAGCACAAGCTGGCTACAGGTGCCGGGGCGGACAGATTCTCCTCTGGTATGCAGAAATCGTTCGGCAAGCCGGTTGGTCTGGCGGCGAGGATATCCGCGGGACAGAGAATATTCGAGATACATTCAGAACCGGAGCACATAGGCCACGTCAAAATAGCGGCCCACAAAATGAGCAAGAAGCTCGGAATCCCGACAGCCGTAGTGGAAGCCTGATTCTAGAAGAACTCTTCTTTGTATTTCTCGAGCTTGTTAGCGAACCTGAACAGGACGTAGAAGAAAGATGAGAGCCTGTTGATGTACGCGCCTACGCTTCCATCCTTTATGTTGGCCCCCGTCACTGCCCGCTCCACTCTTCTCGTCACAACCCTGCAGATGTTGATTGCGGTGGCGAACTCGGTGCCGTTGGGATACACAAACTTAGGTACGTACTCTATGCGTTTGGAGTAGAATTTCATCGCCTTCTCCAGCTTCCTCACTTCCATATCCGAGAAAACCTTTACCTTTCCACCTTTCGTTTTCGAGAGGTATCCGGAAAGTTCCGAGTTTATCAGGTACAGGCACCTTTCTACGTCTCTCAGGTCTGCCGTTATCCTATGGTCGAATTTGGCTTTGGACAGTGCGTTGCCGACGAACGCACCAAGTTCGTCTATCTCCCCTATAGCATCTATTATTGGGCTGTCCTTAGCAACCCTCCCGGATGCTATCGTTGTTCTCCCCCCGTCGCCGCCCCCGCTGAAATATTTCATTGGTTGTCAACCTCTTCTTTTTGGTTGTCGGTATTCTTAAGCAAGTAATATTTGGCTTTCCTTCTTATGTTGTCTATGTAGACCCTAAACATGTCGTATGACAGCCTGTAATAGACCGTTTTGCCGTGGTGTTCAGACACGAGTACGACGTTGAACATCGGCGATATCAGGTTGTAGAAGTGCTTCTTGTTTGTAGGCAGGTTCAGGTCCAGCCCCAGCATCGACGACAGTTCGTCCCTGCTCATGCTGCCCTTCTCCCTCAGCGCGTTGATTATTCTCTCCGCCTCCGTATACAGTTTCTTGCTCTTCGGATGGTTACCGTATAGAATATAGAGCAGCTCTTCCATAGCTAATATCTGAACATCCTATTATTTATTAATTTAAACGAGAGCGGCAAAATCGCCGGTGGCTAGAATGTTTTAAATACTAAAAACACATCCTAATTGGATGAAAGTGGATTTTGGCGACGTGCTAAAGAACAGTTTCTATTTTCTCATAAAGGACGACACTATCCTAATCCTTGCACTTATATACACCGTAATCGGGCTAATAGTCGGATTTTTCGGCGTCGGCACCATTAACCTGGCATCCACTGCGATGAACATTCCTACCTACACAGTAGCTGCATTTGGCGCCGTAAGCATACTGCTGGCCCTGCTCGGGCTGTATTTCAGCGCCGTCATATTTCTTAGAGTAAACAAAGGGCTCAAGGGCGACAAACTGTACAAAAAAGCGCTCAGCAGATATCCCGCACTGATAGGTACGAGCATACTCTCCGGAATAGTCGTGGTACTTGGGCTGATAGCGTTAGTAGTGCCGGGAATATTCCTCGCGATAAAGCTCTCGGTAGCTGGACCCGCATCCGTGCTGGACGACAAGAACCCCATAGAGGCTATGAAAGCGAGCTGGGACGCGACTACCGGTAGCTGGTGGGAGATATTCGCGGTGTTCTTGGTCATAAGCGTGATCGTGTCGATAATCGGACTGGTCCCGTACATATCTTCCTTCTTCGCATTCTCCGGTGTCATAGCAATGGCGTTGATATTCGGCTCTCTATTCGGCAAGAGGCGCAAGACAGGCGCGCGCAGATACAGATAGTCATCTAACAAATGGCAACGGTATACGATCTGAGCCATAAAAACGAAATCCTGCTGCTAACAAAGACGCTACGCACGTTCGGTTTCGGTTTCCTAAGCATAATTCTCCCGCTCTACCTTCTCAAGTTGGGTTATCCTCCCCTTTTCATAGGGATTGTGCTCTCGGCTTCGGTTTTCAGCAGCGTGATGTACAATATCTTTGTGAGCAAGTTTTCCGACAGATTCGGCCGGGGCAAGTCCCTAATCCTGCTTGCTCTGATGATGGCGCTGTCCGGGGTGCTACTCATCCTCGACCTCTCCGCCGTTTCACTCGTTATCGCCGCTATTGTAGGCGCAATGAGCGTAACCGGCACAGAGACAGGGCCATTTCTGGCGATAGAGCAATCCGCACTCTCCAGTGCGGTAAAGGCGAAAAATAGGACTGGTGTTTTTGGACTTTACAATTTCCTCGGCTATTCTGCTGCGGCGTTCGGCGCGCTGTTCAGCGGCTTGCCTTCGTTCCTTGGCGGGCTCTCAGGTTATTATGCACTGCTTTACGTATACATAGGGATATCCATAACACTTGCGGCGGTTTACTACGCTCTTGGCAAAAGTCTGGAGATAAAGGAGTTCTCGCGAAGGAAGGTCACGGTATCTCCCGAGGGTAAGCGCACCATAACCAAGCTCTCCGTCCTATTCTCCGTCGACGCCTTCGGCGGCGGATTCGTGTTGCAGAGCCTTCTGAGCCTGTGGTTTGCTTCCAGGTACGGTTTTGGCACCGGGACGCTTTCCCTGATATTCCTCGCGACGAACATCATAACCGCCTTCTCGATACTTGCTGCGCCCATACTGGCCAGGAGGATAGGCTTACTCAACACTATGGTCTTTACCCACATACCTTCAAATCTCTTCCTGATTGCGATTCCTTTCGCGCCTACAGCTCTGCTGGCGGTGGTATTCCTGTTCCTCAGGCAGTCCGTATCGCAGATGGACGTTCCAACGCGGCAGTCTTATACAATGGCCATCGTAAAGCCGGAGGAGAGGACAGCCCTCGCAGGAATAACAAACATTCCGAGAAGCGTCGCGCAGGGAGTCAGCCCCGGCATAGCCAGCTACTTGATAGGCATAGCCAATTATTCCGCCCCATTCGTTGCATCCGGAATCCTCAAGATAGTGTATGACATCTCAATCTTCTTCACGTTCAGGAAGGTAAAGCCACCGGAAGAAAGGAAGTGACGGGATTTGCCTGCGTTCAGCGCGCCGCCATAAATTGTCAGATTGTGGGGCGGTCCGTCCCCAACATAAAGCAACAGGATAAAGCAATAGCAGATAATCTACTAAGACGGTGGAAGGGATAGGAAGCCGAAGTGACTTTTATCATGCTTATAAACACTGGAGCACCTACAGTGTGTAAAAAGTCTGCCGTTGAAATTTGGCTTCGTTTTAGCCCGCCCTACCCGCTTATCCGTATAACCGGTGTTTTTGCCAACTAATTAATACACCTGATAATTACTATATATTGTGAGTTGATGGGAAAAGACATTCCGAAAGCACCCGGTCAATTTTATGTAAAGGACCTAATACCATACGACGCGCTGGGCGCCAAAGTCATAGATAGGGATGGGTGGACGCTCAGGGTCGGCGGCCTTGTCGACAAACCCTTGTCTCTGACTTACGGCGACCTGAAAGCTCGAAAGCAGCTGGAATATACACACGATTTCGACTGTGTGACCAAATGGTCCGTGAAGGACATAAAATGGGGTGGTCCTTCCCTTTCGAATATAATCATGGAAGCAAGACCGAAGAAAGAGGCAGGGTGGGTGATGCTGAAATGCCAAGACGGCTATTCTGCGCCTGTAAAATTGGAGGATGCAATGTCCCCGGATTCAATCATCGCGCTGGAAATAAACGACAGACCGCTTACTCACGCGCAAGGCGCTCCGGCGCGGCCGTTTATACCTAAACTTTACGGGTGGAAGAGCGCGAAGTGGCTGACGGAAATGGAGCTCATTGCGGAGTACAAGGACGGCTACTGGGAGAAATATGGCTATCACGAAAGAGGCCAGACGGCGGAGCAGGAAAGGTTCCAGAGCTACGAATGGAAGAACGTCAAGAAGCATATTCTCAGGATGGTGAAACTATGAACGCCATACGCTTGCCAGACCTGGAGAATGATAAGTGAGGCGTTAATTTGATACAGCTAATTTACTCTCTGACCCTCTTTTTGACAGGTATAATAGCCGGTGTGGTGGGTTCCTTTACAGGCTTAGGCGGTGCCACCGTGATAACGCCCGCATTGACTCTTATCTTTGGAATACCTCTGGAATTCGCCGCAGGAGCGAGCCTTGTGGCCACGATCGCTACTTCGTGTTCAGCGACGCAAGCCTATATAAAGGACAGGATAACTAACCTCAAGATAGGACTGTCGCTGGAGATAGCCACCACTGTCGGTGCTATAGTCGGTGCGGTATCCGCAGCCATGTTCTACTCCCATAATCTCGCTTACCTTCTATTCATAGTGTTCGGGATCGTTGTCCTCCTCTCGGTTTACCCCACATTACACAAGCGTAAGTCACTGCAAAAAGTAAAACCGGACTGGTCTACCAGATTTTTTCAACTTAAGGGGAAGTATTACGACGAATCTTCGCGCAGGACGACAGCCTATTCTGGAGTACGCTGGTGGCTGGGTGAGAGCATAATGCTTGTTGCTGGTATAATCTCCGGGCTACTCGGGGTCGGTTCCGGCGTACTTAAAGTCCTGGCGATGGACTCCGGCATGCGCCTTCCAATAAAGGTAAGCACTGCCACTAGTGATTTCATGATAGGTGTGACAGCAGTGACCGGCAGTGCGATATACTGGGGCCTCGGCTACATCAAACCGCTGTTGGTGGCGCCTATAATACTCGGGGTGTTCTTGGGGGCCTATCTGGGCAGCAGACTGATGGTTAGAGAGAGTATGGGAATAGTAAGGAAGATATTCGTGGTGATACTGCTCGCGGTGGCAGTGGAGATGATACTGAGGGGTTTGGGGATAGCATGATGAACGAAAGGCTCGAGCGCACAATATACACGGCGCTCAAGATAGGTATGGTGCTCAGCGCATCGTTGCTGGTGATAGGCCTTATCCTCCCTGCATTAGCAGTTGGGATGGCCCCCTATTTCCTGACGGCAGGCGTGTTCGCTCTGTTTGCGACACCGATAGCGGGGGTGGCCACATCCGTGTTCGTTTTCGCGTTCGAGCGTAACAAGCTATATACTATAATAACTACTATAGTGCTGTTCGATATAATAGTGGCAGTCTTCATTATACCGGTGTTCATGCACATAGCATGATCGGTTAAACTTTAATCCTACAGCCGATAATAATTATTATATGTTCCATGACAGGACGGACGCTGCCAAGAGGCTCGCTTCGTTGCTCTGGGAGTACAAGAACAAAGGCTACCTGGTGCTTGCGATACCTAGAGGGGGTGTGATAATCGCGGATACTGTCTGTCAGGAACTCGGTTCCGAATTGGGATTGGTAGTGGTGAAGAAAATGACTGCCCCGTTCCAGGAAGAGACAGCCATAGGCGCGGTAGCGGAAGATGGTACTGCCGTACTGGATGAGGACGCGATAGATGATTTTTCCATACCGAAAGAGTATGTCGAGGATGAGAAGTTCAACGTGATGCTAGAGATACGGAGGAGGGTCGATGCATATATGGCGAGGAAGCTGCAGACAGACTTCAGCAATAGGAGAGTTATATTGGTGGATGATGGCATAGCCACCGGCCTGACTATGCAGTGCGCGGTAGGATATGTGAAAAGCAAGAAGCCGTCAGAAATAATCGTCGCCACGCCGGTAGCGCCGGTCGGCATAGTGAAAAAACTCGAAGCCGAAGTGGACACAGTCGTTGTAGTCGAGATGCCAGAGGAACTGTACGCCGTTGGAAACTTATATGAGAGCTTTGAACAGCTCTCAGACGATGATATAATAAGAGTGGTTAAAAAATACACATTGAAGTGATTCGCTGCACGCTATAGCATTTGTGGTGTCTCATTCGCCACGTTGCGAAAGACTGGCGATAGGCCTTCCCATTGCAATCAGCGTCAGAGCTTTCCTAGATATAGGACTACATCGTAAGACATCGACACCACGCCATTCTTCTCGTTCTTATCAAAGATCCTCTTTATATCTCTTATCATCGGCTTGTATGAGCGTTCCGAGCTCTTCGGCATGTAAGACGCGGAAAGGAAGCGGCTTATGAACCCGTCCAGATCCAGTCTCCTCACACTCGCCGCCCAGAATTCGTATTTCTTGTATTTGTCTTTTCCGAAGAACCTTCCGAACACCCTACCGTCCGTTTCCCTAACCCTTGCAAAATTTCTACCGTATTTTTTGACTATCTTTTCGTAATCCTTCGACAGTTCGGTCTTCTCGCTTCTGCTGTAGTACAGTATCGCCACGTAACCGCCTTTTTTGAGTATCCTCTTGAACTCCTTCTTGGTTTTGCCGAGGTCGAACCAGTGGAACGCCTGCCCAACCGTAATCAAATCAATGGATTTCGGCGGAAGGGTGGTTCTCTCCGCCATCCCTTCGACGCTCTCGAAGTTTTCGTACGCTATGAGGTTGCTCTCCGCTACCATCCTCATATCTATGTTCGGCTCCACGCCGTAGACGGTGTTGCCGTTGTCCAGGAATAGTTTTGTCAGTATGCCGGTGCCGCTGCCTATGTCCGCGACAACTTTGCTTCTGTCGAAAGACGCCTTGCTCTTTAGGACCGTCAGTACCTCTTTTGGATATAAGGGGCGGCTTTTAGCATAGTATTCTGCGCGGTCAGAGAATCTTTTTGTGGGTTCAATCGACTTTGCCACCATAACATTATACCACATTTGCCCGTATTAAATGTGATTTTTACCGGGACTGAGCAACTCTCAAAAACAGAAAAAGATATAAAACACTGGGCGCATAAATGACTTGTAGGGATGATTTTCTCACAGTATGGAAGAATACATAGTAGTGGAACAGAGCAAGACGCCAGATGGAAAAACTTTCATAAACGCGGCTGTCAACTTCGTAAGACCGACGTATGTAAAGGTAAACACCGATGTACAGTTGAAATTCGACGATAGGATACAGGTTGATGATGGTAAGACAGTGCTGAAGGACGGAAACAAGATCGGGACGGTTGTACAGATAAAAACCGACGAGGGCATAGCTGTCGACACCGAGTACGACATAAAATACACCGGTGGATATAGCGTCGACGGCAAGAAAGTCTATCTGGACAGGAGTTTTCCCAAAGAGATGAACATAGGAGACAAGCCAATAAACTGTATATCTTCCATAGCCCTGCACCACGAGCTTGTTGAGAAGTGGCTGATTGACGACACATACACTTACCCGTACGCACACAAGATAGCCACCATGATAGAGAGGGCGTACGTTGAGAGCAAAGGCATTTCATGGGATGATTATTCGAAAGAGGTCAACAAGAATCTCTCCTCAATTTCATCAAAGAAGATGGAAAAGAGCCCCAGCGACCTGGATATGTCCCCTTACATCTACGACAGGGACATAGGGATAATAAGCGAAATAAGGAAGAGTCAGCTCGAGTGACTCTACTTTTCCAGACGAGAATACCCAGACGCGAACTTACCGCTGAGAACGGCGGTAGGACTCCGGCCACCAGTTTATCCCTGCTTCAGTCCACCACTTTTTCTAGCAGTTCTACGTACGGCTCTTCCGACGATATCCTAATCCTAGCGTTTAGCGGAATCAGCATCTGCTCGTTGCTGTGGCCGAAAGGAAGCCCGAATATAGAGGGCTTGCTGAGTTCCGCCATATACCCCTCTATAACTTCCTCTATCGCAGGCATTGGTTCGTCTATAGTAGGTATGTCTGTAAAGTCTCCAAAGGCGAAGCCGTTGAACTTCTTCAGCATCTTAGCTAGCTTAAGCCTGAAGAGGTACCTATCTATGTCAGCCGCAGTGGAACCGGTGTCCTCAAGGAAGAGTATCTTCCCTTCCGGTTCGGTTATGTATTCCGTTCCTATCAGGGACGCGAACACTGACATGCAGGTACCCGTGCTTACCCCTTCCGTTTTTCCCGGTACGGCATACTTTATGACACGGTTTATGTAACCTCCTATATCAGTGGATTCCCCTGCGAGAACGCTCATGAACTGTTTGAAAGAGCCCTTCTTTATCTCGTCGACGTCCACACCAGGCATCGGTCCGTGGAAGGTTATAAGGCCCGTCAGCTTGTTTATGGCGAGATGGAGGGTGGTTATATCGCTGTACCCTACGAATATCTTCGGGTGCGTTCTTATCACGTCGTAGTCCAGATATGGGAGGATCCTTATCGAACCGTAACCACCCCTGGCGCAGAATATGGCCTTTACGGAATCGTCCCTGAAAGCGTCCATGAGCTCTTCTGCGCGGTCCTTGTCTGGGGCAGCCAGGTCCCCTCTCTGCGCAAGACGTCTTATATTCTTGCCTAGTGATACGCTGTAACCGAGGTTTTTGAGCGCAGATATCCCCTTCGAGAGATCCCTTATGTCGGTTGCGCTGGCAGGCGTGACTACCCTTATGTCGTCGCCCATCTTCAGCCTGGGCGGCCTAACGAACGTCCTCATACAAAATCTATGAAGACCCGACTATTTTAAGCTTCTGTACGCCGCAGAATTGCTGGCTACCGTTTCAAATACCTGCTTAGCTAAAGATATAAAAGGTAACTGCTATAAGTTAGATATTATGAGCGTCATGATTTCATCTACAGTCGCGGTATCCCTGGTTTTCACGGTTATAATCCTAGTAATCAGCGCACTCGGCTTCAAGTTTGTAGTAGACATATACAAATACAATAAATCCTCCAAAGGGTGGCTCAGCATACTTATAACGATGGCGGTACTACCCATGTGGGCCGCGTTTAGGGTGTATGAATTGTACTCTTACCCTATCATATCCAGTCTAGGTGCTGTTAATATTTTCGTAGACTACATAATATTCCCGTTCCTCGCCCTTATACCTTTGGTCATCGGCATTTTGTATATGAGGAAGAGTTTTGAAGGCTTTGAATTGGCCAGAAAGATGACCTCTGAAAAGGTGGCAAACCTCAACAAGCGGTCCACCAACAAGAAGTAAAGTATGGCCACGATGCTTTATATACTCAAGCCACAAGAGTACGTGTCGGATTCTATAAGGATACTCAAAGACCTAACAAGGGAGCATGTAGTCATATATGTCACGTCCAACAAACCTTACTCCAGCGCCGTGAAGCTTTTCAAATCTGAGAGCGTCAGCACCGACAATATGTTCTTCATAGACTGCATATCCAAGAGAGTAGGGGAGCCCCCCGATGAGGGCATCAACAACGTGGTAATGCTCGAATCGCCGGAGAACCTGACCAGCCTAAGCATAGCCATAACCGAAAGAGATCGGAA
>JAKAPM010000021.1 GCA_021807085.1 Nanobdellota archaeon
AGAAGAGTGGCACGTCTAGATTCGATGTTACCACCCTCTCTTCGTCAGAGCCGAGGTCCGCGCCGTATTCCAGCTTGAGCCCGTTCTGGTTGGCCAGGTCTATGACTTGCTCATACTTCATCCTAAGAAATGGCTTGCTGACCACATTCTCAAGAACTGTGACATCCCTGTTCAGCATAGACAGTTCAGCCCTGTTTTTCTCGAGTACGTTTTTAACCACTCTTTTTATCAATGCTTCCTCGAAGTCCATTATGTCGTCGTTGCTTGCGAAGGCCATCTCCATCTCCGCGTGCCAGAATTCAGTCAGGTGCCTCCAGGTTCTGCTCTTCTCCGCGCGGAAGGAGGGTGCCACCGTGTATATCCTCCACAAAGAGTTTACCATTGCTTCGGCATAGAGTTGCCAGCTCTGGCTGAGGTATGCTGTCTTGTCGAAATACTTGAGCTCGAACAGCGTTGACCCGCCCTCAACGCTTCCCCCGACGAAAGACGGCGACTGTATCTCGTAGAAGCCGTTGGAAACGAAGAAAGTGTGGATGCTGTCGAATACGGTAGACCTTATTTTCATGATGGCCGTCACCTTCCGGCTCCTGAACCATAAGTGCCTGTTGTCGAACAGGAACACTTTCTTGTGTCCTTTCTTAAGCGGATACGGTTCTGCTACGTTGTAGACGTGTATTTCCCTTATCGACAGCTCATAACCCCCCTCCGCCCTCTGGTCCTGTTTCAGCATGCCAGATATCCTTACCGACGATTCCCTTGTCAGGCCTTCCGCCTCTTTGAAAGGCCCGTCGTTGCCGTGTACCACACACTGTATCAGCCCCGTCGGGTCCCGTAATATGATGAATATATTGTTCTTGCTCTTCCTGAAGTTGTTCACGAACCCGTTCAGAACGAACGCTTTGCCGGCGTTTTCAGGCTTGGCTATATCCGCTATGTAAAGATATGGTTCCATACATAAACTACGTCCTGTACTGTTATTAAGATTTTCAGTCCCGACAGGCGCCGTGGGCCACCTTATACTCTGGCGTAGACTGTGAGTCACAGTTTTACCAAGCTTCTGCCTGGTAGTACTTGTTTTTTGTACGGTTTTGTTTGTCAAGCGGTCAAATAAGGCCGTTTGTAAACATCTTCGGCAGAAGCAAAAGATTTAAATAAGGAATATCTCTTTATAGTATATCAAAAATAGTAAGATTTTAAAAGGGTGAGTATAATATGGCAGAAGTAAAACCGCACATGAATTTGATATTCATAGGGCACGTAGACTCTGGTAAATCCACTACGGTAGGACGCCTGCTGTTCGAGACAGGGAACTTCAGTGAACAGGACAAGGCAAAGATTCAGAAAGAGATAGAGACGCTCGGTAAGGTAGAATTCGAGTTTGCCTATTTCCTCGACACCTCAGGTGAGGAGAGGAAAAAAGGGGTAACTATCGACCTGAGCCACAAGAAATTCACGACGGAGAAATACGAATTCACGATAATAGACGCGCCTGGCCACGTAGACTTCATAAAAAACATGATAACAGGAGCATCCGAAGCTGATGCTGCCGTACTTGTAGTCGACGCGAAGGAAGGTGTAATGCAGCAAACAAGGGAGCACATATACCTGTCCAGGGTATTCGGTATAAAGAATGTGGTGATAGCTCTGAACAAGATGGATCTCCTGAACTATGATGAGGCAAAATACAAAGCCGTTAAGGAGGAGGTCATGAAAGTGGTGAAGGCATCGTATGCCAACGCCGAGCAGCTCAATTACATACCGATAACTGCAAAAGACGGCATCAACCTCGTGACCAAGAGCGAAAAGATGCCTTGGTACACCGGACCGTCGCTTCTCGAGGCACTAAACGCTCTTCCTCTCCCTGAGAGGCCTACCAACCTTCCGCTGAGGATACCTATAGAGGATGTTTACTCTATCCAGGGTGTCGGAACCGTACCTGTAGGAAAGGTTGTAAGCGGGATTATAAAACCAGGGGACAAGATAACTTTCGAGCCTTCTCACGTACAGGCAGAGGTCAAGTCCGTCCAGATGCACTATCAGACCTTGGACCAGGCAGGACCTGGTGACAACATAGGTTTCAACGTCAGGGGTGTGGAGAAAGACCAGATAAAGAGGGGCGATATAGCCGGGCTAGTTTCGGCTCCTCCGACCGTAGCGACCGAGTTCACAGCGCAGATAATCGTCCTCAACCACCCGACCGCGATATCGGCGGGATACAGCCCAGTGCTGCACGTGCATACTGCACAGGTACCAGTAAGGTTTAAGAAGATACTTAGAAGACTCGACCCGAAGACGGGAGCAACAGCCGAGGAGAATCCCGCGACCATAAAGCAGGGTGATGCGGCAGTCGTCGTGCTCGAACCTCTTAAGCCGCTGTCGATAGAGAAGGCTGATAGTATACCCCAGCTGGCTGGTTTCGCCATAAGGGACATGGGCCTCACTATAGCCGCGGGAAGATGTATCGACCTTGTAGTAAAGAAGGATTGAGCAGGCAGTTTCTTCCGGTATTGTATTCGATGCGCCAGTCGTTGAATAAATACCTACGGTTATCTTGAGCCGTGTAGTTTGGCTTTGAGCCTGTAAATCTTTTTTATCGTTTCTTTGTCGGAAGTTATATCTATGCAGCTATCTACAGTAGCCTTGATTGCTTTCTTGAGGAGCACGATGGACGACTTAGAGCCGGCTGCGTTCCTGAAAGCATCGGAATGTCCCGGGACGCTCTGAGGGACTATCTTCATGTCTATATGTCCGGTGGGTACGACCCTACTCACGTTCGCTTCGTCAGTTGCACCAATCTGACTGTCTCTGGATTCGTACAGTTTTTTCGCCCTTATGCCGATTCTAGCCAGGTTCTTCGACAGTACTCTGTCTATATCATCTGCGTTTATGTATACTTTGTAACGCGGCGTAGTCTCTTTGATGCTGACGCCTACACTGTAGGCTTTCCCTATGGACCGTATCAATTTTTTGATCCTTCCGTAAACTGACTCGAAGTATCGGCTGTCAGTGCTCCTAAGATCTACTTCCATCCTGGCCTTCTCCGGCACTATGTTCGACGCCTGACCGCCCTCTTCTATGAACATCCCGACTGTAACGTGCTTGTACTTGGGCGTCGCCGCGACTAGGTTTCTTATCGACATGTACGCCGTAACAAGGGCGTCGAGAGCGTTCCTTCCCTTGTCCGGTTCTTCCATATGCGATGCTTTACCAAGAAAGGTTACGTCGAAGTTCATGTCTTCTGGGGACTGGCAGCCCACGTTCCACTGCGAATCCGGATGGAAACCCATCGCGAAATCTATGTCTCTGAAAGCGCCCGTTTCAACCAAATGTTCCTTGCTTCCGGCATACTCTCCGATTCCTTCCTCCGACGGCGTTCCAACCACGACTATCTTTCCCTTGTATCCCTCCTCTTTGAGCTTTACCGCGGAACCAACGGCCCACGCAGCTATCAGATTATGGCCGCAAGAGTGTCCGTTCGGAAGCGCGTCTTCCTCGCACAGGAAGCACACCGTCGGCCTGCCTTTTCCGTATTCGGCCCTGAACGAAGTTTTCATCCCCTTGTATGGAATAGTCACGGAAAAGCCCTTCTTTTTGAGGAAGTCTGCTAAGAATCTAGAAGTGCGGAATTCTTTGCTCCCTATCTCGGCGAATGAGAACACTTTTTTGGATACATCGGATATTTCGCTGAAAGAGTCTGTCCTCTTCATACCCTGTTATGAAATGGTAGATATTTAACTATTTGTCCCGCTAGGTGCCTTTTCCGCTTCTGTTTTTGCCCCTGCTTTCTTTTCCTTCTTCTTGGCTTTCGCCTTATCCTCCTTCGCTACCTTACACGCCGGATTTACGCAGAATATGTAGACCCTCTTGTTCTCCTTGCTCCTCCATTCTATCATGTGTATGCCGCACTTCGGACACGTCTGCGGTGATATAAACATGTATCCAGACTGCGGTAGTGGCATCCCGAAATGGCATTTCGGGTAATCTGAACATCCGACGAACCGCTTGTGCGTCTTCTTTGAGATTATCATCTTGAGGTCGCCCCCACTTCTCGGGCACTTGCCGAAAACATACTGTTTCAGGAGCGCCTGATGCATCAGCTCTTTTATCGTCGCCTTCTTCTTTATCAGGTCCACCAGTATGGTCCTGACCATCTCTCTAGATTCGTCCACTACATCATCCTTGCTTTTCTCCCCCGCTTCTATTTTCTTCATCTCTGTCTCTAGGCTCGCTGTCAGTCCGGCTCCCGTGAGGTCCTTGGATATCTTCTTTAGGTTCTCTATAACCGCGAACGCCACTTCGCTTGGTATGAGTGTCTTGCTGGCAGATATGTAGCGCCTCTCCATGAGCTTCTTGAGTATCTCCGGCCTCGTCGCTTTCGTGCCAAGGTTGAGGTCCTCCATTATCTTCAGTATACCTCCCTGCGAGTAGTGGGACGGGGGGTTTGTCTGGTCTTCTACCTCATTCATAGATTTTATCTTCAGTTTGGCCTTCTCCTTTATGTCCGGCAGTATGTTCTCCTCATATTTTGAGTATGTGTATACTTCTCTCCACCCGGGTATCATGACCCTCGAGCCGCGTGCAATGAACACATCTCCTTTTATGTTTACCTTGACGGTTATAATTTCCTCCTTCGATTCGTCCGACAGAGTGGCCAGGAATCTACGGGTTATCAAGTCGAATATCCTATTCTCCTGGGACGAAAGGCTGCCCGTCGGGATCTTGACCGGATGTATTGGCGGATGGTCTCTCGCCTCTTTTCCTTTTGTGGGATGTAGGGCGCCTGAGCCAGTTATACCGTCAACGTACTTTTTGTATGTCTTTGATTTGGAGAGTTCCCGGAGTATCTCGCCAAGGTCGAGTGTTGGTGGATACGCCTGGCTGTCCGTACGTGGGTAGGAAACGTATCCTTTCATGTACAGTCCCTGCACGAGCCTCATCGCGTTTGGTACGCTGAACCCGATGGCCGCCGCGCTTCTGAGGAAGTCCGTGGTGTTGAACGGCTTTGGAGGGGTGACCCGTCTCACCTTCCTGTTTACCGATTCGACCGTGCCGGATGCGGCGTTCTTCAGTTTCCTGAGCCTCTCTATCGTCTTACTGTCGAATATCTTACCTTCCTCATGCTCTGCGATGAAGGCGCTTCCAGAGCTCTCTAGGGTAGCCATGAACCTGGAATACTTCTCAGGCTTGAACGACCTCCTCTCTGCATCTCTGTCGACTATCAAGGTGAGGGTCGGGGTCTGGACTCTCCCTATAGATAGGAACGAGTTGCCCAGGCGTTTTGCTGCCAGCGATATGAATCTCGTGAGGACCGCCCCGAGTATGAGGTCTATCTCACGTCTGGCGTCGGCGCTGTCGGAAAGGTTTTTGTTCGGCTTCTGGAGGTCTCTGAACGCGTCCGTGAGCTCCTTGGCTGTCAACGACGAGAACACGCTCCTGAATATCTTTGCAGACTTATTCTTCTCCCGCACAACATCTATCGCCTCGAAGCCTATCGACTCACCCTCAGTATCGTAGTCCGTAGCTATGACAACCTTGTCGGCTTTGCCGGAGAACTTGTTTATGACTTCTATGTTCTCCTCGGCGAGCGGAACGTAGTCCAGTCTGGAATCAACCATCTTTAGCAGCGTGTTCTCGTCCCATTTTTTGAAGGTATCGGGGTATACTACACTCTTTATGTGGCCTTTCAGCGGCACTATGACCGAGTCCTCTCCGTTTATCTTGGTGAACCAGACTTTGACGGGGCCGAATTCCTGGCTCTTGAGCCTGGATTCCCCGAGGTTCTTGGCTATGGTTTCCGCGGCGGTGCTCTTCTCCGCGATTATCAACTGCATTTATAGCAGTAGAAATTTATAATATATATAGTATTCTATAAAGGCGTTATGCCCAAAAATTGTCATCTTATGGCGGTTCCGGCTATCCTCTTCCCTTTTGCGTATCTCTCTATGTCGGCAACATCGTTTGTCACCACTACCGCTATGCCATGCCTCTGGCATATCCTGGCCGCCTGCGGGTCGAATATGAAGTTCATTCCCGGCTCCCTCTTCCCTTTTGTGAGCCCGTACAGACGCCCGAACCCGAGTTCCCTTATCAGTTTCGCGCCAGGAAGTTTGGGATCCTTTGTGTACACTCCCCTCTCTTTCGACAGGTTGAATATGACCTTCGCGCCAGTGGAAACGGCCGCGTGGGCTGTGCACGTGTCCGTGGTCCAGCCCGGCTTGTATCCCCCCATGACAACAGTTCCTTTCCGCAGTTTTATCTTTCTGGGGTCTTCCTCGCTGAAAATCCCCCCGATGCACCTCGACACGATATATGCATGACCGCCGGGGCGGCCGTCGCCG
>JAKAPM010000022.1 GCA_021807085.1 Nanobdellota archaeon
AAGGGAATCGGTAAAACTAGCGATATTGCCGGATTCCAACCAAGAAGGTATCACCGTGCCGTTGGAATAGAAAAATTCTACGTTCTGTAGGTTAGATGCCTCAACGTAAGCATAGTTGGCAGAATCCACTGTAACCATCTGCTGAAAAGGTGCAGGCGTCGCGGAGGACTGGTGATTCGTTATTGTGACTGGGGTGTAGGAGACGATTCCGCTGGGCAAAAGCAGCGAGGTCGACGGAGAGAAGCATGAGGGGTAGATTATCCCCTGCGATGGAGAGTAAACTAGGATAAGGGCGTTCGGGTCGTACGTTGATATGGGCACACTACCAGAGTATTCTCCTGATACGGCCGAAACGTTCTGTTCTGCTATAAGTGAGTGCTCTGGAGTCAGAATCATTATGGTGAAGTTCACGTCGCCTACGAGCTGGTTAGTTATGCTGTAGAACGAGATGTTGTAGAAAACGCTGGAGGGAGTTATCAGATATGAAGAGTTTATGTACGATACTGGAAGATTCATCCTTATGTCTGCCGCCACCTGTCCGCTCTTGTTGATGAGCTTTACGTAGCCGCTGTACGTTCCGCCGTTGACCGGGAGTTCCCCGAAGGTCGGAAGGGATAGGACCCCGGAAGCGACTTGGTTCGTGTACGATAGGGATATGTAGCCGCTGCAGAAGTCAGATGCAAGCGACAGGCCGGGAGATGTGAACGTGAAGTGCTGTGTGGATCCGAGTCCCTGCGATGTCAGGGAGTTCACAGCTCCGCTTATCGCCTGCACGGCCAGGCCCAGCTGTTGGGAATACTGTTGGCCGTTGTAGCTGGTAGAATAATAGAAGGCGTAAGACAGGGCGGCAGCCAGGATGAAGAGCCCCACGCCTATTATTATTAGATATTCCATAGATGACTGTGTTTTTTTGGTCAGGTTGGACATACTATTTCCGCAGGAACTTGTCGACTATGCTGTTTATTTTCTCGCCGACCTTTTCAATAGTCCCTTCCCCGTCGACTACCTTGAGATGGAATTCCTTCGCTATGTGCAGGTACATCTGCCTGGTCTTCTGTATCTTCTCTATCTTATCGAAAAGCTGCAGGCTCTCCGGCACTCCGGACGTCCTGCTTATCGAAGTCGTCGGCTTTATGTCCACTAGAATTCCTAAGTCTGGTTTTCTGAAACTCAGGTTTATGGCCCTAAGCCACTTGTAGTTTATCTTCGATGCAAAACCGTAAGCGAGCGTTGAGAACATGTAGCGGTCGGATATGACGACCTTGCCGTTGGCTAGGGCCGGCTCTATTTCACTGTCAAGATGGTGCGCCCTGTCCGACAGCGACCACTCTCCGTTGAGCACGGCTTTCGACAGACCACCGAGTATCCCTCCCGTAGGTTCCTTTGTGGAGTAGACCTTTACCCCCTTCCCTATGAGATGCTTCGCTAGCAGCGACGACTGGGTCTTTATGCCGGCGCCGTCCACACCCTCAAGGACTATAAACTTTCCGACCATGTCAAATTATTCTATCAAGCTCATTTATTATGTTCTGTGAGACTTCCTCCACCGGTTTGCTGCTATCGACAAGCATCCAGTCTCCGGCGTAGAATTTCTCCTTCAGAAGTATGTAATAAACTTCCTTCACCTTCTCCAGGAAGGGGATATCCTTCTCGAACCTGTCCGACCCACCGGAAGCTTCCTTCTGCTTTTCCTTCCTCTTGCTGGAGATGGATATGTTGGCGTCGAGCAGAAACACCGCGTCCGGCCTAGGCATGTCCAATATCTGCACTATCTCCTTCGCCTTTTCGAAATCAAATCCCCCGGCGGACTGGTAGGCTATCGTGGAGAAGTAGAACCTGTCGACTATCACTGCCTTTCCGGAGGCTATCTCCTCCTTCATTCTACCGACTTCGTCAACCATGTCTATAAGGTAAAGCATGAACAATTCGTTCACAGGTAGATCTATCTCCTTCTTCAGAAAAGAGCCTATTATCCTGCCGTACCTTGATTCGTAGTTCGGATATGCGTACAGGACCACGTTGAATCCTTTGTCCTCAAGTTTCTGTCTGATGATTTTTGCTTGCGTGGCCTTTCCTGTACCGTCGAGTCCTTCCAAAACTATGAGTTTTCCGTCCATGATATAAAAAAGGAACGTACATTTTAATACATTTGTCCCGGTTTGGACTAAGCCTTGACAGCCTTGTTATACATCTGGACCTTGTCGCCGAGGAAATCCAGGATCATGAAACTCTTGTCCCTCAGATTCACCACAGGTATCTTGGCTATGTCTGGTTCCATGCCGTATTTCTTCTGGTAGGATGTCTGGTACTGCCAACAGGATGAATTTATTAGTATAGTCCCTTTGTACTTGGCCGCGAGGGTCTTGTGTATGTGTCCTGTCGCGTATATGTCGGGAGTCTCGTCTATAACAAGGTAATCCCTCCGCAGCGGGAGCACCTGCGTGGAACCGTGGGTAGGCGCGAGGTGCCTGGATTTGAGGTGTATCTTCATTATGGCTTCTATATCCTCAGGGTTCATCTTACTGTACTTGGTTATCGTGTCAGCGTAGTAGGGTATGCTGAACCCATGGTACGAAAGAAGGGACGTCTTCCTGCCATTCACGACCAGGTTGATGAAGTACGGGTTGGACAGGAAGGCAGCGTTGCTCAGAGAATACAGGGATTTTGCGAATACGGGGTTCAATCTCGGTTGCGGCTCGGCTATGTGAGTGGCGTCGTGGTTTCCCTGCGAGAGAAGCAGCGTTATGCTCTTCGGTATTCTGTCAACTATCCTATAGAATTCCTCGTACTGCTCTTCCAGGCTCTTGATATCGAGTTCCTTCTCCTGGTCCGGGTACACCCCTATCCCGTCCACAAGGTCGCCGTTCATCACTATGAACTTCACCATCTTGGCTATCGAAGAGTATTCGTCCGTCTCCCCGTTTATCCATTTTATGAACCTCTCCATCGCCTCCTTCGTGAACAGCTTAGACCCGACGTGTATATCGGACATGAAGAGCACGTACGTATCGTCTATATCTAGCGGTTTATCGTTCCTGACCTGGGTGTCGGGATATTCCAGTTCCTTTACGAATATCGAGTCGTTGTATTTCCTGCCCTTTATTATCACCACCTGGTCCTGCAGAATTTCCTGGTTGCTGTTCGGTATTATGGCTCTGTAGGAATCGGTGTTGTCCTCTATGTCCATCACAGTGTACTTCTTTATCGGGCTTATCGAGACTGATGATATCATGGCTATTGTCTTAACGTCGGAACTCGACGGCGCCTTTTTCACGTTCGACAGCGACATCACGCCAGCGCCGTCCTTGTTCAGCAGAATCCCTTTCAGCCTCTCAAAACGGTCGCCGAAATATTCCACCCAGTCCTGGGGCTTGGACTTCGATATCTCCCCCTCGTAGTTCTTTATAACCTCAATGCCGTAATTCTCGTAGGTCGATGTCCCATACAAATCGTGGAGTTCGCCGGTTCCCAGAAACGTTATGCCTTTCTCCTTGAGCCTTCCTATAAGGTCGTCCAGGTTCTCTATCTTTACGTCCTTGACGGACGAATCCACCAGTATCCCGTTCTTGAAAAGGATGTCGAGCTGCGAATTGTCCATGCCTAATTATAAGTAGGACATCGTTATAAATCATTTCGCGCTTTGCAGCGGGCTCAGGCGAACGATGATTCCGAAAATCCGGATTCTTTCAGTATAGACTTTACCTTGTCGACGTGCTCCCCCTGGAGCTCTATGGCGTCGTCCTTGTAGGTTCCGCCGCAGGCTATCTTGGTCTTAAGTTTCTTGGTGAGGGCCTTCATATCGGTTGTCTTCGGGTCCAGTCCGTATATCACAGTGACCATCTTCTTGAAAGAAACCCTTTTGGTCTGGACTCTTATCTTTTGGCTCTCTTGAGAAATGGTACCGCAGATACATAGATCTTTCGGCAACCCACAAACCGGACAAACTTCTGTCATTTTCCTTTATTGTACACCCTTTCAGCTAATACCTAATATTGATTCAAGAGGTATATAAGCTTTTCCGGCGTCATTTGACGGAACCTGTCTTTTCGAACAGGTTTTTGCCCCTTTTCGGCCTTCCAGCGAACGGCGCGAACTTTGCGGATTCAAGGCCCTGCGGCTCCAACCCGAGCTGCTCGAATATGCCCTCTGCCGTCTCTGGCATGAAAGGCTGGAGCACTACAGCGGTTATCCTTATGGCCTCGAGCGAATTGTAGAGCGTCTTTCCTAGTTTTGAACCGTCCTTCTCCCACGGCTTTTCGTCGTTTACGTACTTGTTTACTGTTTTTATGGATTCGAATATCCTGTTCAGCGCGGAGTACAGGTCTTTTCTGTCAAAGTCTTCCCGCAGCTTGCCGATGTCAATAAAACCAGACAGTTCCGCCTCTCCCTCCAGCTTACCGCCGAATTTCTCCGCCATCGTGAGTACCCTCGCAACCAGGTTGCTGAGGTCCGCCATAAGCTCCCCGTTTATCCTGCCCACCAGCGAAGTCTCTGAGAAATCGCCGTCGTCCCACGTCGGTTTCTCCCTTATCAGGAAGTATCTGAGCGCATCAGCAGAATACCTCTTTGCTACTACCACCGGATCGACGACGTTGCCTATGGATTTGCTCATCTTTCTCCCCTCTACAGTCCACCAGCCGTGCGCCATAACGGATTTTGGAACTTCCAACCCTGCGGAGAGTAGCATTGCTGGCCATATCACGGAGTGGAACCACACTATCTCCTTTCCTACCAAATGGATATCTGCGGGCCAGAATTCCTTGAATGCCTCCCCATCGGGCCATGAGAGGGCGCTTACGTAGTTGACGAGCGCGTCGAACCATACGTACACGGAATGTGTCTCGTCCATCGGGAACTTTATCCCCCACGAGACGCTCTTTCTGCTTATATCAAGGTCCTTGAGTTCCCCCCTAAGCCTGTTCTTAATCTCGTTCGCATTCTTCTGCGGGACTATCAGTCCTTTGTCTATCAGTTCGATTATCCTCTTCTTGTACTTGCTGAGTGCGAAAAAGTAGGCTTCTTCCTTTATTTTCTGCACTTCCCTGCCGCAGTCGGGACACTTGCCGTCGACCAGCTCGCTCTCCGTTATGTAACGCTCGTCGGGAAGACAATAGTATCCCTCGTACTCTCCCTTGTAGATGTCGCCTTTGTCCCACACCTTCTTTACGAAAGCTTTTACGGTCTCCTCGTGGTGGGCGTCGGTGGTCCTTATGAAAGAATCATAGGATATGTTCAGCGCCTTCCACGCGTCCACGAATTTAGACGACATCTCGTCAACCAGCTCCTGCGGGGATTTGCCCTTGTCTTTTGCAGCCTTTTCTATCTTCCCCCCGTGTTCGTCAGTGCCGGTGAGAAAAAAAACGTCTTCCCCGGCTATCCTGTGCCATCTCGCGAATATATCTGCTATTATGGTCGTATAGGCGTGGCCTATATGCGGCTTGTCGTTGACGTAGTATATCGGTGTGGTGACGTAAAACTTTGCCATATATGGGTATCAAAATTTAATAAACACCGTGCGGTTTAATAGATTTGTAGTCTCTTTCTGGATTACTGTAATACCTTCCAATCAAATCGCTATCCCATTTATGATTACTGTTTTTGCTGTAATTGAATCCTCTGACAAAGTCTGCGATATCCTCTACTTTGCTTGTATAATCCTGCTGCTGGAATTACCGGGTGAAAACGCTAGTAATTTTTGAATCGCTGATTTCCTGGCGCATTGGAATTATCCATCCATCTGGCCTGCAAGCCAATTCGCTGTCAATATCCAATTAGCGGGGGGAAGATTTGAACTTCCGGCCTTTGGGTTATGAGCCCAACGAGCACTCCTGGCTGCTCTACCCCGCTGCGTGTTATGGACATATTGACACAACCGACCTTAATAATCCTTTCAGTCAAAAGGATTATATAGTTTAAATATTTGCTTCTTCATCTAATCTATAGCATGGCTGTCGTAATATCACTTGGCGGTTCTTTCATCTTCGACAGGCCTTCAGAAGTCAAAAAAGTCGGTTCTATCCTCGGGAGGACAGGGCAGAGTGCGGTGGTGATAACCGGCGGCGGAAACATCGCTAGGGATTACATAGGACTCGGCAGGCTCTTCTCCCTAAAGGAGGAGGAACTCCACCAAGTCGGCATATACTCCACCCACGTCAATGCATATATCGTGTCGAGGTGCATCGGGGGGATTTTCAGCGAGGAAGACCCCAGAAAGATAAAACTGCGGAAAGGAACTGTTGTCATGGGGGGATACAAGCCGGGC
>JAKAPM010000009.1 GCA_021807085.1 Nanobdellota archaeon
TGGGGATGATTACGTAGTTCGTCATATAGTTTAGAACAGTCCGGCCGTTAAATTGGTATCACACCCTCTTCGGCGCTATGGAACACTGCCTACTGTACGTTCGGAATTCCCTTTCTTTCCCTTATCTGCTTGAGGACCACCATATATATCTCCCTTGGCAGCCTTCTGTACGTCTCTCCAGCCAGCGACCATGAACCCCTCCCTTCCGTTCCGGAACGAAGTTCGTTGGTGAAATTGAAAGTGGCCGCAACCGGCAGTTCAGCGGTTATAACCGCCTTAGCGTCTTCTTCCTTGACGTTGTCTATTATGCCCCTCTTGGACTGCACAAGCGCGCTTATGTTGCTTAGGAAGCTCATCGGAAGGTCTATCCTTATTATCTGTATCGGCTCTAGAAGAACCGGGGAGGCGCTCATTACCGCGTCTTTCACCGCGTCCCTTACGGCCGGTATGACCTGCGCCGGGCCCCTGTGTATCGCGTCCTCGTGCAGCACCATGTCAGTGAGTACTATCTTTACGCCCCTGACCTCCTCCTTTGCCTGCGGGCCCGCCTTCATGACGTCGTTGAACGCTTCTATGCACATCTCTATCACTTCCCCTATGTGGATTATACCCCTGGTGCCGTCCACCAGCATGTTCTCGCCGTGCATAGCGGCTATCTTCTTTACTTCGTCCCTCTCCATACCAGCCTCGACGAACCTGTTGACTACGTCGCTGGGTACGCTTTTTATCGTGCCTGTCGGTACGCCTTCGTCGTTTATTACTTCTATGACTTTCTGTGGCAGAGGTTCCGCGTACAGATAGAACCTATTGTGCTTGTTGGGCGATTTACCCTCCACTATCTGGCCCTTTCCGGAGATGCTCTCTTTGTAGACCACTATTGGCTGTGAGCTGATTATGTCTATACCGTACCCCCTTCTGAGCTTGTCCTCAACTATCTCCAGGTGGAGCGTGCCGAGTCCCGCTATCAAGTTCTCTCCAGTCTCGTGGTTTATCGATACCTTCAGCGTTATGTCATATATCTCGAGTTCTCTGAGCGCCTGTATGAGTTTGGGAAGGTCTTTCGGGTTCTTCGGCTCTATTGCCTTTACCACCACCGGCTGGAGTATGTGCTTAACCGGCTCGAATGGAGTGACTCCCTCTATGGACGACAGCGTCTCACCCGCCGTTATGTTCTTGAGTCCGGCAAGACCTATCTGGTTACCTGCGGTCGCTTCCTCGACCTGGAACCTCTGCGGGCCTTTCCATATGTATATCTGCTGTACTTTGTTCACCTGCTTGCTGTTGATTAGGATTACATCCTGCCCCCTGCTTATCTTGCCGGAGAAGATCCTTCCCACAGCGATCTCGCCGGCCTGCGGGTCTATCTCTATGTTCGTGACCGATATCATAAGGGGGCCGTCAACCTTGCAATTTACCAAGGATTTGCCGATGTCGCTCTCTACATCCCCGTGCCATATTATCGGTATCCTGTATGCCTGGGCCTCCACTGGGTTTGGCAGGTGCTCTATCACCATATCCAGGAGGACTTTGTGCACAGGGCTTTTCTTGGAGAGTTCTTTTATCCTCTCCTTGTCGCCGGACATGTAGACGTCGTAGACGTCCTTGAACGAGAGCCCCGTCTCCTTCATTCTCTTGAACGACAGCGCCCAGTTCTCCCTCGACGCCCCGAACGCGACGGTGTTGTCCTGCACAGCCACCTGCCATTTATCCTTTAGCCCCTCCGGCGCGAGGTCCGCTATGAACGAGTTTATCTGGGTTATCAGCTTTATCAGGTGCTTCTGCATCTCGTCGGGGGTGTACCTCATCTCCATTATCAGGCGGTCTATCTTGTTTATGTAGAGTATCGGCTTTACCTTGTCCCTGAGCGCCTGCTTGAGTACCATTTCCGTCTGGGGCATTACCCCCTCTACGGAGTCCATGACGACTATCGCGCCGTCTATAGCTCGTACCGCACGAGTCACGTGTCCGCCGAAGTCGACGTGGCCGGGCGTGTCTATCAGGTTTATCAAGTATTCGTCGTTCTCCTTCAGCTCGTAAACCATGTTGACGTTCGACGATTTGACCGTCATCTGCCTTTCCTGTTCGACTTTTTCCGAGTCAAGGTAGAGCTGCTTGCCTGCTTTCTCCTCAGAGAGCATTCCGCATCCGGCGAGAAGCGTGTCGCAGGTCGTCGTCTTGCCGTGGTCCACGTGCGCTATCACGCCTATGTTCCTTATCCTGTTCTGCTGGCTCATCAGCCTGACGACCTTTTCCGTCAAAGATTCCTTTTCTGGCATATACAATCACTGTAAACTGTCTAGCAGTATTTTCTAATTCTGCATTTTATACTATTTATATCTATTCGTAAGCAGGGCTCCGCTAGTAAAATTACCTGGTTAGCAAAGCCAGAAGTTAGTTCCCGCTCGGATGTCTATTTCGCAAACTTGATGTAAATCCTGCGGTACAGCAATAAAACCGATACAACCAGGATTGCAGCTGTTGCCAGATATGCGTACATGAAGGGGGAAGCCGTGTCGCTTTTGATGCTGGTGCCTATCGAAATCGTTAAAAGCAGACTTAAGACGCCTACCACTGCAATCACCATAGCATGCACAGTGAATATCATTCTGAACGCGATGCTCTGTTTGTTTATGTTTCCTTGTTCTCCGATGTGATAGAACAACGAGGGAAGAGTCATAAGATACGGGTACCTTTCAAATAACGCGTATCTGTACCGGATTATCAAAAGCAGCAACGCCGAAACGCAGCTGAATACTAATGGCACTACGAACAGAGTTATCTTGCCGGTGGCCTGGAAATAATAAACCCCTGCAAACCAGGCGAAAAGGACAAGCAGCAATCCAACTGCGATGAGTATCTTTGCTATGCCTTCTAGTCCGTATCTCTTGAGTTTTCTATCCGCCATTCAAATGCATCTCTACCTGCACATTTATGTCTTTATTGTTGTGCGGCTTGCGGACGAATCGCTTCCCGTTAATAAAGTCTGGTAGCTGCTAACAACGCCAGTTAATCAGCGGATTTATCGCCGAAGCCAGTAGGCTGCGGCAGATGCATAGGATAGAAAACAACGGGGGGAATCCCCTTCGTCTCGTTTCAAAAAACAAAACTATAAAAAACAAAACACTTTCTTCTTAAGAAGCGGAAACAATTGACCGAATTCACGGTCGGAACGGCGTGGTTTAATAAAGTTAGATAAAATCTAATCTTATCTCCTCTTCTTCGATTTCGTCTTTTTCTTAGACGCTCTCTTTTTTGCCATGTTAATAAATTTACACTCATCATATAAATAATTTTTTATTTTTTGCAATGGTGAAAAAGCGCTGCTGCGTTTCGTTTTTATACTAATCTGACTTTTACATACTATGCAGAGATAGCGAAGCCCGGTCAAACGTGCTAGCTTCAGGGGCTAGTGGCTTAGGCCTTCGAGGGTTCAAATCCCTCTCTCTGCAATCCTTATATGTCTCCGGCGTTACTCCATTATGTGCGCATGGTGGCGGAAGAAAACGGATTGTTTCTGTGCGAACTCTGTGGATTGAAGTACAGGGACGCTGAGACCGCAGAAGAATGCGAATCCTGGGATAGGAAACACGACAGCTGCAATCTGGAGATAGCGAAGAAGTCAGTTGAGTAATCCGGCACTATATCCTTTCTACGGGAACAAGGCCGAGTAGTTCCATCCCGTTCTTGAGTACGTTCCGCACAGACGCCACCAATACGAGCCTGAAGGACCTCTCCTCCTCTCCGGCGTTTATAACCTGCACACCCTCGTAGAACGAATTGAATTCGAAGCACAGGGACGAAAGATAGTTGGACAGTGTGCCCAGGTCTAGGTTTTTCGTAGAATCGAATATCGCCGTAGGGAATTTTGTGAGCAGGTTTATGAGCTTCTTCTCCTTGCCTTCGAGTTCCCGCGGGACACCACCAGACCAGGTCCAGCCTGCCCCGGCCTTGTTGAGTATGCTCGACGCCCTGGCGTACGTGTACAGCAGGTATACTGCGTTTTTCTCCTGGAGTTTGAGCGCCTCGTCTATGTCGAAGACCGTCATCCTCTTGGGGTCGCTCTTGACCAGTTCATACCTAAACGTCGAGACGGTTATCGATTCCGCTATCTTGGCCTGCTCTGCACCCTGTACGTTCGGGTTCCTGTTCTTCGTCTCCGCATATACTTTTTCGTACAGCTGGTTAAGGAAATCGTCCGTGTTTATGAAAACGCCGTTCCTGCCGCTCATGCTGAACGTCTTCTCCCCCTCTTCGGGTTCTATCCCGAATCTCCTAGCTGTGTTTGCCGACAGTGCGACGACTTCGTAGGCGTAGTGTACGTAATCTGCCGCCCTGTCTCCGGCTATCCTCCTGATCGCGTCCTTTACCACGTCCTGCTCGTAGCTCTGCCTAACGTCCACGAGTGTTATGGAGGTCTTTACGCCATTGAATCTGGGGTGCACTGTGTCGGTTGTGTCATCGGTAGTTTCCCAGAGGAGTTCGCCGTTCTTCTGCGTGAGCAGCTTCTTGTACCTGAAGTCGGCATCGAGAAGGCCGTGTTTCCACATAGCGTACGCTATGTCCTTTCCGACGTAGACCACTGTCCCGTCCGATCTTACGAGTATCTTGTCGGAGGAATCGTCGTTTCTAGCCGAGAAGACCCAGCATCCCTCCTTGTCCCCCGAGTCCCGGTACACTGCCAGCCCCATCTTCTTGAGCTGCTCGAACGCCGTCTCCCAGAATTTGTACGACAGTATGTGGACCTCATGGTTGATCAGGTTGTAGTATATGCCAAGCCGGTCCAGCGTTTCCAACTGAGCCGATACTACCGCAGACACCAGCTTCTTTGCGAACGCAGCTATATCGTCTTTTCCCTCTTCTATGCTCTTCAGTACCTGTTTTCTCCTTTCTATAAGCGACGGATCCGTCTTGTACGCCTTCGTCGTCGCGACGTACACCTCGTTTCCAAGGTATATGTCAAGCTTGACGCCGTCTTTCCGTTCTGGCATACCCAGGAATTTAATTCCGACTATGTCGTCGGCTACCTGCGCCCCCGTATCGTCGATATAGTTCGCGATAACGGTCTTGTAGTTCACGAACCTGAGCAGCCTGCCCAGAGAGTCCCCTATGCACGCGTTCTTGGCGTGTCCTATGTGCAGGGCCTTGTTGGGGTTGACAGAGGTGTGCTCTAGGAATACTCTTTCCCCATTTCCGAGATTCATCTTCCCATACGTCTCGTTCACAGCATTCAGCACGCTCTCAGCGACCTTCCTGTGGTCGTAGAAAAGGTTGACGTACGGTCCGTACGCCTCGGTTTTTTTCAGGAACCAAAGGTCTCCAATCTTGTTTTTTATCTGTTCGGACACATCTTTCGGGTCCTTCCCTACCTTCTTCGCCAGTATGAAGGAAGCGAGGGCGATGTCGCCCAGATCCTCCCTAGGGGGTTCCTTGATGGATTTTCTTATCTCGTCGGGTGATAGGCCGAGCCTGTTTCCCAACTCCTCAAGTATTGACAGCTCCCCGAAATCGAGTTTGGTCATACTCTTTTGAGACAAAAGAGGAATTTAATACTATTAACGCAAGTCGTTCGCCCAGCCGGGATAGACTCCTTGCGTTCCCCCGTCTGTACCAAGCTTTTCTGAGAAAGTCGCCCCGGTCACCACGCTCGACGCCGCCAGAACCAGCATAGCCGCGGGAAGCACGTAAGCTGACAGGGACAGTGCGAACACCGAGACGTCCAGGATGACCACGCTGGCTATCGAAAGTGCGATAGGGTATCCTCTCCAGTTTCCAGCACTGCGCCTGAAATACACTTCCAGTAGCGAATACACCGTCCAGAGCGCAGCCATCAGTACCAGCGACGGGTTTCCGGCGTAGTCCTGCAGCGGCAGTAGGACCGTCTGACTGTAAGCAAACACCAGAAACTCCACAAGCAAAGCCAGTCCAAGGATGAGCACCAGGAGCCACGTAATCCTCCGGATGAAGCTCACCGAACGCACGCCCAACCGTTTCCACGTCTGGGCTCTCAGCGCCAAGGAAAGCACGAACAGCGCGATTATGAACGAGAATCCAGCCAGCGATACAAGCTGGCTGTATGCAATCTCGAACAGCACCGCTGCTATAGAGGCCTCCGTGAACGCGGAGACGAAGAAGCCGGATGCGCGTATCAGCCTATTTGCTTCCATTTCTGTTCTGGTACGACTGTCTGTTTATCAGTTTTAGAACGTCTGCCTGGAATTTGTACGGTTCCTTCAGCCCGTTCAGGGTTATGCTCGACCTGCTGGGGTCGTCCTGTCTTATGACTATCCTGCCGAGGTGCAGAAGCCGGTTGATTATGCCTATCTCCACAGATACGTCGCCTATCTTGTTCGGAAGGATTATATCCGTGTTTTTTCTTATCGCCCCGGACCTTATTATGACCCTGAAGTTAGTCACCGCGTACTCCTTGAAGTAGGTCTTGAATTCCGCGTAGAGCAGATAGATCAGGCCCGCTATTTCCATAGTTGTGGACAGGGCAGGCAGGCCGAAGAAGAACCCGCCGAGCCCAACACCGACGAAACCGAACAACTGCGAGAATGAATAGTCGTAATCTGGCACCAGTACCGATACCAAGCCGAACGCAACTACGGATGCGACTATTAGCACTATGCCTATCCAGAAGGACTCGTCGCCGAGGACAGACAGCCTTGTCGAATTCACTATCTTTTCGTCCTGCAGCAGCAAGTCGTTGAGCATAACTATTATGCTTACTGCAGGCTAATAAATATTTTAATTGCGATAAATACAGAATAATGGATGAAATTAGGGGCTTTGTTCACCGGTGGGAAGGATTCTACCTACTCTATATATAGTAGCATTTCTAAAGGCGACACCGTGTCCTGCCTGATGAACATGATATCCGAAAACGCAGACTCGTACATGTTCCATACAGTAGGGTCCAACCTAGTCGGCCTCCAGGCGGAAGCGATTGGGATACCCCTCGAGAGATTCTACACGAAAGGGAAAAAGGAGGAAGAGCTGACTGATCTCAAGGAGTTCATACATAGGATGAAGGACAAATACGGCATAGAAGGTGTAGTCAGCGGTGCGATAGCCAGCGAGTACCAGCTGAACAGGATCGGCGGCATACTGGGTTCGCTTGGATTGGTTTCAGTGACGCCGTTGTGGCGCACCGATGTAGAGGAGTATATGCGGCGTCTGGTCTCCGAGGGGTTCAAGGTCGTCATAGTGTCCGTGTCTGCCGATGGTCTTGACGAGTCGTGGCTCGGCAAGGAGATAACGGAAGGGAACCTGAACGAGCTGATTGCACTCAGCAGGAAGCACCGCTTCCATTTGGGATTCGAGGGAGGGGAGGCTGAGACAGCCGTGCTCGACGGGCCTATGTTCAAAAAGAGGGTGGTCATACGCGGCTTCGAGGTGGAGAACGATGGTCCCAAGCACTATATGAAAGTTACGGCCGCAGAACTTGAAGACAAACGCTGACCAGACCTAGCCGGTCACTTCCTCGACTATACCTCTTATCTTCCTCGAAAGGGACCTGTCGTTGTTTATGTGGTTCGTCAGCCTATAATCGGACATTTTGGCCGTGAGTTTGATGTTGAATATCTTCTCTTCCCTCCTGTCGTGCGATACGAACTCGGCGAACGAAGCCGGCATGTCCATCCGTTTCCTCTCCTCCGTCCTCTTGTACCTGACTCTGCGCGGCGCCCAAATGTACACATTGTAGAAATCGAAATCCCCGAGCTTCTTGTAGAACTTTATGTCGCGCGGGAACCTTATGCCCGGGACGACGAACCTCTTTCGGCCGCTTTTCTTCATCTTCAGATAGCACAGCTCCATAATGTAGTCAGGACCATGCTCCCTCCTCCACCTGTCCTGGATGTCCTGCTGGCCTTCCCTCGTTATCTTTGACAACCCTTCCGACTTCATCCTGGCGCGTATTATGTCCCCTGGAGAGACCTTAGAGAATCCGTACCTATCCGTTAGTATGTCCGCGACATAGTCCTTGCCTCCGCCAGGCAGGGACGTCAGACCTATTATTATACCCTTTGCTTTTTTCGGCATGATTATATGCATTGTCGCCAAATAAATAAATACTTCGGGATCACGAGCATCTTATGCTGTTGAGTATCCTGTCGAATGCCGTCTCAACGTTGCCGATTCCGGATTTTGCTGCAGAAGCGCCCATGACGAAGCAGAACGTTCCGTTGTCATAGCTAAGTGCGAACGATCCGCCGCTGAGGTTAACCTTGTTGTCGAACGTGAAATTGCTTATAGTTATCAGGTCCCAGTCAACTCCGTTTATCGTCAGGTTGGTCTGGTTTATTTTCGACATGCCGGACGCATGGGACAGGGACGAGAACAGAGTACTGTTGACGAGGTTGGAGGGCATGAACGAGGTGCTGTTCTTGTAGTTTATTTTTCCAGCAAGCACCAAATCTATGTTGGACAGAAGGCGGTTTATCACCCCCGTGATGTTGGTGTTCTTCGTTAGCAGGTTGTAGATGAGGCTGGGGGCCTCGAACAGTTCCCCTCCCAGGAGCGATGACGGCACCACCATCGAGAGAGTGTAGTTCGTGCCGTTTGTCAGGCCGTTGGTGTAGTTCTGCGTGTTTATGAACTTGGATATGAGTCCGGGGTTAAAGGACACCCAGTTCGCCGGATATTTGAAATTTACGCCGTTCGCCGAGAAAGTGCTGTTTGACGACGGGCTGCTGAAGTAGGATGTTACCGTCCCGGTTATCGCGCTCCCCAGCTGCGGCAGCAGCGTCTCGAAAGCCGTATACCCCAGTGCGGGCAGGACCACGAACAGTATCAGGAGTACGATCACAATCTTGCCTAAAATGTGCATAAATTACTATATCTTCTGGTATATATAAGATTTAGTCCGTAATACGCGTGATAATATCCTAGAAAAGTACTTATTGCGGTTTGTTTCTATCTAAATATTAGATAGAAATGGGCGAAAAGCGTTTGGATTTTGTTTTGGCAGCGAGCCAGTTCAAAAGACAGGTCGATCTTTTGGGTCCCCACCTCTTCGGTGTATTCTCGGATCTGTATGAACTCTCCAAGATTTCACCCAACATACACATGATGTTCCCAGCACAAAAGAGGGAGGCGTTCGACGAAATAAACGAGGAGCTGCGTAGCGGGGGCGGCAAGAACGCCGCCGTCATGCTGAAGTATCTGGTCGATTCCAAAGATCTTAGGCTGCGTGCGGCGTTTTCGGACAGGTACGATACGCTGGATCACATGAGGGCTGTTATAATGCATAGCATGGGAAAGGCGGGATACGACGCAGTAATGAACGAGTTCATCTTAAACGTGCACACCCGCCGGTTGGAGATGGAGCTGGGGGACGATTTCTTCGATTTCTGCGGCGTCAGCTTCGTGCCGCAGAGCGACGACGAACGCTACATCCAGCTCTACGCAAAGACGGTAGAATCCATATACAGCAGCATTGTGGGAACAGAATACGGAGGTGTTGAAGATGGAGGATAACAGGCTGGAGGACATACTGTCGTCATCTGAGATAAAATCGCAGTTCTATTCGATGGGTTACGGGCTGTTCACCTTGTACAGCTTCCTGTACACCAAGTTCGGCTACGTGGAAGACACAACGGGCGAGTCTAGGGACAGGTTTAACAGATTCAAAGAAGCAGGCGAGGACGTGATTGAGATAAACAGGATTTACGGCGGCGCGGCCGTGCTCAGGTACTGGCTTGATAGCAACGCCGACGATATAAACAAGAGGGTGTACGGAGACAAGGCCTGGAAGGTAAACCAGATGGAGAGGAAGACCATAAGGAATCCGATGATAAAAAATTTAGTTTACACCGACCTGGCATTCGAGTTCATGAAGACGCTGATAAACCTCTCAAAGAAAAAATACACCGACACCAGGGAGGACGTAGTCGTCAAAAGGACGGGTGTAACCCTCGGCCATGTGTACAACAAAAACACCGCCAGGGGCCTAGATTTGTTGAAGGAGGCGTACTTTACCGCACTGAACCATATCCACAATCTCTACAATTACACGCTTGTCTGACGCTAAGATTACTTCAACCTCAGGGCGTCCAGAACGTGCGGTACCTGCGTGTCGACCCTGAACCTCTTCCTGACGAACCTGGACAGTTCGAGCGTCTTGCCCTCCTCGCCATGGTTCACCACTACTCTCCTTGGTTTCGGTCTCAGGTCGTTGACGAACCTCTCGAGCTCGCCGCGGTCGGAGTGGCCGGAAAAACCTTCTATTGAATATATAAGGGCGTTGACCGAGAAGTGCCTGTTCTTGCCGTTGAAGTCTATGTCAATCTCCCTTCCGCCGTTCTGCAGCGTCCTTCCCAGCGTACCGACCCCTTGGTACGAAACCATTATTATAGAGTTCTTAGCGTCTTCGCACATGTTAGCGAAGTAGCTGACGGACGGACCGCCATTAAGCATCCCAGACGTCGCGAGTATTATCGCGGGCCCCTCGGACAGGATCTGCTGTCTTTCCTCCTCGCTGACTGTGTGCTTGAATATCGGCGAGAGGAAAGGATTGTTGTTGTACCCTATTATCCTGTTTTTCGTCTGGGTGTTCATGAATTCCGGGTACACGGTGTATATAGCCGTAACATCCCACAGCATTCCGTCCACTACTACAGGAACTTCTGGCAGTACACCATACCTCTGCCATTCCTCTATCATCAGCATTATCTCCTGCGCCCTTCCGACCCCTAGCACCGGCACCAAGACCTTTCCCCTGTCTGCCACCGTTTTCTTTATTATGTCCAGGAAAAAATCCTCCGCCTCCTCCTTCTTTGGCTGGTAATCGTTGTCCCCGCCGTAAGTGCTCTCCATTATCAGTGTCTCCACCCTGTCGAACTGCGTCTCCGCCTTGTTCAGCGTCTTGGAGTTGGCGTACTTGAAATCCCCCGTATATATCAAGTTATGGAAACCGTTGCCTATGTTCATGTGTACCATCGCCGATCCGAGTATGTGACCGGCATTGTGCATCGTTATCCTCATGTCCGGGGTTATGTCCGTAACTTCGTGGAACGGCAGGGTTATCGACCGTTTGAGCATTTCCTTCACGTCATCAAGGCCAAAAAGGAGCTTCCCGTTCGTCTTGTTGGCAAGAGAAATGTAATCCAGGTGCAGGAGGGTCATTACATCCCTGGTCGGAGCCGTAGAATAGACTGGCCCTTTGTACCCGTACTTGTAGAGCGCGGGGAGGAAACCGCAGTGGTCCAGGTGGCTGTGTGTTATGACGACAGCGTCCAGTTTGGACAGGTCAAATTCAGGGGCGTCTATTCTCGGCACAGGCTCCCTAGAATTGCTGACGTCTATCCCGCAGTCCATCAGCACCGAGCTTATCGGCGTCTGGACAAGGACAGCAGATCTTCCGACGTGCCTGAACGCCCCGAGAGCGCTTATCCTCGTCCAGTATCTGTCGTCAACGTTGAACTTAGAATTGTAAATTTTCTCCCCTATCTCGTTCAGCATCTTCCTCCTGAACTTTGAATTAGCGTACAGCATCTCCCTGACTGCCCGCACTATGTCGGATTTTATTAGGGGTGCCCTCGATAGGAGTACGGACCAGCCGGTCCTCTCTTTTATCTGGGATATGGCTTCCTTTTTGTTGGCGAGCATGAGCTCGCTCCTCACCAGCTCTACAGAAACCAAGCTCCTCTCCTTGTCGAACCACATCTCCTTTATCTCCGCTTCCGGAGGGGCGATTTTCCTTATCTCCACCTCAGCTTCCTTCTCACCCATCAGCAAGGAAGGCTCCAGCCTAACCTCTATTCTCTTCTTCTCCTTGCTGACTAGCGCCTTTATCAGGTCGGAGTTGTTTAGAAAGAAATTGCGGTTCTTGGTGTAGATGATAACGTTGGATATCTCGAAATTGATATCCTCGACAAGCGACCTGTCGTCTATAAATTCTAATATGTCTTTTTTGATGTCCACGATTACCCCGCCGAAACAAAACCTTAACGAGATATTATCTTCTGTACTTCATCATCGGCCAGCTTTCTGTAGCCTTTCTTGTTCATGACCGCTATGTCTATACCCTCGCCGGTATAAACATCCCTCTTTATCGATGACGAAACAGCTTTGAATGCGAGCTTTATTGCTTCCTCCTCCGACATCCCGTCCTTGTAATCCCCTTCGAGGACTCCGAGCGCGAAGACTCCGCCGCTGCCAGTGACGGTGAACTTGTCTTTTCCCTGGCCACCCGCCTCGTCTATGGAAAACAGCCTGGGTGCGGTGTCGTATCCGCCGACTACGAATTCACCGTAAAGTACGTTGAGCGACAACCTCTTGTTAAAAAGTATCGTGCTTAGCAGCCCCACCGCACCTTCGACCCCGAGTTTAGTGCCGGATCTTATCTCATGCAGCGAGAGTTCAGACCTCATGAGCCTCACTACTGCCTGCAGGTCCGCGACCATACCAGCGGTGGTTATCCCTATCCTGTCGCTTATCGGCATCACTTTCTCAGCCGTCTTACTGGCTACTATATGGCCGGCAGTCGCGCGCCTGTCAGCCGCAAGCACAGCCCCATCTTTGTACAAAAGACCCAACGTTGTGGTTCCTGTCTTTAATTGTTCCATGTCTAACATTCAACAGAATGTTTATTATATAAACTTTTGTATTATAAAAACCTTTTGCTTTATACGACGGGAGAATGACTAAAAAAACCTTTAAATATCGAATATTTTCATTTAATTGTTGATATGAAGTCGCGTGCATCATTTACTATAGAAGCTAGCGTACTGGCCAAACTCGATTCCCTTGTCGATAACATATATTACAGGTCGAAGAGCGAGGCAGTAGAAGATATACTCAGGAAGTTTTTCGAGAGGCAGAACACTGCGATAATACTGTGCGGAGGGGAATTCAAGGTGGCCGGCACCAACATGTACCGCCCCCTGGTGCGGATAAACGACACTACAGTCATCGAGAAGACCGTAAACAGGCTTAGGCTCAACAATTTCAGGAACATAATAATATCCGGCAAGACGGAGCTACTGAAGCAGATATTCCCGGTACTCAAGAACGGCGAAGGGTACGGCGTCAACATAAAGTACATAGACGACAACAACCTCAAAGGCAGCGCAAGGGCGCTCGAGAGGGTCAAGCAGTACGTCGGCTCCACGACACTGTTCGTGACAGGGGATGCCGTGTTCGACTTGGACCTGAAAGACATGCTCAAATTCCACATCGCCCACAACAGCCCCGCTTCCATAGCAGTGTCCGTTCCGCCAGACAGGCAGGAACTGATAAAGGATAGACTCACGCTTAAAGGGAACAAGATAGTACACTACGAAAAGCTCAGCGAGCCGGCGAATTCCAAGATGGTCCCGACCTCCGTGTTCATGTTCGACCAGGACGTGTTCAAGTACATACCTCCCGGGGACATAATGTGGGACATAAAGAGGGATCTGCTGCCGCTTCTCGCAAAGGACGGGCTCCTGTTCGGATACATATACAACGGCAACTGGCTGAACATAAAGACAAAGGAAGACATAGACAGGGCGACAGAATTGGTCAAGGACTGATGGCTTCCGCCGAATCTGATATTTAAGCAAGGGAGGTATCTATTTCTTATGGAATTTAAGGATCTGGAGGAGCCCTCCGAAAAGATAACTAGAGAAGGCTCACGCAACTTCATCAAGGTGAGCCTGACGAAAGGCGTCGATGGGGAGAAGGAGATAACCTTCGTGAGCATAAAGAAGGGGTACACGACCGAGATAGACGGGAAGCAGCAGGAACGAATAAAATCCAGCATATCCCTGAGCTTTGAAGAACTCTCGTTGCTGATAGAAGCCCTGAGCAACTTCAAGAAAAAACTGGAGTCCAGCGACTTTAGTTGAGCCACGACACCTAAAGTTTTATAAATAACAGCGGTGTCATTCCGATATGTCCGGTGCCTCTTTGAAACCGATGTTTATACTGCTGTCTTTCGTTGCAGTGGCGTCTCTGCTTTCGCTTTCCTCTGTTGATGCGCAGGCCACCGTGAGCGCACCATCCTCTCCGTTCTACAGCACTACGAGCCTGTACATATTCGGGGTCAGCACGCTGTCCAACGGTACGGTGGTCGGGGTGCCGGCGACGCTCAACCTTACAGTAACCAACGGGACCGGCCAGGTATATCTGGGCTCGACCCCCCTCACGCAGACCGACACACAGGCGCAAGCCGTGATATCTACCGACGTGGCGTGTAATCTCCTCAACATAAACTGCGATTCCTATAATTTCTATTACTACATAACGTCTTCGTCCGCTGAGGTAGGCGGTCCAAGCGCAGGTTCCGCGTTCACCATGGCCGCAATGTCCGTATTGAGCGGCAAGCCCCTCAACAAGAACACTGCTATGACCGGTACCGCCAATCCGGACGGCAGCGTCGGCATTGTAGGAGACGTTTCTGAGAAGAGCATGGCCGCAGCTGACCTCGGTATAAAGATTTTCCTCTATCCCTCCACCGATAACGTATCCGCCTCCGCACTAAAGTACGACGAGGAGCACGGAATGGTCCCGATAGCGGTGCAGACAGAATACCAGGCGTTCCAGTACTTCACCGGATACAATTACACGCCTTCTACAAACAGAAACGTCAGCACGCCGCTCTACCTTGCGCTCATGAAGAAGACCTACCAGGTATTCCTGCAGTACCAGACGTCGATTTACAATTCCATACCAAACACCAACAGCCAGTCTCCAGCAGTCGCTTCCAATATATCCGCAGCTGAGAAGTTAATATCCGCCGAGACGGTCGACGCTGTGGCCGGCAACTATTACGTCGCCGCCAGCAACATGGTCTCTTCCTCAACTTACCTCACAGAGGCGAAGGTTCTCGAGGAGATGCAGAATGCGTCGAACGGATCCGCGTTCTTAACGAAGCTTATCTCCTATGAGAATTCGTCTATAAGCAGCGCAGTAAACGACATCTCCAAAAACTACGTTACCAACACATCTACCCTAGACCTGAAATTTATAGCGCTAGAAAGGCTCGCGGAAGCGCAGAACTATCTCGACCAATCCTTCAGCAGCCTTGCCAGCGGCTTTACTACCGACGCCATCTACTACTATTCGCTCGCGACCGTAAAGGCAAACACGTCGTACTTCTGGGTCTCCATCTTGCAGAAAGGCACTTCCACATTTTCCCAGAATGACTACGCAAACCTTAGCAACTATTACCTGTATAAGGCGCTGTCCTATTCGACTTATGCATCGCTTCTCGGTGCGCAGGATTCTTCGCAGACTGCAGACATGCAAAACTATTTGACCCAATCCCAGAATTGGTACGACAGCGGCCAGTACGTGCCGTCGATATTCGCATCCATAGAAGCCATAAGCATATCGCAGATGCTTATAGAAGAGAACAGCCTAATCAACGCGTCCGTAGTCTCGCAGATAAACAACCAGACCGCGATATCCGCCCTGCGTGCAATCAACACTGCCGAGGCGGAACAGGCTACACCGTTCCTTGCAATAAGCTATTATTATTTCGGAAATCAGTTTGCAAATTCGTCGGAGTATGACTATCTGCTCTTTGAATCAGAGGCGATGGATTTGGCACAGCTGGCGACAAGACTCCTGAACGGGCAGATTCATCCGTATAGTCCGAGCTTGCAGCCGATACCGATAGCCACACCCCCTCTGTCCATGTATCTGACAGCAGCTTACATAACCTTAGGACTGGCCGTTGGCATAGTGGTGAGCGGAATGGTGTTTGAGTACAAACTATCAAGAATAGTGAAACGCACTATCAAGAAGAAGGGCGCCGCTGGCAGAACCATCAGGGGAAGAAAGCGCTGAACCTCTGTGTGCAGGCGTTTGGTAGGTAGCTATTAATTTGCGTCTAAATTTAGTATTGTTATGAAACCCGATGAAGGCCTGTCGACGGAAGAAAGGCTGGTCAAGATTGCACTCTCGAGGGGGATATTCTTCAAAACCGCAGAGACCTTCGGCGACAACATAAGCGGTTTCTGGGAATACGGCCCGATAGGATTGAGGATATTCAATAACCTTCTGTCTGTGTGGAGGAGAACACTCGATAGGATAGGGGCGCTGGAGATATCCGGAAGCACCATACTGCCAAGAAAGGTACTCCAGGCGTCCGGACACGAGAAAAAATTCTTCGATATAGCCACTACTTGCGGTAAATGCGGCTCTACGTACAGGGCGGACAAGCTTCTGGAAACCGCCGACCCAAGCAAGAGCTTCGAAGGCCTGCCGGACGACGAGTACGTGGAAGCGCTCACGAAATACAGCATAAAATGCGAGAAGTGCGGCGAACCCCTCCGCGGGATAAAGCATTTCGGTTCGATGTTCGGACTGTCAGTCGGCGTGGAAGACGACAAGGAGGTGAACGCTTATCTTAGGCCGGAAGCATGTCAGTCCATATTCCTCGATTTCGACAGGGTGTTCAAGGTATCCGGCAAGACTCTGCCGCTGATACTTGCGCAGACCGGCAAGACCTACAGGAACGAAATATCCCCGAGGAACGCGCTGATGAGGCAACGGGAATTCTACCAGAGCGACATAGAGATTTTCTTCGGCGGGGAGGAAAAATTTGGAATCGATAACGACAGTACCATCAGCATCTTTGACAAGAAGAACTCTGGAACCGCCCCGGTGAAGATATCGCAGTATCTGGAAAGCGGCACCATAGAGAGCGGCGTAGCGGCTTACGCGCTGTCGGTATTCGACAGGTTCCTCCTAGAACTGGGTTTCGATGCAAGCGAGATAAGATATAGGAAGCTGTACGAGGACAGGGCATTCTATTCTAAAGAATCATTCGACGTGGAGGTGAAGAAGGGCAACGAATGGCTGGAAGTAGCATCGTGCAACCACCGCGGAACACACGACCTGGAATCTTACAAGGAATACGGTTCTTCTGTGGTTGAAATAGGCGGCAGGACGCCCCAAGTCTTCGAAGTATCCAGCGGAACCGACAGGCTGCTTTACCTGCTCTTATACAGGTCGCTGAGATCCGACAGCGAGAGGGAGTGGTTCGAGCTCAACTCCATGCTGTCCCCGTTCAAGGCAGCGGTGTTCCCCCTGATGCCAAAAGATAACCTCGATGAAATATCCAGAAAACTGAAGGAGAACTCGTTTTACAGCGACAGCATGCTATACTCCGAAACCGGCAGCATAGGTAAGCGCTACAGGCGGGCGGACGAGATAGGGGTAAAATTTGCGTTTACTGTGGATTACCAGAGCAAGGAAGACGACACGCTGACAGTAAGGGACAGGGATAGCATGGCCCAGTTCAGGCTCAAGATCGGCGATGTGGACAAGGCAATAAGGGACTCGGCAGTTTCAGGATTCGACAGTCTGAAGGAAAAATACTCAGTTCACTGATATCTCCATCTGGTTATCGTCTGTCCTATCCCGTTTATTATATCCATAGGCGAGATGGATTCCCTCTTCTTCCTCGCCTCGCTCCTGCCGGTGTAGCCGTTTATGAACGCCGCGGCAGCGGCTGAATGTACCAAGTCGTTCTTCTGCCCTATCAGTGCAGCGCATATCCCGGTAAGGACGTCGCCGGTGCCGCCCTTGGTCATGTAGACGCTGTTGGTCTTGTTAACGAAACTCTCTTCTCCGTCTGATACAACGTCAACGTGCCCCTTCAGGAGTATGGTGGTCCCGTATTCCTTTGCTTTTCTCTGCACCGCTCTTACCCTCTCCTCCAGGTCAGTCGGGGGAAGTTCTCCGAAAAGAACTCTGAATTCGTTAGAATTTGGCGTCAACAGAGTATTGTGCCTTATGTTGTTTTTGCCAAGAAGTTTCAGTCCGTCTGCGTCTATGACAGACGGTTTGTTTGTCTTTTCCGCTATCTCGTTCACCAGCTTCTTCTGCTCTTCGCCGGTACCCATGCCGTTGCCTACGGTCAGGACGCTCGCCCAGGCGCTCTCCTCCTTTATTGTCGGGTAATCCTCTGGTCCGAGGTGGTCGTTCTCCGACGGTATGGATATAAGTTCCGGTGAAAAAGACGCCGCGATATCAGCAGCTCTTCTCGGGGAGATTATTTTTGTAAGGTCGCTTCCGCTTCTCAGTGCAGCTAGCGCCACGAGGGCGACCGAACCGCTGAACACGCTGGATCCCCCTATCACCAGTACTTTTCCGTTCTGCCCTTTGTGCGACCAGTTGTCCCTGCGTCTGTATATTTTTTTCAGGATGTTCTCGTTCACTACCGCGTATGTCATAGGTTGAGGGAAGAGCTGTGCCCGCCGAACAGCGACGATTTCGGAGATATGTATTTCTTTATGCTGTTTACAGCTATGTACGCCTCTGCGCCCCCCACAGCCAGAAGCGCATATTTCGGCTCGTCCTTGACGTTGGCTATATCGCCCGCAGCGTAAATTCCTTCGACGTTCGTCCTGTAATCCTCGTCCACTTTTATGTACCTGCCGCTAGTCTCAAGTTTTATCGATTTCATGGCTTCCGGATGGACTTTGTACCCTATCGCTATTATAACTGAATCTACGTCTAAGACTTTCTCTTCGCCGGTTACGGTGTCCTTTATCATGGCTTGCTTGACCGCGGCCCCGTCCCCAATTATCTTTTCCACGTTTTTGTTCAGGAGTACGCTGCACTTCTGGTTTTTCCTGACGGTCTCCACGTCCTCTTCGACAGCCTTGAGCGTCTCGTTGTGCTGGACTATGGTTATGCTGCTGGCGAAATCGAACAGCTGCATGGCGTAGTCGAACGCCGAATCCCCACCTCCGACCACAAGTACCTTCCTGTTCCTGAATTCTTCCGGATTCTTGATGTTGTAATACACCCCTTTTCCGCTGTATGTGTCCTCTCCCTTCGCGCCTACCTTGTTCGGTTCGAAGTTTCCCACTCCAGCGCACAACAGGACGGCCCTGCACCTGTATCTTTTCTCCCCGTTCACTTCTACGTCGAATTTACCTTCTTCCGATGGGATTATGTCGGTCACCTCGGAGGAGAACTCTATCCTCCCTTTGAACATCTCCGCCTGTTCGAACATCTGTTTCGAGAGCTGCGTGGCGTTTATGCGCGGGATCGCCTGCACGTCGTAGACCATCTTCTGTGGATAAAGCTGGGTTATCTGCCCGCCGTATGTGTCCAGGGCTTCCAGCGTTATGCTCTTTATATCCCTGAGTCCCGCGCAGAAAGTCGCAAACATGCCCGTCGGTCCGGCCCCTACTATGACCAGCTCAGTCTCTTCCATCGATATTGTTGTACTAGCTGTACTCTCTCCAAGTATAACTGCACTCCATGCACTTATAGAACCTAGTGGGTGGCTCGTCCGAAGCCCTCGTCTGTTCGGTCCAAGAAATCACTTTCTTCTTTCTACATTTCGGACATTCGGTGCTCTCGAACTCCATCTCGTTTATTATTTCCTCTTCGGATGGGGCCTCTTCAGCCCTCTTTATCTTTGTTTTCTTGTCTCTCTTCTTCAATATCATGTCGTCATCTTCCATAAAACCTCACAATAAGACTTTTTGTTTCCTATAAAGATAATATATCAAGTTTCAATATAAATGTATTACATTGTAGTGGGAACAGTTAAATAATACTTATGTGAATTAGTATTGTATGGACAAAAGAGTGGCTGCATGGTTTGCTCTGCTGCTCTCCCTATTGTTTATCCCCGGCGTATACGCTTCAGAAACTCCGCCGCCCACGGCTTCGCTCGGAGGAGGGGGCATGGCTATCTTCGGTCAGTTCAATATAGGCACTTCATATATACCCGCCTTCGCCGGGCTTTTCGCGCTACTCGTTTTTGCTGTACTCAACAGGGTTCTGCAGAGGAACGATGTCCTATCCAGCGGTTCAGTGGCGATATCGCTGGTGATAGCCGCTGTGGCCTTCCTTTTCCTGTACTCCGACCCCCGGATAATCTCCTTCCTACTGAACATATACATACTCGCCGCGCTCATAGGTCTGCTGCTGGTCACGGTGATACGGCGCGGTTCGCAGATGTTCAGGGCACTCAGCGCCCTTCTTGCTCTTTTCATGGCTTACCTTATACTCGCCAACTACCCTTCGGTGGCCGACACGTTCAGTTCCGCGCTTCACACCAACATACTGGGTGTAATGGACGTGCTGGTTCTGGCCGGGACGATCCTGACAGCGGTGTACATACTCTACAGGGCGTTCAAGCGCTTCAAGAGCCCTGTGCTCAGGGCACTCCTCTTGATGATAATGGCTTTCCTGCTTTCCATGTTCATACCTGGATTCGCCTACTTCATATTCGGTTTCTTCGGCATGCTCATACTCGCCGTCCTGGTGGTGTTCTTCGCCATATTTGCGGTCGTGAAGGTGAAGGGCGGCTATTATCCCAAGGCGATGTTACCGCAGGAAGCGGCAAAGAACGCAAAGCCCGCCAAAACCGGCTTTTTCTCCGGGCGCAAGGAAAGAAGAGAAGCTTGGCAGCAGCAGGCGGGTGACCTGGCGACTCTTGCAAACACCGCGAAGAAGGGTGCGCTGACGAAAGGCGACGTAATGAACACGGAAGTCGCGAAACTTCTCAACGAACGCAACAGATTCCAGGACAGCGGAATAAACCTGTCGGACTCGACCAGGGAGAAGAGGATTAATAAGATAAACAAAAAACTCAGGAAACTGACCGACAACAAGGTCGGCGGCAAGAACGAGCCTACCGGATTCAGCATGCCCGGGTACGTCCGACCCGAACTTCCCAAGAGGAGCGGTTTCTTCGGGGAGAAGAAGCAGGACGTCAAAGCCCTACCGCAACAGGAGCAGCTGAAGGCCCTGCCTACTCCGGAACAGTGGGCTTCCATGCATCCAGAGGAAGCCAGGAAGTACGGCTACGACAAGAGAGGGCGCAAACTTGGGAAGCGGAGATGGTTCACGGTGTCCAAGGATGTTGTAAATACCGAGACTGGCGAACACAAGACCTGGTTTCCCGGCAGGAAGAATAAAAAATAACCGCTATCGCAGCGACACTTTCTCGGCAAACTGGCGAAGGATTATAATTATCCAAAAAATTTAATATCACAAAAACAATTTATTAATAACAAGTCACAGTATATAATGCCTTATGGGCTCGTGGTGCAATTGGTAACACGCTTGAATGGCATTCAAGAGACTTCGGGTTCGAGCCCCGACGAGTCCATTTCACAATTATAAAGGTTCTAGCGCCCTTATCTCTACTGCACGTGTTGGGTAAATCTTGTTTAGTTTTTTGACGAGGCTGCGCTGCAGCTTCTCGGTGACTATGTCGTCTATGAGCTCCCTCAGCGGCTTCTTGTCTATCTCGTCCGCAAGCTTCTCTTCCAGCTCCTTCCTTACGAGCTTCTTGTGCCTGTTTCCAGTCTTGTTTATAACCGCTAGTGCCTTTAAGGCATAGTTTTTTCCATCCACGTCCGACTTCAGCACCACTTCTATCTTCGCAGTGTTATGTCTGACCATTCTAAGAACCTGCTCCCTTGCGAGAAGCAACGACTTGGCGTCCGCCTTAGCTTCGTTTCCGTCCACCGACGACACACTGAACACAACTTTGAAACCACTCTTCCCTTTCAAATCAGGGAGATCGTTTGCGTTGTACGAAACGGACCTCTTGATAATGTTGTCGCTGTTGCCGTAGATGCTTCCTATGATGTGGTCGCCGAACTCGTGCGCCTTGACATTGTACCAGACGTTTTCCTGGTTCATAGCTTGACCACCAGCCTGGCCGCCTCCAGCGAGTATTCGTAGTCTTCAGGCAGGGTCTTTTTGCTCTTGTAATAGTTTATGAGTCTTTTTATCCTGTTCTCTAGGACGACGCTGCTCCTGATGGAATGTTTGTCCTTCTTCGATTTCTCCAGGTGTATGTGGAGCTTTACCGCCTTCCTGTACAGCGCGACAAGGTCCTCAGGAAGGTCTTCCTTTATGCCCCGCTCTTCCAATATCTTGTTGACGTTCTTCTTTGTGAGGTCCTTTACGGACGGTATGCCGTACTGATCTCTAAGAACCATGCCTATCTGTGATTTGGTTATCCCCTTCTGGTATTTGTTTGCCACCAGCTTCTCGACCTCTTCCGGCGTATAGTTAAGCCAGTGTGGGACAAACCTACTCTTGATTTTAATAGTCTTCATTATACCTCCGTCTTTTTTCTATATCTTTAAGATGTGCATTTATTCCTTTAAATCCTTTTCCAATAGCCGCCGAATAAGCACCGAGAAAACGCCTGTAGGCGCCCTCGAATTCTCCCCCATGCCTAGACCTGAGCGCGTTTTTGAGAAGGAACAGGTCGGTAGCACGGTCCTCTTCCTTTGCGGAGTACCCTGCAAGCCCGAAATCTATCAAGACCAGCCCTTTGCCGGTTGACAGGATATTGGCGGTGGTAAGGTCCCCATGAAATACGCCAAGACCGTGCATTTTAGCCACCATTTCACCGAACTCGCCCATTTTACCTGCCGAAAAAGCGGTGTCAAAAGGCACACCTTCTATCCTTTCCATCTCTATAGTGTATCTGTCCTCGTCTAGCCTGATGGGAGACGGTACAGGCAGTCCGGCCGTGTAGCACTTCCTGAGTATTCCGAACTCGATCCGCGTCCTCGTCTTTCTCAACTGCTCATCTATCTCCTTTATCCTATATCCTTTCCTGTCCCTGACTTTTATCACGCGGTCACCTTCCGCGTATAGGCGCGCTTCGGACCCTACAGCCATAAGCTTCATATCTTTATGAACACCCTGTCCCCGTCGGCGAGCCTGTAATTCAGACCCACTCTCTGTCCTTGGAATTTCACCGCGCTGCCGTAGACCACAGCATAACTGTTCTTCTGCACGTCCACGTGCAGTTTCCTTGCAAGGTCGTATACGCTGTCCCCCTTTTTCATCGCCATAAGGTCCTCGGAATCCTCCGTGTATACCCCTATTATGCCGGCGATTCTCCTAGCCGCGCTCAGGTCTGGCTTTGTAGCTTCCATCTGGACTACTTCGATATTCGGATTCCTGCTCTTTGTTACGACTATCTCACTCTGCTCTATCAGCTCCCTGTTCTTGTCCGCCTTGTTTATCACTACCAGCTGTACTGGTATCCCGTCGACTTTTACCATACCGTACAGGGCTGCACCCAACCTTGTCAGGTTGAACATCTTCGTGACCGCGGCAGTTTCGTATCCAAGGAGGCACATCCTCGGCCATTTCTTCCTTATTGACGCCGTCTTGTGAACCTGGTGTTTCCTGCCGGCCTCCTTTCTTAGCAGCGACAGTCTCCTTTTCAGCGACGCAAACTCCCTGTCAGTCCCTTTGTGCTTCGGCAGGACGACCAGCATCCTCTTGAGTATCCTCTCTTTCTCCTCTATATCCCTCTCCTTGCTGTACCTCTCCTCAAGATCGTAATATTCCTGCGGCGCGTTCATCGGCATATCTATCTGTAGGTTATCTCCACCATGTCGGTCCTGTACCTCGGCTTCACTACAAAGTCATTCTGTTTGTAATCCCTCATAAGGTACGCGGTATGCGCAATCATGGCACCGTTGTCCCCCGCATATTCCAGCGGTATCCTCTCGAACCTCGCACTGCGTTCCCTGCACATAACGGAACCCATCTCGTTCAATCTTGCGTTCGCGGCCACTCCACCGGTTATCACCAAGCTGTCCTTCTTGCAGTAAGCCATAGCCCTCTCACTCGCTTCTATCAGCATCGCGAACACGGTTTCCTGCAGCGAGAATGCGACATCCTCTGCGCTATCTTTCCCCGGCATCCTCGATACGTACGTCTCTATCCCGGAGAAACTGACATCCATCCCCTTCACACTGTAAGGCAAACTTGAGTACTTCTTCCCCGCCGCCGCAAGCTTCTCTATTTTCGGCCCCGCTGGAAATGGTATACCCATCCTCCTACCAATCTTGTCTATAAGATTGCCCACGCCTATGTCTTCCGTTTCTCCGAACACAACGTACCTGCCCCCGAGATACGTGATGACCTGGGTGTTTCCCCCGCTGACATACAGCATCACAGGATCGTCGATGCCTGTACAGGCCCTGGCTATCTCAAGGTGGGCTATGCAGTGGTTGACTCCCACCCTTCTTATCATGTATTTTTCCGATAGGTAGGCGCTTACCTGTGCTCCGACTTTCAACGCTGGTATCAGGCCGGGCCCCTGCGAAAATCCTATCAAGTCCACGTCCTTCAGCCCTATCCCGGCGCTGTCGAGTGCATTTTTCAGGATGGTGGATGCTAGCCTGTAGTGGTGGGCGGCAGCCTCCCTCGGCACTATGCCGCCGCTTGCCGGCTTTAGGGTGTCCCTCTCGTTGGATAGGACCTTGCCATCTTCCACTATGCCGGCGCCGAAAGTATGCGCGGTGCTCTCAATACCGAGTACGTACATAGCTTATTCAGTGATTCCGGCTAATTTAACTTTTTAATGCCGGCGCATTAAAGTTTTTATTTGTCTCTTATATTAACTTACATATGGACGCTAGCAAAAAGTCCCAGTCGGCCCTGGAATACATGATGACCTATGGATGGGCCATACTAATCATAGTGATCGTGGCAGCCGTTCTCTATTCTATGGGTATATTCAACCCTTCTTCTTCCGCTTCCGCGACAGTCACAG
>JAKAPM010000023.1 GCA_021807085.1 Nanobdellota archaeon
CCGATCTCTTTCATCGATAAGGGAGGACTCAACGGATGTCGACGATTTCCTACACAATATGATAGCGACATCAAGGCAGATATACTTCTTACCCTATATCGCCAGGAAGGAAATCAAGGAGTATGGGAACGAACAGGGCGCTATATACGCGCAGGAACGGTACGGCCGCTACGATAGTAAGAAAATCGCCGGCGAAAGGTATCTTACCTACACGTTCGCTTACACTAATACTTTATCCGACACGGTCCTGGACAGAAAGGGCAACGCGTTCTATACGGACCTCGAGAGCATAGACAAGAAGGAACAGTCCAAACTGGAGCTACTTCTAAGAAGCGCAGGGCTTGCTAGAGCAGACACCACAGAGGGGCTCAGCGCGTTTCTTTTGACACTGATGATATCTTCAGCAGTGCGGTACAAAGGGGCGAACTACAACATACAAAAGAACCTGCAGCACACTAGGGAGGATTACAAGGAGTATCTCGACGGTTTCCTCTCCGACCAGAGTTTCATAAGGATATCGCCACAGGATAAGACGATTACGTCGTACATCGATGTGGACGGCGACAGCATGACTGTAAGACACAGGTTCAAAGGGATGCGCTTCAACCCTATACCCAAAATAATAATGTGATCCGCTGTTCCGTTACATGGCGCTGTTAAGCTTTTCTTCTGGGAAATCAAAGCCCAAGGCTCACTGAACGAGCATCGGAAGCAGCATACGAAAAAGTTTTTATCGCTGCAACGACAAATAAATCGAATGGGTGGGGAAATAACGTTCGTGAGCTCCAATACGCACAAGGCTGATGAGATGCTCGCACTAGGAAGAAAATACGGTGTAACTGTGAAGCATGTTTTGGGTGAAAAGATGGAGATACAATCGATGGACACACGCGACGTCGCCAGGACTGCCGCTATACTGCTTTTCAACAGCGTAAAAAAGCCGCTGTTCGTGGATGATTCTGGTCTTTTCGTGAAGGCTCTCGGTGGTTTCCCCGGCGCGCTCGCGCATTTTGTCAGCAAGGAACTGGTTCTTAAAATGCTAGAGGGCTCGGCAGACAGGCGTGCGTATTTCACAACCACGATATGTTATGTAGATTCTAGTACCGTTAGGACATTCGATGGGTTCGTGAACGGTGGCATAGCCGACGCCTATAAGGGCGAAAGGGAATTCGGTTTCGACCCTGTTTTCGTGCCTGACGGTGAGGACAAAACGTTCGCAGAGATAAGCGTCGAGCGGAAGAATGCCTATTCGCACAGAGCCATGGCGTTCGAGAAATTCGCAAACTGGCTCGAATCAGAGCGCGGGAAAAAGCAAAGTTAGGACTCCATGTAGAATTTTAGCCGCCGGGAGCTGATATGACAGTCCTAATCAAACCTGCTGCCGACCAATATTGAGGGATAAAGGCTTAAATATATTCACAAATCAATAGTAACAATGGAAAGTCAACCAACTGACGTTGACGGAACTGCCAACGCATTAGAAAAGATTCTGACGCAACTAACCCAGACCCCTATCCACGGAAACAGGAGGGTCTACAACAGATACACAGAGAACATAGAAGACCTATACCTAACTAGTAAAGAGAGGCTTACGCTGGCGATAAACGGTAGTGTTGCCCTCGAAAAGAGACAGTACGGTACGTTCATAAACGGAAAATATTTCGAATGGAAAGGCACTATATCGTTCTACGTCTACAAGTCAAGGGAGAACGGAAGAAAAGTCCTGCTCCTGGATTACCGGCAGGGTTACGATGAAAAGCTGTGTTTTGGCATACCTATTACCGGCAATAAGACGGAACTTGTCAAAGCTGTAAAGAACGGCGTGACGCGGTTCGACAAATACGCCGAGTCCAAAATGATGGTTGGAATGGACTCCCGGTCTGGTTAGAAAAGGCATTCTGCGATTCTCACGTATTTAAACCTGCAGTTTTTTAGTATTGTATGGTTTCTGGCGCTAGAGTGTTCAACGGAGACGCTAAGGGGATAATATTCGTCGTAATAATACCTGCACTGGTCGGTTACGGCATGTCGTTCGTGATTAGTATCTACGATTCAGTAGCTGTGGGTGTGGTTCTCCTCTTGATATTTCTGGTCGCTGCGCTCAGAATAGTGAACCAATGGAATAGGAAAGCCGTACTGTCGCTTGGAAAGTATGTCGGCATAATGGGGCCGGGCATACATGTCATAATACCGTTTATACAGACCACGCCGGTCACCCTCGACCTAAGAGTGATAAACACGATATTCAAGGCGGAGAAGACCCTCACGAAGGACAATGTCCCCGTTGACGTGGACGCCCTGCTATTCTGGAAGATACTGAACCCCGAGAACGCTGTGCTGAACGTGCAGATATACAGGGACTCCGTGCAGCTTGCTGCACAGACATCGCTGCGCGACGTCATAGGAAAGACGGAGCTGTCGGAGATGCTGGCCGGTAGAGATATAATAGGAAAGGACGTCAAGAACCTGATAGAAGAGAGGATAGGTGACTGGGGTATAGAAGCCATATCGGTCGAGATAAGGGACGTCAGCATACCAGCCGACCTACAGGACGCAATGGCAAAGGTAGCGGTCGCGGAAAGGGAGAAGCAGGCGAGAGTGAAGCTGGCGGAGAGCGAATCGCTCGCAGCGGACAAAATGTTGGAGGCCAGCGGAAAATACAAGAGGGACATATTCGCGATGCAGCTGAGGTCGCTCAATATGATGTATGAGATGAGCCTCAACGGGAAGAACATGATGATATTCGTCCCTACGGACAGCAAGGGTTTCAGTATACCGACGCCTTTCGGCGTGCAAGGCATAAGGGAGCTCATGGACAACAAGAAGCAGGACGGCAAAAAGAGGGACGATCAGAACGCAAACGGCAAGAAGTAAGTCCCTGCATCTGTGCGTACCTTGTATATTTGTATATATTCTTTGGAAGGTAAAAAGTCTGTCTTTCAGGTCCTCGCCTTTTTAAGTATCTATAGATAATTTACCATTATTTAGTTAGTAAAGTTTAAATACTATGCCCATTCAATTGTATTGTTATGTTAGCCGAAGACAATAAGATGGAGGTTATGCTTTTCAAGGAAACTAGAGACTATGAAAAAATATCCAATCAGTTGCCCTATAAGAACCACAGCAAGACACTTCTCGGCAGAACTTATCTCGCTGACGGTCATATAGAATACTACATAGACAATATCCAGAAACACCGTTACAAGACTATCGAGAGAGAAAACAAGGATCTTATAAGACTCGTGAAAAAATATAAAGACGACGCGGCAATCACGGAAGATGAACTCTACGCTTCCTTCGACGAAGAGGTGTATGAAAGCATGCCTCGCGACATAGATATAGTCGTTCTTCACGAACTTACCCACCGCCTGTCTGGTTATGCACACCCAAAGAAATACATAAAATACATGGAGTGGATACTGGGGGCTGATGGACCGGACAGGAAACCACCCTACCCTCCCGGTCATATGATGTTAGAAGACGAAGAGCTGGGGAAGACATTCTTGAACTCGAGGAAAATAATGACTTATACCACAAAGGATTTCAACGACGTGCTGGAGAAGGCCATCGACTGGTACCACGATGGGGACAATTCGGACGCACGAGCATATATCGCTCGCATTCATTAAAAATTCCAATCCAATAACGCTTCGTCAGGATGGGGGGAAGCGGGATCATAGACGCTGGCAGGCCCGCCCGACAGTATTACACCCACAACGCCTGCCTTTTCCAGTTCCACTAGACGCGTGTTGTAAGGGACAAGGAAGGAGTACACTCCTAGAGCCCTTATGCGCCTGCAGATGGAGTGTGGGTATTGTCCACCAAAATCAAGTACAGCTATACCGCCTTTTAGAAATTCTTTATCGGGAAGTTCTTTAGCAGAAGGTCGCTGTATGAGACGGAAACCATCTCCTCTTTTCTTATCCCTAGAATTTTCACGTAGTGATCGCACTGCTTCCTGAGTTTTTTCTCTGGTATTCCCCCCGTATCGATGGCTTCTATCTCCACGAACTTTCCCAATCCCTTGACTTCGTCCAAGTGGAATTTGATGTTTCCTATGAAGTAGATCTCCCTCCGCTTGTCCACTACGACGAGCACACCCAGAGCATTTTTCAGTAGCTCCTTAATTTCGCTGCCCCGCCCTGTCGCGACAAGTGTTACTTCGGATTTCTTCGGTCCTTTCCTGTTTTTCCTGTCGTAGAATACTAGATAATTTTCTATATTCCCTTCTCTGAGCTTCAGTCTTCCAGCTGGAATCCTGAAATACGTGTCAATCTGGTGGTCCGTACCCTTGAAATCCGCGTTGCATGAGAGCAGTACCCTCCTTACTCTCCTCTGGTCCGAACATTTCGCCTTTATCTCTATGTTTATGTGATTCATATGGATAAGATTAGATTCGGGTTATTATATCTTCTGCTCACCGTATGCGAATTCCATAACCAAGCGTTTCAAAGCTAGGTCGCAGATGACAGTTTACTATCCCTTTCGGAGCAACAACTATTTATAACAGTTCGATTCTTAGGTAATCACATGGAAAGGAGAATCGAAGACCTACTATCGGCGCAGGACAGGGATGACAAAAGAATACAGCGCATCCTCCGTAATTTCGATTGCCACGTAACCAGTGGCGTGCCAAACGTTCTCGTTTCCATCGGACTCTGGCACTGATTCTTTCTCGTCCATTCGCAAACGTATAATGTACGACAACGGCACGGATGGAAAATCCTACGACGACATATTCTATAAGAGTAATGGCAGCAAGGAAGAATTCTACAGTCTAAAGAGGCTGTACGCGGTCGACCCTATACATTTCGTCAAGCCGCTGGCACTTGTAACCGACACCAATTTTGGCCGCAGTGCTGGATACCTCATGGAACGTATAAAGGGCGAGACACTCCTAGAAAAACTGAAGGGCGCTGACAGCGTGGAGGAGGTATACGATCGACTGTCTATAATGGAAGTTATTACTGACGTATTGCACGGTATACACTCTAAAGGAGTTTACCATGGTGACATCAAAGTGGACAACATAATGGTTGAAGACGAAACAGAAAGAATTGTGCTGATAGATCCTATGCCATCATACAAATACAACAAGAGATATACAAGGTACAAAAAGTATATTGACCGTGGAAAACGCCTCGGTGAACCTCTGCCGATATCCCAGAAATTTGACATGGTGATGGCGGGAGCCATATTCGCGTACACTAGGAGGGGCATCGATA
>JAKAPM010000010.1 GCA_021807085.1 Nanobdellota archaeon
CGATCTAGGGGTAGCGAAGCCTGGTCAAACGTGACAGACTCAAGTAATCACGTTTGGGTCATCTGTTCCCTTTGTGGGTTCGGGAGTTCAAATCTCCCCCCCTGCATCTTTTGTACGGCGTGTGCAGACGAAGCGAAGAAGCCGCTGGAAAAGTGCGCAGGACCCGCGCAATAACGCCTTTTTGGGATCTTGCGCACTGGCGGGTAAAAATCGGAAGATGCGCAATCGCAGGAGTAACAATCGCTTGAACACTGTATGCAAATCGCTGTCACCATGCGAAAATACTTAAATATGTGGAGCATAAAGTACGGATATGGAAAATGATGTCATATTCATAGGCAAGAAACCAGTGATGTCGTACGTGCTCGCTGTTCTTACCCACCTGAATTCCGGCAACGACAAGGCTGTGATAAAGGCGCGCGGGTCCACAATCTCTACGGCCGTAGATGTGTCGCAGGTTGTCATAAACAAGTTTATGAAGGACTTAAAGATATCTAATATAGAAGTGGGCACGGAGGAACTCGACGGAAAGGACGGCGGTAAGCGCAACGTTTCCTTTATCTCGATCGTGCTCAACAAGTGAAGATATGGTAGACGAAAATTCATTTGTCCTTATAAACTTCGTCGGCAGAGTCGTATCGACTAACAGAATATTCGACCTTACAGACAGAAGTGTAGCAGAGAAGGAGGGGTTGTCTCTGGACTACAACTTCTCACCTATACTCGTGATACCGAAGGCCGGCTACGTTCTGAAAGCTGTGTCTGATTCGCTCATTGGAAAGAACCCTGGCGACAAATACACCCTCGAGGTCCAGTCAAAGGACGCGTTCGGTCCCTTCGACCAGCACCTCATAAAGACGTACGGAATGGCCGTATTTAGGGAAAACAAGATAAACCCGTCGGTCGGGGACACCGTGCTTCTCGACAACAAAGTGGCCACTGTCCTGTCTGTGAACAGCGGAAGGGTCATGGTGAGTTTCAACCACCCGCTAGCAGGCAAAGACCTTTCATACGAAATAGAAGTGGTGTCAGTGCTAGAGGATGATAAGGAGAAGTGTGGCGGGATATTCGAGCACTACGCTGGCAAGAAAGCAGATGGTGTAAGCATCGAAAACAACAAAGTCTCGATAAAATCTTCGGAGGAGCTCAAGGGTTACGTGATTGAGAGCATAAAGTCCGACATAAGCAAGTACGTGAACAAGGATTTTTCGGTTGGTATAGCGTCAAAATAGGCTCAAAATATTTATATACGAAACCGCATTAAAAGGATATAATTAGTAAGTTCGAGGTAAACAATATGGATGATCTGCAGGCTCAGAATTCAATGAGTCAGGGAATAAAATCGAACAGGTTCGATATAAGCAAGACCAAAGAATTCGACAAGTCGCTGGAGGAACTGATTGCTTCCAAACGCGCCAACATAAAAGTGGTCGGCGTAGGAGGTTCTGGAAACAACACACTCGCGAGGATGTTCGACGTTGGGATAAAGGGGGCCGAACTGATAGCAGCCAACACCGATGCTGCGGACCTCCTGTGCACTCCTTCTGACAAGAAAGTCCTGCTCGGCAGGGAAATAACCAACGGCCTTGGTGCAGGTGCGGACCCAGCAGTGGGAGAAGCCGCCGCTAAGGAACAGGAACAGGAAATAAAAGAGGCACTACAGGGAGCGGATATGGTCTTCATATGCTGTGGTATGGGTGGAGGCACCGGTACCGGCGCTGCTCCTGTTGTGGCACAGGTCGCAAAGAAACTTAATGCACTAACGATCGCAGTAGTAACTCTCCCTTTCAAGGCAGAAGGTAGGAGAAGGATGAACGTCGCCCTAGACGGAGTTGAGAAGCTGAGAAATGTGGTCGACACGCTTATAACGGTTCCTAACGAGAAGCTGATGGCCATAGCGCCAGGATTGCCGCTGCCGATAGCTCTGAAAATAGCAGACGACGTGCTCACGAACGCAGTGAAGGGAATAACCGAACTCATAACAAAGCCGGGACTGATAAACGTGGATTTCGCGGACGTTAAGAGGATAATGGGTAAAGGAGGGGTCGCCCTGATAGGAACCGGCGAGAGCGACGCAAAAGACAAGAAGCTCGAGACTGTCGTGGAAAAGGTATTGAACAACCCTCTTATAGACGTGGATGTGTCCACAGCCAAAGGAATGCTGATAGACGTGAGCGGAGGACCATCCCTGACTCTGGAGGAGGCGAACAGGGTGGTGGATCTCATAGGGCAGAAACTTCCCGAAGACATAATGCTGATATGGGGAGCGCACATATTTCCCGACCTTAAGAATACCGTAAAGGTCATGTCTATAATAACGGGCGTGACGTCGAAGCAGATAAGCGGCAAATCCATAGCGGAGGAACAAGTCGCAAAGGAGAAGCAGGAAGTAGAGGAAGAGCTCGGAATCACTTTCTTGAGTTGATTCTCGTATAATTCGATATGGGGGAAGAACCTGAGAAGAGTCTTGCAGATGCAAATCGCGGGAATACAGCCGACAACGGAAAGGCCGCAGGCTCGCCGGTAGACGGGTCCGAACAGGTACGGGAAACCGGCGAGCAGGAGGAAGAGACGAAACAGCAGCCGGCCGAAAAGCCCCAGCAGGAACAGAAGAAACAAGGGGATTACCTCCCCGCCCACAAGCGGCCACGCAGGCACTATTTTTCTATTTTCAAGAATTCGGTCACAAAACTGCACCCAGTCAACGTGAAAGCAAGGCTGACCCATTACAAATTCGAGTACAGCAGGGTACTACACCTGACCAGAAAACCCACCAAGCAAGAGTACAAGGAACTCGCAATAATGGTAGTTATAGGCACGTTCATAATAGGCGCCATAGGATTCGTTGTGCAGATGGCGATACAGTACGCCTGAAAGCGCACTGCCTCTGATTCCGCCCTCCTGGCCGTATAAATTTATAAAGCAGTGTAAGTTAGTAATCGGATGCTGTCTCTGTATTACGCTCTGGCTATAGGGATATCGATAGCCTCTTTCACTTCTATAACAATAATATCCAAGGCATTCCTCAACAAGAGGAATTCCGTGCTCTCCTACAAGTCATTGGTCCCTACATACCTTGTGGTTTCCGCCGCGTTCGCGCTGATGACTGCCTTCTTTATATCTGGCAATCTTTATATCCCGTACAGGGAGATTGCGTATATAGCAGTCATGGGTCTGCTGTACACAATAGCGGCGTACCTGTACTTCTTCTCATTACAGAACGAGAAAGCGGCGCTGATCGGGTCAGTAACAGTGACGCAGTTTATAATCCTGTCCTTTTTTTCCGCCATCCTGTTCGTGCGGTCCCTCATCGTACACGACATTGTTCCGTCGCTGATGATGCTGGTAGGAGTGTTGTTCCTGTCCGTAAACGAAGTGCGACACGCAAGAATATCGAAGTTCGTCATGCTCGCACTGGTAGCCACATTCTTTTGGGTGGTGATGTGGCTCCTGTTATATGCTACGATACCGTCCGGCTTCTCGCCGTTCGTATACTACGCCTGGCTGGCAGTTTTCGCGGCTGTCTTCTCCGCTCCGATAGCGTTACTCGTCAGGACTGGCAGGAAAACGCTGCTGTATCCGTTCAAATCGAGGAAGTTCACAACTTACATAGCCATCACTGGGATGTTCAATGGCGTGGGTTCGGTTGTATTCTCGTTCGCTTACAACCTGAACGCAGTCTATTCCCCCCTGCTGGACCAGATAGTGATACCGCTGACCATACTCTTCGCGTTCCTGTTCTTTAGGGAAAGGGTAAAGTTCAACCAATTATTAGGCGCCTCGCTGGTGATACTCGCGGTAGTGGTACTTGTGCTGCTGTAGTTTCGTCTATCCCCCCAGCGCAATCTATTTATTGTGAAATTCCTTGTAACTTAAATGCAGAACATTTTTACCGCAGAATGGTTCATAGAATTCTCCACCATACTTATCCTTGCGCTGACGCTCCCGCTGGCCGCTTTGATGACTTGGAAGTACAAGACGAAGAAGCTTAAGAGCCAGCTGTACTGGTCTGTCGGGCTCTGGTTGTTCGCCCTCGGCGTGCTGCTCGAGGTCATTTTCTCTTTTTCAGTCTATAACCAGGTACTGATAAAGGCGTATCTTCTGGCTGTAGCGCTCCTTGTCGGATTCCTAGGTTTCGGGTCCATGAACCTTATCAAATCCAAGAAACTAGTCAATGCGTATGCCATATTCTTCGTACTTGCGTCCGTATTCGTCGTCTATTCCCTCGTGGCCGGATCGATTGGCGACCTACTGACCAATTACGTGGTCTACGGTCCCCTACCGCTTCTCGTAGTGTTGTCTTCAGCGATCCTGACTTTTCCCGCAGCAGTGGCAATAATATGGACCGCGGTACTAACGTTCAGGAAGACTGCGAACCTGAAGATGCTCTCTATAATAATCGGCGTGATAATAGTGAGCCTTGCAGGTACTTTGTACATAACCGGATTCCCCGCGTTCCTGTACTATTCTGAACTTATAGGGATAGTCCTGCTCTGGCTCGGATTCATCTGAAGGAACCGAGCATTTGATACACAAGTAGTTTATCACTTGACCGTACCGTTTTTCCGCGCCTGAAAAATATAAAAAGGGGTAGGGGATTAAATGTAATGCAGGCAAAATTCATAGTAGTCCTAGGTTCGGTTATGAGCGGATTAGGGAAAGGCGTCGTCACATCCTCAATATTAAAGATACTCAACATGTACGGCTACAAGGTCCTGCCAATAAAGTTCGACGGATACCTAAACTACGACTGCGGCACGATGAACCCTTACCGCCACGGTGAGGTGTTCGTCCTCGACGATACTAGCGAGGTCGACATGGACTTCGGAACGTACGAACGCTTCCTGAACACAAACCTTACCAAAGATTCCTCGATAACCGGCGGGAAGCTGTTCAGCGGCATAATAGATATGGAGAGGACCGGGGAGTACTTAGGAGAGGACGTTCAGATAGTCCCGCACCTTACAGGATATATACAGAAGAAACTCCAAGACTTCGCCAAAAGGAACAAAGTAGACTTCGTCGTGATAGAGGTCGGCGGAACCGTTGGAGATCTGGAGAACGGCTATTTTATAGAGGCGCTTAGGGAGCTTGCGCTGAACAGTGATGTGGCGTTCGTAGACGTCACGTACCTTCCCAAGATAGCAGTGGTTGGCGAGCAGAAAACCAAACCAGCTCAGTTCGCTTTCAGGACATTGATGAGCACCGGTATACTCCCAGATTTCCTAGTGTGCAGGGGAGCAGAGAACCTCAGTGAAAATGCGAGGAAAAAACTCTCCGTACAGACCAGCCTGCCGAAGGAGTACATAATCGACGACCCAGACATGAAGAGCGCGTACATGGTACCAGAACTCCTCATGAAACAGAACTTTGACAAACTGCTGCTCTCCAAGTTCGGCATACACGACAGGAAGATAGACGCGTCCAAACTCGGCAAGTGGAAGAAATCTGTCGATAAGATAGTAGTCGGTAGCGAGAGGATGGAGAGAGTGAGGATAGCGATAGTCGGAAAGTATGTGGATCTCAAGGACTCGTATGTGAGTGTAAGGGAAGCAATAATACACGCCGGCGCGGCGCTGTCTGTGGAACCAGCGATAGAATGGATAGAATCCGAGACGCTGGAGAAGAGGTCACCTTCTGAGGTCCTGGCCGGCGTAGACGGAATCATTGTGCCTGGCGGCTTCGGGAAGCGCGGGATAGAAGGAATGATAAACGCGATACGCTACGCGCGGGAGAACAAGATACCATACCTTGGACTATGCCTAGGGATGCAACTTATGTCGATAGAGTTCGCGAGGAACGTCTGCGGACTCAAAGGCGCAAATTCGACCGAGTTCGATCCGAAGACCAAATACAATGTGATAGACTTAATGCAATCGCAGGTCGGACTGGACAAGAAGGGCGCCACCATGAGACTGGGTGCTTGGGAGATGAAGATAAACGACAAAGGTTCCATAGCCTATTCCGCTTACAGGAAGAGCATCGTTTCAGAGAGACACAGGCACAGGTACGAGTTTAACAACGCTTTCAGAAAACCTCTCGAGAGGAATGGTCTTGTGGTATCCGCAACTACTAGAGACGGCAGGCTTGTAGAAGCTGTGGAATGGAAAGACAGTTTTGGGATAGCCACCCAGGCACACCCCGAGCTTAAATCCAGGATAGAGGCACCGGCGCCGCTGTTTGTAGCTTTTGTGGACGCCTGCAAGCGCAACGCTTAGAACAGCTGCATGCGGCGTGGTTATAAGCGGTACACGACCATGTTTACGACGTACGCAAGTTCAGTGAGTTTTTTGTCGCTTGATTCCAATATTGCATTCAGGTCGAACCTTACTGCCTTTGAATCCACGTCTACGTCGGCTATGTCCATGTATCTGTCACCGCGTTTTTCCGCGACGGATATCCTGTTCTTTCCCCCCTTGTGCATCGTTATGTATATACCAGGCATGTCTGGAGCTTCAATATAGTGTTCATCTCCTCCGTGTAATCTGCCCACGTTCTTGGCTACGGTGTAGGCTATCGGTTCCAAGTATTCGTTTTTTATGTAATTTTTGCAGCTGATCGCGTTGAAAGTCTCCTTTCTCATAGTTTCCCACTCGTGTTTGGGTATTGACGCAAAAGCCGCGTTTATTCTCTCGCGCGCTGTTTCGACGCAGTCGTACTTCAGTACTCCCTCGTCTTTCTTGGAAAAGTATTTCTTACTATCCATCTTATACTTCTATAGGAGCAGTTTATATTTAAGTCTTTACTACCTCCTAATTAATATTATCTCTGTAGTACTAACGCAAAGGATATAAAGGACGGTTCCGAATATTAGATATGGCGAATGAAGAACCAAGGAAGGAAGAAGACAAGAGCTGCGATTGCGGAAGCGGCTGTGGATGCGGTTGCTGCTGACATCTTTTCTGCGTAATTAGCCGTTCACGAGCGGGAAAAATGTCCTTTTTACGCGTTTTTCGCTGAAACTTTTATAAGTGATGGCTGTATTCCCTTACAATGGTCTACAAATTTGAATGTAGTAAAACCGGCATGGACTGTGATTTCACTGCCGATGCTCCGACCAAAGAGGAGCTGATGCAGAAGATCGCCACCCATGCAAAGGGAGCGCACCAGATAGAGACCATTTCGCCAGAACTGGCGGAAAAAGTCGAAGGTGCAATAACCGAAGAGATAGAGGAGCCCGAGCTTGATGAAGGCACAGGCGGCAATCAGAGCTGAATTCTCGCATCTTTAGGTGAGCGGTTTCAAAAAAGTTTTTTTTTGGGTTTTTACGCCCTTTTTTGTTTTTTTAGCTTTATATTCTGCAACGTCATATTATTCGGTAAACTATGGAAAGCAGAAGGCTGTTTTTGTTGGATGAGATACTTGAGAAACCGCTGATAATGTCAAGGGACAAGACCACGCGGATATTTGGTATAGAGAGCACCGGCAGAGAAATGAGCCTTAAAGGCTACGTCGAGAGCGAATCCAGAAAGGACAGTTTCCACAGGGTCGAAGTTACCTACCTCCCAGCTTCGATGCATCTTGCAAGCGGTACGTGTTCGTGCGAGGCCTACCAGTTCTACGGTTTCCCGTGCAAGCACATGGAACGGGTAAGGAACGTATACGTGAAGAACTTGAAAAGGTTCGATAACAAGAACGAAGCGTACTCAAAATAATGCAACGGCAACCATTATAAATGCCGCGCATGAGAACAGCCTGAACCAGTCACTGTCGACTCAGTACCGTATCGGCCAGTTTTTGATTTATACTCCGTGTGCGACTTATCGGAAGGACAATCACTCAGTTCTTCAATTTTTTCGTCGCCTTTATCACGCGGAACGCGAACTCTATTAGGAATATGTTGGCCACGAACGACAACGCGAAGAAAAGGCCTTCGTTAAGGCTGAACGGCAGCATCCTGCCGGCGAAATTCTCCACTATACTCGCTATCAAGGTAGAGAAGAACAGCTCTGCGTTTAGCGTCTCGAAGCGCATCGCTCCCATTATTTTTCCAGAGCGCTGGCTCACCGCTGCAGATCCGTTTCCTTTCCGCGCAACCGCGCCTTTCTTCCCTTCCATATCTATCTTTTAGTTCCATAATCTCAAAATACAACCCAAAAAATATTTAGTTCTGTGATCCGACGTAAGCCCAAACAATTTCAGAATGTTTGATTTCTAAAAACCGCTTGAAAAAGTTTGGGCAGTTCAGATTGTTTTGGTATCCTTGTGATAGGAGAACATTGGCGAGGATATCCACATCCTAGATACGAGTACGAGGTTCGAAAGCCCCCCCGCACTGCCTCCACTGGATGTGAATCCTTGCATATTACAATAATAACGCGTCCACCTATTTAAGATTTTCGTTTTCTCCCAACGTGGTTTTTATCCGAAGTAGGTCTTTGCATTTCTCTCCGTTGTGTCGTCCTTCTCCTCTTCAAGTCTTTTCTTTATCATGGACGCTCCGGAGCCGTATAATTTATTGAAGGCTACATTTATCTTCTTTATCATTTCAATTGACTCGTTGACGAGCATGCATATCTTCCCTGTATTGTATTCATCCTTGAACAGTAACTCGTCAGACAGTGTGAGGTAGAGTACATCAGTCTCGTCCCTGAGTTTCGTGAATTCTTCGATTCTCTTGTCGTTCCTGACCGTCGTCTGGAGGTCGGTCTGCAGCTGGTACTCTGGCGGCTTGAACGGCAACACCGATTCCACGGCAGCGGCCGCGTTGCTCAGCACGCTCCTGACGTCGTATGCGACCACAAGAAGCACCGTGGTCTCGTCGTAATATTCTGATTTTGCAGGGATACGGGCCCTTATCAGGTGGTAGTATTCCTTCGCAGGCATAAGTCCCTTCTTTTCCAGTCCGCTGTAGAGTTCTGTGAAAGATTTGCGTTTTGCTGCCATCTATCTTAATTTACCACACCAGTATTTATGTTTTATCCGCCACTGCATAGCTGTTTTGCAAGATTTATTAATGTGCACCAGCCTACAGTTTTCATGGTTGACAACCCAACGGGCGTTGCGGTAGATGTTCTGCCAGTGCGTCTCAAAGGAACTAAGTATACGATAGTGTCGGATTTCGACGATACCCTCTTCTTTAATGGGGAGAGCATAGCCGCGGCGAGCCTTGACGTAGTCGGAAGGAAACTCTCGATAGCGGAAGTCAAAAGACTCCCGAAAGAGATCAAGCATAAAGTGTACCAAACGGCGTACACAACATATATGTCGTATCTTAAGCCCAATTCCAGGCTGATACAGCTGTACAGGCAGCACGCGGAGGAGGGGGCCGGTATAATAATAATGAGCGCGAGGGGCGAGGAATTCAGGAGAGAGACGGAGCAACTGCTGGAGGAACACCTCGTGCCGCACAAAGACCTTATACTTCCTCGCGATCACAACATGAAGGACGAGGAGTGGAAACTTGGGGAACTCGACAGGATACTGGCGAAAGAGGGGGGAAACATCCTGTTCGTCGAGGACAGGGTAGAAAACATAAAATACATACGCGAAAGACTCATTTCAGACAGAGTCACTTACCTTTGCGTTACGAGGGATAACTTTCTAATGTATATCTGACCGGCACGTTGCTATCGCGCGCCCTTGCTGAGGAAATTCCTGAAATTCTTTCCGTAAAACAGGAAGTAGGTTATTACCACGAAGTCTACGATTATGGCCACATGCATGACGGTGCAGTAAACGCATATCGCTTTGAGCACGACTATCTCTAGGTACACGAGATACGGCACAAGGAGAATGCCGAGGAAACGCCAAGCAAACAACGTCCTGAAAGCCCTCTTATACCATCTGCTGCCGCCGAAACTCACGACGTATATGAGTGCGAGGTTGACGATGAAGTAAGCTGCCGCGAACACGTCGAGAGGCACACCGAACAGCGAATCATAGCTGCTGCTGAGGACCGCGTAGCAATTTACTGCCAGCCCGGAAGTAAGGGAACCGAGCTGACAGAACGGCAGGGGGGTGTGCAGTGTGTAATACAGGAAGAGGACCATACCGGACGACCACAGTCCGAATACCGACATGATTATGAGGATGACGAATTTGGCAAGACTTATCCTCATCTTTCCCACATTCTTATCCCGCGTTTGAACTTCTGATACCAGATTGATAGACAGAGGTGTTATATATTGTTTTGATGGGCGCTTTTAAGCTAGCCGTGCGACCAATAGTTGTGTGCAGCCTGTGGAATACGACCTTAAGACTGTGATGGGACTCATAGATTACACTTTACTGAAGGCGTTCGCCACCGAAGAGGATGTGAAGAGACTCATAGACGAAGCGGTGGTATTCGGCAACGCCGCAGTGTGCATAGAACCGGTGCACTTGAATTTCGCGAGGGATTACATCGACAGAGGAAACCTTGACATAAAGATAGATGTCGTGCTGGATTTTCCGTTTGGGGCTAGCTTCACGTCAGCCAGGAAAGAGCTGGTTGACCTGTACTCCGGAAAGGCCGATGAAATAGATATAGTATCCCCCATCGCGCTCGTGAAATCTGGGAGGTTAGACTCCGTTGAGAGCGACATAAACGAGCTTGTGAAAGCCGCCCACAGGAACAACAGGGTGATAAAGGTCATTGCTGAGGACGCGTATACCACAGAGGCAGAGAAGAGGAAACTGTACGCCATGGTGTGCAAGTCTGGAGCGGATTTCATAAAGACCTGCACTGGCTTCGAGGACAAGTCATATTCCGAGTCGCTCGGCAACAAGACTGGTGCGCAGACGGCAAACATTGGGCTAATGGCAGAGATAGCCGACAGGTATAACCCGGAAATAGGGATAAAGGCGTCCGGAGGCGTACGCACCTACGCACAGGTAAAGGAACTAATCGAGGCGTCGCGCAGGGAGGCACTACCGAGCAGATTTAGGATAGGTGCGAGTGGCGTAGCTAAAATAAGGGAAGAGATTCCTTCAACCGCAAAATAGCTTTTTGCGCGAAAGAAAGATATCTTTAAATAGAATGAAACGAAAGCAAATCATATGCAGTCTAGCGCGAGAGCTGTCGATTTGAACGTCAGGTCCAGCCCTCAGCTCCATTCCATATATCCCGGCGCACTCGCGGGCTGGGTCATGGATTCTTTCGATCTCAGCATGATGTTCCTTCTGGTACCGACGCTGGCGGGAGTGTTCTTTCCTTCAAATTACGGTCTAGCTATAATAGGCACATGGAGCATATACACAACCACCTTCATCTTCAGGCCTGTAGGAGGACTAATATTCGGAAGGGTCGGCGATAAGATAGGAAGAAAAGGCGCCATGATAATCACGCTTCTCGGATTGGGTGTAATAATCTTCGCGACCGGGTTCCTTCCGACTTACGCCGCTATAGGGGTCGGTGCGCCGATTCTCCTTTTCGTCTTCAGGATAATAACTGGTATATTCGGAGGCGGAGAATACGGAAACAGCGCCTCGATAATGATGGAGTCGGTGAAGAACAAGAAGAGGGGGATGTGGAGTTCCCTTATACAGTCCGGTTATCCGATAGGATACACTCTCGCTGCAATTCTCTTCTTAGGACTCAACTTTTACTTCGGCCACACAAGCTTCCTTTCCATAGGCTGGAGGTGGATGTTCTACATAGGCATAATTCCTGTGGTGATAGGCCTTATAATAAGGCTGAAGATGCCCGAATCCGCGTTGTGGTCAGACCTAAACAAGAGGTCCAAGATCAACCGTTCCCCGATAAAAACGATATTCTCGAACAGGAAGATGCTCGTGGGTGTTTTGACAGGTATTCTGGCAATGACTGGTATAGCCTGGGTGTACGGTCTCACCCTAGGATTCTATCCGACGATACTGTCGATAAATAGTTTCATGGCATTTCCGGATTTCATTTACGTCGTTATAGCCGCGATACTGACGTCGCTGGTGGGTTACGTCACGTCTGGAGCAATTAGCGACAGGATTGGGAGAAGGGCGATGATGGCGATATACTCCGCGCTGGCTATCATAGTATCGGTTCCTTTCACTAGCATGATCCTCAACCATACTGGGGGCGTGTACGGAGTGGGTATACTGGCGAGCATACTTGCGTTCCTGACCACTGGTATCTATGGCGTCATACCTTCCTTCCTGAGCGAGAAATTCCCAACCGACGTCAGGAGTACTGGCGTGGGTATAGGTTTCAACGGTGGATTCATAATGGGGAACTGGAGTACGGTATTCCTTCTGCTGATAGTAGCGACTACCGCATCGACTTTCGCCGGGTGGTGGGCTTACTTCATAATCCTAGGTGAACTCGCAATACTTGTAGCTGCATTGCTCTCTAAGGAGACAAAAGGAATAGACCTGAAGTCTGTCAAGTGAAGCAGAAGTGAAAAGCGTCGCCAGGATTTCTGGGTTTTTAACCAAGCTGTAATTCTGTGTACGGCATAAGTTCACCAAGGTTCGTTATGTTGGCGTCCGCCATGTCCAACGTTTCCCCTTCCCTTGATATGAACACGGCGAAAGAGCCGATTTCCTTGGCCGGCGCGACATCGTTGTAACTGTCCCCGACGACCATCCCGTCCTTCGGTTCCACCGACAAGCGCCTGAATGCCTCCAAGAAGACGTCTGGAGCCGGCTTGCCGGCGGCAACGTCCTCCGCGTTTACCACTGTGTCCATTAAATCGCCGAGTCCAGTGCGTTCCATGACCACGTTCAGTATCGTCTTTCTCGCCGCGCCAGTGGCTATCCCTGTCTTCAATCCCTTATCTCTCAGTTCTTTCAGCACCGGCTTGGTTTCCGGGAACAGAATTGAATCCGTCAGCCCGCGCAGGAACTCTCTGGTCCTCACGTCCTTTATTCTCCCAGACAAGGCGTCATCAGCCTGTGGGGCGTATTTTTTTACTATATCCTTCGCCGACAGTCCTTTCGTGTTCTTGTAGAGTTCGTCTTTCCCAATCCTGAAGCCGTTCTCGTTGAGCGCGGTAGACCATGCTTCTGCAAGGATTCCGGCCGTGTTGACGAGGGTGCCGTCAAGGTCGAAGACTATTCCTTTTATCATAATATAACTAAACCGGTACTTATTTTATAATAATATTTGTTATCATAATCTTCACGGACAAATTTAAAAATAAAGAAGCATAGCTTTAAATAGTAAAAATTCTTTTAATCCCTATGCCTAAAGCCACTTACGCCGCGTTGGACGACGCTAAGACCAAGTCCGCTCACTATCGCGTGACGTTGCTTTCAGTTGCCGGCACTTTTCTGGACGGATACGATATTTCTATCATAGGTGTAGCTTTGACGATAATTACGGCTATATCCGCATTTAGTTACGTCAACACTCCTTTAGGAAAGGGCCTGATGGCAGCATCGACGACAATAGGAATGCTGGTCGGTGCTTTGTCCATAGGATACATAACTGACCTGAAAGGCAGGAAGTTCATGTATATGTGGGATATGGTTATATTCATAGTATTCACTGCGCTTATAAGTGTTTCATACAACTTTTGGTCGCTATTCATCTTTAGGGTGATTCTTGGTCTTGCGATAGGCGCGGACTACGCTATTGGAGCGACTATTATATCTGAGTTTTCTCCCAAGAAATCGAGAGGCAAGTTCCTTGCAAGCGATGGATTAGCGTGGTGGGTTGGCGCTGCGTTCGCCTTCATTATAGGTTATCTGCTTCTTAATACTGGAATAAATTCATGGCGTTACATGTTTGCAATAGGTATAATCCCTGCAATTATAGTACTGATTTTGCGAAGGACCGTTCCGGAATCAGCCAGATGGCTTGCGAATCAGGGTAAGACTACGCAGGCGAGAGAGACGGAGAAATACTTTGCGGGAAAATCAGATACTGCATTCAAGATATCCAGGCAGAAGGTTTCTTTCTTTACATTGTTTGATAAGAGATACATCAAAAACACAATATATTTCGGTCTGGCGTGGTTCTTCTACGATGTAGCATTCTATGGGATAGGCTTGTTTACGCCTACGATACTCATACTCCTCGGTTTAACGCATTCCCTATCAATATTAGGATCTGCGGTGTTTTCATCCATCGCTGTAATCGGTTCGGTTATGTGCATTCTGACAGTTGACAGGTGGGGCAGGAAACCTGTAACTATCCTAGGATTTGCAGGAATGTTTGTTTCGCTGCTGGTGCTCGCGCTGGTGGCCATGTATGTGCCAACAGATGCGTTTGCAGTCGGTACCACTGCCATAATTATAGCTTCGATGTATATCTTATTCGAGCTCACTCAGTCGTGGGGTATGGGAAGCACAGATTTTGTCTATGGACAGGAACTTTTCCCTACTTCTATCCGCGCTACTGGCCAGGGGTGGGGTACATCTATCAGTAGGATAGGCGCGATACTCGGTTTGACGTCGTTCCCTACTATAGTAGCCTTATATGGACTCGGCTACGGGCTGCTATTCTTTGCAGTAGCTGGATTCCTCGGACTATTATTGACAGTATTTATGGCCCCCGAAACCAAAGGGAAGAGTTTGGAAGAATTGACCGCGAAGTAAGCCAGGATGAAAATAATATTTTTAGGCACTTGGAGTTCCAATCTTGTAAAAAATCAGAGAAATATCTCGTTTGTGCTCGACAACAGAATTGCATTCGATTTTGGTCCGCACGCTCTCGAGTCCCTGTTGGATATAGGGCTTGATCCGACTAAAATATCCACGCTTTTGATAACCCACATGCATCTAGATCATTATGTTGGCGTAGCAGAGCTCCTCTGGTACAGATCGATACACCGGGCGAAGGAGCCACTGACAATATTCGGGCCAAAAGGAATAAAGAAGAATACCCAGGAGCTTATGAGGGTAGTAAAGACCCCGGAGAACTGGTACGGCGAGCAGATAGATGTCAATACCAAATATATAGAAGATAGGGGAATGGATTCAATACAGATATTCCACGCCCACCACCTAGTGCCAGACAACGGCTATAGAGTAGAACACAAGGGCAAGACGGTATTCTATTCGGGAGACACTGCATATTCAGAAAACGTAGTCAGAGGAGCAGAAGGTGTTGACCTGCTTCTCCATGAGATGACATACACAGATAAAGATAGGAAAATAGCGGATTTCTGGAAGCATTCCACATACAGCGACGTCATGAGGGTATTCAAGGAAAGCCATGCAAAGAGGCTCGTTCCTGTGCATATGTCCGCTTCATCGAGCGCTTTCGTCACGAAGATAGCGGGCAGAGTCAATGGCGTGGTCTACCCCCCGAAAACCCTCGAATTATAGCACTAACTGTTGTAGATATGCGCTTTTCCCCCTTTATGCGAAACCGTGAAGCTTTCCGCAGGTTTTTTGATTCGAAGGATTTCTTCCTTCTAGACGGAGACGGTACGCTTTACCTCGCGGATGAGCCTCTCCGCGGTGCGGTGGAATTTCTCGGGTATCTCAAGGAAAAGGGGAAAAAGTTCGTAATAATAAGCAACAATGACTCCTTGTCTTATAGGAAGAGACTTGCGCTTATCAGGAAGATTCTCGGCATCAGGCTGTCGGATGAAAACCTAGTTCTTCCCACACAGCCACTCGTGGAATACCTCAAGAGAAAGGGGATTAGGTCGTTTGACGGGCTCGTGACCACTGGATTGAGGAACGACCTGATAAGGGACGGCATCGAATACGACGAAAGAAATCCTGACATAGTGATCGTAGGTTTCGACACGCAGCTGAACTATGGAAAACTCAGCAGGATAGTCGCCCACATAAACAACGGGGCGGATTACGTCCTCACACACATAGACCCATTGTGTCCGGCCGAAGGGAGTCCACTGCCAGACGCAGGTTCCCTTGTCAAGACAGTAGGTGCGGCTACCGGAAAAAACCCCGTTGAAATCTTTGGAAAACCGTATGGCAGCACTATGGATTACATCCTACGGACCAACGGCGTCGACGGGAAGCGTGCAGTCGTCATGGGCGACAGGACTGATACGGATATAGCAATGGCGGCTTCTAGCGGCATAAGCTCCATTCTCATAGCCAGAGAGAAGGGCGAGCTCAAGAAAGCGAAAAAAGCGGGAGTATACGCAGACTTCGTTTTCCCTTCCCTATCGCTCATGGTGCAGTCGCTGTCGCGAAAATAACTTATTTATCCCACAGTTTCATATTGTTCTTATGGGTAATCCAAAAATCGTCGTCATAGGCGGAGGATCCACTGGTTCTTTCATAACACACGACCTGGCGAGCAGAGGATTCGACGTCACGCTCATAGAGAGGGGCACAGTGATAGGCGGTACGAGTGGCAGGTTCCATGGCCTGCTCCACAGCGGGGCTCGATACGCCGTCAACGATCCGAAGGCGGCCAGGGAGAGCCTGGAAGACAACGGTGTGATATCCAGGATTGCATCGCACAGTGTTGAGGATACAGGTGGCTTCTTCGTCGGCATCGACGACGAGGATGTATCTTACGCGTCTAAATTCGCGGCTGGTTGCAAAGAGGCGGGAATAGACGCGAAAGAGGTGGATATCGAAGAACTTAGAAAATCTGAGCCGCTTATAACAAAAGACGCGAAAATAGCGTTCTCCGTGCCAGACAAGACCATAAACTCGTTCTCATTCATAACCAGCCTGATGCTTACTGCGAAGAGCGAAGGGGCTAAGGTAAGGCTTAACAGCGAAGTGACGGGGTTCGATACGAATGGAAAGGAAGTGAAGGGGGTGAAGATAAGGGATGTTTCCAGCGGAAAAACGGAGACGATCACCAGCGACCTTGTGGTGAACGCTTCTGGACCATGGGTATCCGACACAGTAAAGAAAAGCCTTGGTATAGACAGCATAAAACTTATACTCTCCGCCGGCACGATGACTGTGATAGGCAGGAGGTTCACCACAGCCGTGATCAACAGGCTGAGGATGCCGTCTGACGGCGACATCATAGTACCTTATCACGGCGAATCGATAATAGGCACGACAGCTTTCCTGATACTCGATCCGGACAATTTCGAAATAGACGAGGACGATCCGAAATTCCTGGTCGAGGAAGGCAGCAAGCTCGTACCTGAGATAGGCAAGTACCAGGTAAAGAGGTATTACGCGGGAGTAAGGCCGCTGATAGCATCGGAAGGCGGCGGAGCCGGCCAGCGGGAGGTCAGCAGGGACTACGTTGTTTTCGACCACGAATCGCTCGACGGTGTACGCGGCATAATGAGCGTTGGCGGCGGCAAGCTCAGCACGTCCCGAATACTCGCCAAGGATGTAGGGGACTTCGTACGCGGCAAGTTCGGCGGGAAAGCAGAATCTAGGACAGACTCGATAAACTTAGTGTGGCCCGAATTGGGTGCTGACAATTTTGAGAAGATCGCAAAGGACACCGGCTTTCCCGTCTCATTCCTGAAGGAACTGGTGTATGAGACATCGTCAAAGACATACAGCGATATATATTCACCTGTAAGGGATTTGGTTTATTCAAAGATGCTTTTTGACTGATATGGAAATGAAGGGTGATTTTGGGGTAGAATCTGGTATTGATAGGGTGTGGGCAATCGTATCCGATGCCAGGGAATTCACCAAATGCCTGCCGGATGTGAAATCCTCGGAGATAGACGGCGACAAGTTTAGGCTGACGTTCGGAGTCGATATAAGGGAGTACACTAAGGGCTTTCTCGGTGCCTCGTACATGTCGAACATGAACGTGAAATTCAAGGCCGAGATAAAGGAGAAGGAACCGCAGAAGCACGTCTACATAGCAGGTGACGCATCCGCTTTTGGAATGAAGTTCTCGATAGGCCTCTCTATAGACCTTTCCGCCGGTACTGGCAACGTAAAAGTCACATGGGTCGCGTACATGGATGTCGGTGGTTTCGCAAAGATATTCGGCGCAGATGTGATAGACAAGGCCGCCAAGACGATTGTAGAACAGATAGTTGCCAACCTGAAGGAGCAGCTGAAGAAATAGCGAAGGACGGCACTATGCAATACAAATGGACGGTTTTGGCCAACACCACCATGGGTGGGTTGATGGCGTCTATAAACGCCACTATAATACTCATATCGCTCCCTCCAATATTTAGGGGACTCAACGTCGATCCGACGAATCCAGCCAACTTCACGTTACTACTGTGGGTGCTCCTAGGCTACATGGTCGTGACCGCAGCGCTCCTCATCACCTTCGGTAAGATCTCAGACAACTACGGAAGAAAAAAGCTGTACACTACAGGTTTTATAATATTCGCCCTGTCCGCGATAGCCTTGTCTTTCGTGCCTTACGGTTCCGGAACAATCGGAGTCATAATGATAATAATACTCAGGCTTGTACAAGGAGTTGGCGGCGGGTTCATAATGGTCAACAGCGTAGCTCTCCTAACCGATGCATTTCCTGACAATGAGAGGGGAAAGGCCCTAGGAACGAACCAGGTCTCGTTTCTCGCCGGATCCTTCATAGGTCTGGTCGTCGGTGGGCTTCTGGCCCCTTTCGATTTCCACCTTATCTTCGTGGTCAACGTACCGATAGCTGTGATAGGTGCAGTGTGGTCGCATTACAAACTCAGGAAGGAACGTACCGCCAGAAACAACGGCCGCATAGACTGGAGGGGCAACGTAGTGATGTCGCTTGGCTTGGTGCTGATCGCACTAGGATTCACATACGCGCTCGTACCGTACGGCAGCTCGTCGCTCGGATGGGGCAATCCATGGGTCGTGGCAAGCATGGTCGGAGGGATTGCAGCGCTTGTAATGTTCGTGCCTATCGAGAGAAAGGCCAAAACACCGATATTCGACCTGGAGATATTCAAGAGGGTCCAATTTAGCTTCAGCTCCATCGCGCTGCTGTTGAATTCGCTGGCTAGGGGAGCGGTGATGTTCCTGGTCATAATATGGCTTCAGGGAGTCTATCTGCCGCTGCACGGGTTTTCGATAGCCCAAACACCGTTCTGGGCGGGTATGTACACAATACCTCTCATGGTTGGTTTCATAGCGTTAGGGCCGATAAGCGGGATGCTAACCGATAGATTCGGCGCCAGGGTGTTCTCTACGGCTGGCCTGTTGATAACAGCGCTTGGACTGTTCCTCCTCTCCTTATTTTCGGCGGATTTCTCATACTCTGCCTTCGGTGCTGTGCTGTTTTTGATAGGAGTCGGCAGCGGTATGTTCGCTGCACCCAACACCAAAAGGGCCATGGATTCCCTCTTGTGGAAGGAGAGGGGAGTAGGGAACGGAATAAGGACTACATTCTCGAATATAGGCCAGATGATGAGCATGGCGATATTCTTCACGATTGCTATAACTATATTCACAAGTCTGTTGCCTTCTGTGATAAGCTCACAGACGTCAGCCCTCAGCGTCCCATATGCACTCACATCTCGTCTATCGGCGGTTCCTGCTTCGTCGTTTCTTTTCTCCGCTTTTTTAGGAATAAACCCGATAACTTCGTTCATTGCACAGCTGAATTCCACTGTACAAGGGCAGGCGCTTGTAGCGGCCATCCCACCAAGCTCACTGTCGCAGCTGGAATCGGATAAGTTCATACCGCAGCTTATATCCGCACCTTTCATGCAGGGTCTTAGGATTGCACTATATATAGGAGTGATACTGCTGCTGGTTGCCGCTGCCTTGTCCGCGCTGACCAGACACGGTACGCTGAAGGGTGCAGAAATCGTAATGAAATACAGAAGCTGACGTCTCCAGACTGGTGGCCATTCGAGGGTGAAAATAAAGATAAGCAGTGCCGGTCCCCATATGACACGAGGAGTCGGCCGTTTAAACATTTTCAGATCTTGTAAAGACAGTTTGGCTTAGTACCACGAAATGCTTTTCAATGTGTATCTGACACCTGTCAGCAGCGTAAGTATTGCGACGGTGGTGAAAAACAACCTAAAACCAGGTCCGATGTCTGTGGACGCGATGTATGTCAACGATCCCCCGAATGCGTAGATTCCCAATTGTCCGCCTACGTGGAGAGACTCGGTGCGGTTGCTGTCAGATTTTGCGTCGTAAACCCCCGCGCGGGCATTCGGTCCAAAAGCGTATACGGGCACAGAGTCCAGTCCTGTCCTCTCTGCCGCAGTTTCCAGATGATTATCGAGCGTCCTTTTTCGTACCATGCGGTTATTATAGTACTAATCGTATTTATACGCTGTAGTGCTGCTGACCGGTCATTCCAGCCTCTTTATTATATGGTATCCGAACCTAGTTCTTACCAAGCCGGATATCTGCCCCTTCTGGAGGGCAAACGCCGCGATTTCGAACTCTTTCACCATGATTCCCCTGCCGAAGAACCCGAGATCGCCGCCGCGTCTCCTAGAGCCGTCTATTGAATACTGCTCCGCTAATTTGGAAAAGCTCTCTCCCCTGTTCAGTCTGTCGAGTATTTCCTTTGCTAGTGATTCCTTCTCCACGAGTATGTGCGCACACCTTATCTTTTCCGCCATACTTAGTATAAAAGCGGCGCATTCAAATGCTTTTGCACACCGTCTCCCGTTCCATTGGAAACGTTTATATAAAATGATATTCAACCGTAGAATATCATGGATGGGGTAAAGGCAAAACCGCGCGCATCGAGACTAGTTTACGTAGCGGTCGCAGTCGCGGTGGTTGTAGCCGTCGTTGTAGTCTTATATTACGTGAATCCCGGGGGTACACAGGTCGTGGCTGTGGGTGACAATGTCAGCGTATACTATACTGGCACGTTTACCAACGGTACGGTGTTCGATACCAACACAGGACAGACTCCGCTTAATTTTGTCGTGGGTTCCGGGCAGATGATATCTGGATTTGACCAGGCAGTGGTAGGAATGAAGATTGGTGAGAGCAAGAACGTAACGTTAACGCCCGCGGAAGCTTACGGTGAGATCAATAATTCCCTTATACTCTCGGTGCCTATATCCGTCTTCAATCTTTCCTCAAACCAGACTCTGAACGTCGGAGAAACGGTATTCCACGGCACCAGCAGAGGTGTGATAACCTCCGTAAACTCCACCAACGTCACGGTCGATTTCAACCCTCCTCTCGCAGGGTACACGCTCCGGTTTATCATACAGGTAGTGGGAATAAACAAATAGCCTGGCGTTAGTGCCCGCCCGTCTAGCAGACATTTCTTACTTCTTTAGCTCGAAGAAAATTGTCGAGGTTTTCCAGTGTTTCCGTTATTATCCTGTCTTCGGCTTCCTCGGTGTCATAAGCTATGTGCGGCGTGAGTATAACATTGTCGAAACGCCTGAGTACGCTCTGCTCCAGAGCTTGTTTGAGTGTGTCGTAATCTTTCTTCTGTCTTATCGCATCCATCTCCTTGCCCTGCCACTTTTCACCCTCTATCACGTCGAGGGCGGCTCCGCCGACTATTCCGTTCTCCAGCCCGTATATTAGGGCGTCCGTGTCTATGATGGCACCGCGCGATGTGTTCACTATCATTGCTCCTTTTTTCATGGCTTTTATAAATTCAGAACCTATCATGTGCTCAGTATCGCTGTTGAGAGGCAGATGCACAGTTACCACGTCGCTCTCAGAGGCTAGTTCATACAGCTCCGCTTTCTTCGCGCCGACTCCCTCTAAGGCTTCCCTGGAACTCCGGTTGAAGTACACTACGTTCGCGCCGAACGCAGCCGCAAGCAGACCCACGTTCGTGCCTATCTTTCCCGCTCCCACCACGCCGACAGTTTTGCCGTTTAAGTCTCTCCCCCTGGCGTACAGCGGGTCGGACACCCCATCCGCGGCAACCCTTCCCATTATCCTTCTTATCTGCCTTTCAAGCATCAGTACTAGAAGGATTGTGAATTCCGCTACCGTCTTGTCCCCGTAATCCGGTACGTTCGCCACGATTATTCCCCGTTTTTTGCACGCTGCCATATCGATATGGTCGAAACCTGTGGATCTAGTGGCTATCATTTTCAACGCCGGGAACTTTCCTATAACCGCCTCCGTGAATTCAGAAGTTATGAAAGTAGAAATTACGTCATAGTCGAATGATCCCGACTCGGTAACTGGGCCGGGAATTATGTCGATTTCGAATTCCTTGTGAGTCTCCTTCCAGTCGGCGAATCTCCGCGTTTCCTCTCGATTCGCGTCGCAGAAAAGGATCTTCATAGATTAAGGAATAGCTTTCTGGTTATAAAGCTGACAACTGCGCGGTTTAAATAACGTGAAATGCTATGTTATGGAGTGGAAGATACACAACAGGGCCAACCTTCCAGTGCACCGGCTGCTGATGCTGATAAACCCCAGAACAACAGAGTCGAGGTCGGACAGATAAAGGCAGGTGGAACAGACAGGCGGGTTATCTTCGCAGTCATAGCAGTGTTAGTCGTACTGGTTGTAGTTTACCTGTTCTATCACTACAACATAGCGGGGGTGCGGCTGACGATACGCCATTTTCTTGGCCTGAGTACGCTGGTCATCGCTCCTTAGGGACTTATACTGCCATCGCCGACGGTTCATTCTCCAGTTCATCCTTCAATCCTTCTAGAAAGATCCTTCCGTCGTGGGTCATCCTGTAGGCACCGTGGCTTGTCCTGACCACTATCTTCAATGACTCCAGAGAT
>JAKAPM010000024.1 GCA_021807085.1 Nanobdellota archaeon
TCCGATCTGGGGGCGGCAATGGAATCTTGGGTATAGGTGCAGCGCTCCTCGGCGCCAGGAACGTCGACGTGTATGAGAACGACAAGAAGATGGCCGAGATAGCTAGAAGCAACCTAGCCAGCCTGTCCGTGGACAAATGCACCGTCCTTGAAAAGGATTTCTTCGACTCCGAAGCGGTATACGACATAGTGATATCAAACCCGCCTTTTGGATTCCAGAGCACCTTCAATATAGAGGCGTTCATCGTGAAGGCCGGCAGAATGGCTAAGAATGTATTTTTCATTTACAAGGACAACAAGAACATACGCGGTATCGCTTCCACGCACGGTATGCACGTGGAATCCTTCGGCAAGATAAGGATGGAGAGGACCGCCACCTTCCACAAGGAGGAAGTACATCTCTTACCCATCTGTGTGGTCTACAGAATGGAGGCGAAGGATGGCGCGAAGTAGGAGAGGACAGATAGGTTCCGGGATATGGCTACTGATGATAGCGATAATAATCATAATCCTCTTCATAATCTTCGATTCAGCCCTAAGGAACTACATAATCGGCACGTTCAGTTCGCTAGGTTCCTTCATACATGGAGTGGGGGGAAACAGCGGCGGGCTCACGCCGTCGGACACGAATTTCACGGCGTACGACTGCTCTAGCAGCGTGTGCTCAACGTTCGGGTCCCTGGATTACATGTGGGCGGTGGATTACAACGGCCTGAACGAGAGCGATTTCGTGAACACAACGCTCGAATTCGCCGGATCGTCGGGAAACTACTCGGTTCTTGTGTACCCTATCCGCACGGGCTCAGAGGTACTGTGTTCTAACATAACGCAGCAAACCACCCTGGCGAAAAGCACATATCTCCTGTCCGGATACAATTACACCCTCTATTTCAGCGTCTGCGGCTGACACGAGGTAATTTATTGTGTGGGATAGTTGCTAGTAAATACCACATTGGACTCCGCACCGTCGTTGCCATTCCCGCTGAAGTCATGCGCCGTGCCGTTGAGCGGCCACCATAGAAATAGAGAGGCACCGGAGACAGGTTTACCAGCCAGACCTGCCGCGTATATCGCAGAGACTTGTGTGGAAGCAAGCGCGGAATCGTAGAACTGGAAATTCGACACCACTCCGTCTATTGTGGAAAAACCAGTACCCGGCGTGCAACTGCTGCTGAATATACAACTCGGACCGGTGTTCGGATAGCCTAGAGTTAGTATTTCGGAAGCGCCCTGGGAGGGAAACGAGATGTACCCGCTAGATGTTCCTATCGACGCGCCGTCTACGTACAGTTCGTTTATCCCAGTGGCTTTGTCGTAAGACAGCACTACGTTGTACCATATGCCTGTCCTAGTTGGGCTAGAATCGAGAACATCGCTCAGGCTCCAGACGCTCCCCCAGAATTTACCGGAGAGAAGGCCGAGCGGAGACATCGTGCCGCTGTTGGTTATGTAAACAAATGACTGGTTCGGAACAGTGGAAGCGAAGTCAATCCACACAGAGATGGAATAATTCTGATTTGCAGTCCATCCAACATTTATGTTGGACATCTGGGAGTTTACCTGATTATAGGGAGTGAACGCGCCATTGAACGCTGCCACAGCCAAAGGAGCGTTGGTCGACGATACCGTACCAGTTATGCTGCCATTGGACCAGTCGCTCACGAGGAAAGACGAGTATATTTCCTCGTATTCCACGCCAACGCTCATTTGGAACCCGGACCCCGCCGCCGGACAGGCGCCGGGCACGGAGAACGTGTAGCTATTCCCCTGCGATATCTGCACGCCAGAATCTATCGTCGAATTCGGGGCGAACCAGACTGTTTTTCCGCCGGCCGAGGCAGTGATATTGGTCACGTTTATAGTGTAACTTACTGTGTTGCCTATCTGCAGCCTGAGCACTCCGTTCGAGGCGCAGAGGGCCGAAACAGAACCGAGACCGCCGAAACCGGATACCGATGCCATAACTGTAGAGGAAGGGTTGAATATACCCAGCGCGTACAGCGTGCCGGCTATCACTACCATCGCGAGCAGGGCCCACCAGTACGTCATCAGATATTCGATGGCGGTCTGGGAGCTTTTCATATCAAGGTATAAACTGCTGTGACTTTTATAATTTTGGAACCTAAACGAATGGGGCGGCTGGGATTTGAACCCAGGACCTCCTGCACCCTAAACAGGCATCATACCAAGCTAGACTACTGCCCCACCAGTCGATGAATAATACTAAAAAGCCGTTCCAATATAAACATATGATTTTCTCGGCTTAGGGATACGCGTCAAGGTATCGTACCGTTCGGTATGGTACCGTTGGTGGTCTTGGTAACGCCCAGAAGCGGGCTTATTATGCCGCTCTTGAGGAGGAAAAGGAGCACGCCGAGAAGCGCAAGCGCTATTATTATAAGGACCATGACTTCCAGCCCGAGCGATATCGCACCGCGTTTCCTCGCGAAATCAATCTGTCTGAGCAGGCCGATTATCATGAAAATAAAGGTAACTGGACAAATTAATACTTATTCGGCCGGAAGTGGGATGGCGGGAAACAAAGTATTTATTGTACAAACTGAGATTTTATGTATGGCAACATCGCATTCCACATGCCTCACGCACGGGTCGATAGATTCCACAGGCACGACCACCACAGTCGGTAAAAAATAAGCCGATTCTTACCGCGCGGTTTATGAAAATAAAATACAAGGACAAGGAAATCGAGGTAAAGCGAGGAGCCACGCCTCTGGACATCGCAGGGGAATTGGAGCTCGACTCTAAAGAGTTTCTGGCCGCGAAGATAAACGGAAAGGCGGTCGACATGTCTAGGCCGATAGACGAGGAGGGGGAGATAATATTCTTGGATTTCGGTTCGGAGGATGGGAAGAGAGTGTTCTGGCACTCGAGCGCGCACATAATGGCGACCGCGGTCAAGAGGCTGTATCCCGACGTGCTTCTGGGGATAGGTCCGTCGATAGACGAGGGATTCTACTATGATTTCTACAACCTGAAAGTCGGCGACAATGACCTCGAAAAGATAGAGAAGGAGATGAAGAACGTAGTCAAGGAGAATTCCAGATTCGTCAGGAGGGATGTCGACAAGAAGGGTGCTGAGGAAGCGGTAAATGGGAACAAATTCAAACTTGAGCTTTTAAAGGATATCACAGACGGACCGAGTGTGTACCAGAACAGGGAGTTCTCCGACCTGTGCAGAGGGCCCCACATTCCATCCACTGGGAGAGTGAAGGCGGTAAAACTGCTGAAGGTGGCCGGAGCCTACTGGAGGGGCGACAGCAAAAGAGAAGTCATGACCAGGATATACGGCGTCAGCTTCCCTACGAAGGAGCAGATGGAAGAGTACCTGAAGACTGTTGGAGAGAGGAGAGATAGGAACCAGAAAAAGATAGGCAGGGAACTGGAACTTTTCACGACTTCCGACATATCGCCCGGATCCATTTTCTTCCTGCCGGCGGGCGCGGTAGTGTACAACGAACTGGTCAAGCTGTCCAGGGAGATGGACAAGAAATATGATTACCAGGAGATAATAACGCCGCAGATAGCGAAGGCGGACATGTGGAAGATTAGCGGGCACTGGGACAAGTACAGGGACGATATGTTTAAGGTGATGCCGTTCGCGACTGAGGAGGAATACGGACTAAAGCCGATGAACTGCCCGTTCTCGACGTACGTTTTCAAATCCAAGCCGAGGAGCTACAAGGACCTCCCGCTGAGACTGGCGGACTACGGCTTCCTGCACAGGTACGAGATGGAGGGGACGCTGGACGGCCTTATGAGGACTAGGATGTTCGAACAGAGCGATTCCCATACATACCTGACGGAGGAGCAGGTTGAGGGTGAGATAGTGAGCATCATAGAGATAACAAAGGAGATATACGCGATATTCGGGCTCAAATGGCTGATGAAGATAGGAACAAGACCGGAGAAGAGGATTGGAACGGACGAGGAATGGGACCGGGGAGAAGCGGTGCTCAAGCGCGTTCTGGAGAAAAAGGGATACGATTACGAGGTCAAGGAGGGGGACGGGGCTTTCTACGGGCCGAAGATAGATATGTACGCGCTAGACTTTACGGGGAAGCCTGACTCGGCCTACGCCGTGTCGACTATACAGCTCGATTTCAACCTGGCAAAGAGGTTCGACGTGAAGTACACAGGAAGCGACAACGCGGAACACAACCCGTTGGTGATACACAAATCCCTTATGGGTTCAATAGGCAGGTTCATGGGGATAATCTTAGAGAACAGCAGGGGTGAACTCCCGATGTGGCTCGCCCCCGTGCAGGTCAGAGTACTCACGATAACGGACAGGAACGACGAATACGCGAAGGCCGTATTCTCCAGGCTGAAAGGCGCAGGCATTAGGGCCGAACTGGACGACAGCAACAACACCCTGGACTATAAAGTGAGGGAAGCGCAGCTGAAGAAGGTACCGTACGTTGTGGTTGTGGGGGACAAAGAGAGCTCTGAGAAGAATATAGCCGTAAGGGACAGAAGCGGCAAGACGAAATACAAGGTAGAGCTCGACGCGTTCATAGAGGAGAAGAGTGCAGAGATAAAGGAGAGAAAGCCGTACAAATAAAAAGACGGGGAGGACGCTGAAGCCCGTGGAGATAATCGGGGGAGTGAAGCTGGATTACCGGTGATGCTTTAATAAAAGCCAATGCTTAAATTATTTGAAAACGATAAGATAGGGATTGCTGAGGTCGCGTAACCTGGCAGCGCGTAGCCCTGGAAAGGCTATGGGCACATCGCCCTTGTGAGTTCAAATCTCACCCTCAGCGTTTTATCAATCAAAAAG
>JAKAPM010000011.1 GCA_021807085.1 Nanobdellota archaeon
GCCAACGACTGGAGAGATATATGGCTAAACGAAAGTTTCGCGACGTTCATGAGCTACAAAGCTATGGAATCTATCGACCACTCTCTTCTTGGGGAAGAAGCGTTCCTGCAGGATAGATACTCGCCCGCACTGGTGTACGATTCCATAGATAATACCCATCCAATAAGTTTCGAGGCGAAAAATCCCATCGAGATAATGGAAAGATTCGACATAATAACCTATAACAAGGGCTCCAGCATACTCAGAATGCTAGAGAACTTTGTCGGGTCTAGAAATTTTAGAAACGGCTTAAGTGAATACATAAAAATTAATTCGTACACGAGCGTCGGAAAAGAAAAGTTTTGGAGCGCAATAGAAAACAACAGGGATAAGTCCAAAGAGGGCAGCATACAGGCCATAATGAATGATTGGATAGAGAAAAAAGGCTACCCGGTGATAATTGCAGCGCAAGGGAAGGGGGGAATCGAACTGAGGCAACGCGTTTTTTCAATGGACGGCCCGCGCGGAGAAGGTGATTGGCACGTCCCGATAGTTACAAACATCGGCGGCGCGCATACCATCTTGCTCCACAACGAACCGCTCCGCATAAAGGAAGGCACAGGCGGGGAGCTAAACTTAAACATAGGACAGACTGGTTTCTACAGGATATCTTATGACAATAATCTTCTGAACCGTGCCATCAAAAGCATAGAATCCAGCAACGCGGATTCGCGTGCAGTATTTGGACTTGAGAATGATGTCTTCTATCTTTTACGGGCTGGCATGGTTGACCTGAAAGATTATCTGAAGCTAGTCAAAGCTATCCCGTTCAACAGTTATCCTGCAGTGTCGAACGCGATGGATAACGTATCTCGTCTCGAAAGCCTCAACGCCGGCAGAAATGTGGAAGTCTCAACCACCGCGATACTTAAGAACATATCGCGGAGGATAATCGACGCCTACGGTTTGGAAAAACGGGGGGAGGATAGCGAAAAAATACAGATACTCAGGGAAAAAGCAATAAACAGCCTAGGTTTCCACGGAGACGAGAAGATAATAGAATACAGCGTGGATTCTATAGAGAGATATTTGGAGGGTACGGGGAAGATAGAAAACGGTGCCAAGAATGGGATATTCAGGGTATCGGCATGGGCAAACGGGGATAAGGAGTTTCTGAACAAGATGGAATGGATATACGAGAATTCTGACAACCCGGAAGAAAGGATGTGCGCACTGGCAGCTATGGGTTCATTCAGCGATAAAAACCTTCTGGTGTCCGCCCTTGACTACAGTCTCAGCAAAAGCGTAAGAATCGGTGAAAAATTCCTGCTACTCAACTGGGTTGCCATAAATAGGAAGGGGACCAAAATTATATGGCCGTGGATAAGAAAGAACTGGAACAAATTGAAGAGGCTTTTCCCGCCGGAATCAGAGTTCCTGAAAAAGTATTTAGTGGCCTTGTCGGCAGTATCAGACAAGGAGTCTATGCTGGAAATAAAGAATTTCTTCAGAGATAAAAGAAATCTCAGGAAAGACATAGTGACCGACTTGAATAGTACGCTCGAGTTTATAGAGAACAATGTATCCTTAAGTAACCGACTGACAAATCTTTGATTCTTACTGCTTATCTGCTTGAAGAGGCCTGCCTTTCGGTGTCTATACGTTTTGATATTGGGAATGAACTGTCGAGATTATTGGATGCATCCATGAGTATCTGGTAGAGTGCGTCGCCTGCCTTCTTGTGGGACGTGAACGCTGACTGGTAAGTGCCTTCTGCTATCCACCTTAGCGCCAGGTCGACCCTCCGCATTGGTGCTGTGTCGACTTGCTTTGCTATCCTCTGTCCTCCTATCAGAAGCGTCATTACTTCTTCCCTAGGGGCTGAATTCTCTATCGCCTTCACGAGAACTTGGAGAGGGTTCTTGCCCTCGCTCTGCATCCTGCTGAAAGCTTTATCGACGACTCTTACAGCAGTGTTGAACTTTCCGGACATTTGTTTGGAGGTAAGGAGATGCTTCTTGCCCTTGTGTCCTGGTATGAATAGGTGCGTTACCAGCCTCTCTATTATGTTGACTCTCGCCCTTGCTAGCCGCTGCTGTGACAACCTGCCGGAGGTTTTTGGGACTATGACTGGCTTGAGAGATATTATGCTCTTTAGTCCCTGATCGGATATCTCTACGCCGGAAAAGCTGTACTTTCCGAAGAGCTTCATTTCCGTACTCTCAACATTTTCCACGGTTTTCTGTTTTTCTTCCGTTGCCATAACCCAACTATCTCACCGGTTTCTGCTTCCTGCCCTTCACGAGCTCCTTCAATGATATGCCGTTTACTTTTATTATCTTGAACTTTACACCAGGCAAGTCTCCGCGCGCGCCTTTCTGTGCGCCGCCTATCCTCTCCACCATAACGTCGTTGTGCTCATCTATGAAAGTTATGCCTTTGCTCCATGGTATGTAGGCTGTGACTATCTTGCCGTTCTTGGCCAGCTGCACCTTGCACGATTTTCGCTTTCCAGATGAAGGCTTTTTGGGGGTCAGCTCAACCCTCTCGAGCACTATTCCTCTAGCCTGCGGGGCCCCTTCGAGAGGATCGTATTTTTTCCAATGGCCGCTGAAGTAGGATTTGCTCCTGTTCTTGGAGAACCTGACTCTCGTCTTTCGCTTGAGCAGCATCCTTCCATTGAATAATCCTCTAGTCTTATTTCCCATAAATTTATTTAATATTTATGCTAAGTATATTAAAATACCTTTGCATGAGCAATCTTATCAGTTTTATCTTGTATGAATTTATCTTACCCTCTATTTCAACGTTTACTTTCCTGCTGTCGTCCTGACTGGTCATGTAGCCAGAGAGAAGCTTGTTCGGGCGTATGACGTTTTCCAGCAACTTTATAGGGTCATCCGCATATTCTACGACAACTATCTCCTTCTTCAGCATTTCGTGGAGAACTTTCATCTTAACGCCGTTCTTGCCTATCGCCAGTCCGGCCTGTCCTTGGTTAACAACGAATATTAGCCTGTCCTCGTTCACTATGCAGTCGCGCGGCGTTACGTTCGTTATATCGGAAAAAACCCTCATTGCCGACAGTGTATCAGAATCAAGTTTAATATTCATACTACTTCTTTATTCCCAGAACGGTTATGTTGAAGGATTTACCACAGGCTATAGAGAGCGCTTCGCTGTCCCCCGGATAGTCTACCTTTTCTATGTCCATAGAGTTTACTACCTTGAGCATGTCCTCGCTTACATTACTGGCGTATACCACCATAGACAGCTTTCCGTCCCTGAACGCCCTCATGGTAGAATTGAGTCCTATGAAGACTTCTTTACTCTTTATCTTTTCCTGAATCTTCTTCAGTGTGTTTTTCTCCATTTTCCTTCACTATCACTTTTACACTTCCTGTTCCTACAGGTATTACTTGGTTTGACATTATATTGTTAGCTACGTAATCAAACTGGTCAGTTTCATGGTACAATCCTGCCTCGACGAGGTGCTTTAGCGGAACTTCGAACGAAGCCCTAGCTATTACAGATTCAGTCTCGCCGCTAAGCCCGTACCTACCTATTCCTCTGACTGTACCGTCCACGCACATGGCATCCGCTATCAGAAATATGTGCCTGAGGTCCACTGGCAGACCTACACTAGTCAGAGTATTGTTAACTTCCTCTATTATGAGATTCCTAGCTGCCTCTATCCCTAGAACCTCCGAAACTTCTATTATGTCATTCGAGACGGTCCTGGAAATATCCACCCCCTCCATCTTAAGAACTGCGTCCAAGTTAGTACCTATCGTTTTTATCCACAGTTCACCGGTCTTGCTCACGTTGACGATGGCTCTGTTGATACCGTTAACCCCGGATATAACAATATCTATTATCTTGTTCCTTGTCCTTATCAGTTTCTTTATGCTGTCAGCGGATTTGTCGGTGATTACCAGACTGTCCCCATCGGCGCGCGCTTCCAATTTCAGCTTGGATAGTGAGCCTATTATATCCCGCATGGTTATGCCGTACTCCTTGAGTAAATCCCTGTCAAACAGCAATTCTACCATCTTCTTTCTGAGAGAAACCCCGTAAGAGGAAGTAAGATCCCTGATTTTTATCTCTATCAAGCTGTTTGCGAAATCAGATATCTTCTGCTTGGACTTTGAGAGGCTCTCGACAAGATATATATCCATAGTAGGTGTCGATATCTCTTTCTTAGCGTCGAATATTTCTACGAGCCTGGGAAGTCCTGTAGTTGTGTTTATAACGGAGAGTCCTGCGGCATGCTTTGTCCTGAGTGTTAGCTGCGTACTGGCTTCTCCTATACTCTGCGCCGCTATTACCCCTACGGCTTCTCCGGGAGTTATAAGGGAATGCCTATACAGCTTCTCAAGCTCCTTCAAGTCTGCATCCTCGCCGTATTTCTTCTTGAACGCTTCTATGTACTTTGCAGGTATTTCTATACTCATATCTTAAGATCACCTTTGTCGCTAGCAGATACATCCAGTCCGTCTTCTCCGTATATGAACTGTATTATCTTGTTGCCGACCCTTACGGACAGGTCCGGCATAACTTTTAGGTCCTGCAGAGCGGAAGATAGCCTCCTCTGCATATATCCCGAGATAGGGGTACGTATTACGTTGTCCATAAGCCCTTCCCTGCTACTTGCAGAGTGCAGGAAATACTCCACAGGATTCAATCCCTGCCTGTAGTTGGATAGGACAAAGCCGCGCGCTATCAAGCCGTTATCACCCTTCTTGAAGTGGGCTGTAAGCCTGCCGTCGTAACCGTTTCCTATCCTTGCGTCCCTAAGCATCTGTTGTCCTACCAGACCAGTGGTTGGTATGAGATTAACGGTGCTCCCCTTTGCACCGGAGATTATCATGGACTCTACGTTGTTGTTTTCCTTGCTTATATAAGCGTCTATTATGTTCCTTGTCCTTATCCTTATCTTGTTTGATATGCTGAGTATCTTGGACTCGGCTATGTCGTCATAGTTTTTTGTCAGCGCATTCACTTCCTTGTTGAACTGGTCGAACACTTTGTGTATCTCTTCGTGCGCTGCGGTAGGTATGTCGAAGTCGCTTATGTTGACACTCATGCCAAACTTCAAAAGGACCATCAGACCCAGCTTGTTTGTCTGGTCGATGAATTTGGCGGTAACTTCCGGCCCGTATCTTACAAAAAGAAACTGGAGAAGGCTACCATTTTCCCTACCTATCGTCCCGCTGTCTATGACTCCACTGACTAGCTTGCCGCCCTTTATGACGACCTTGGAATCCTCGTCCTTCGTGGATTTGTAAGTGTTGCTGCTGCCTTCGAAGTTAAGATCATTTGGAAGTATGATGCTGAATATCTCGCGTCCGGAGTACTTTTTCTTGGTTAAATCCGGCGATTCACTGACATTTGACAACAGGAACTCTGCGGTCTCCCTCTCTACAACCATGTCCTTGGAAGTCAACACGGCGCACCCCGATATATAATCCTGCGCAGCGCCTATTAGCGGCAATCCGTGCCTTGGCGAGACTATGTTGTGGGTTATATTCATTATCATGTCGACTTCAGCCAATGCTTCTTCGTTCTGCAACACGTGTATGTTCATCTCATCCCCGTCGAAGTCCGCATTGTATGGCAGGGTCGACGCTGGGTTTATACCTAGAGTGTTGTACGGCAGTATTTTCACCTTGTGTCCCATTATGGACAACCTGTGAAGTGAAGGCTGCCTGTTGAAAAGTATTGTGTCCCCGTCAACCAAGTGCCTCTCAACTATATACCCAGGCTTGAGCTCCTCAAGTATATTCTCCACAGTGCTCTCGGTTATCTTCTTCTTTATTCCATCGGGTGTGATAACGTAGTTTGCCCCAGGGTACGAGCCGAAGTTCTTTATGAGCGCCTTCATCCTGTCTATGTTTATTTCAGTCACATATTCCGGATAGGTTATCTCCGTGGCGACTCTGATAGGCACGCCGACCTGATCGAACCTAAGAAACGAATCTGGGGATATCACGGACCTAGCGCCGTAGTTTACCCTCTTACCGAGAGCTGAACCTCTGAACCTGCCTTCCTTCCCCTTTATCCTATCCTCAAGCGTCTTAAGCTTCTTGTTGGATTTGTGCCTTGCAACTGGTACTTGGGCCGATCCGTTGGATATAAAAGTGGTGACATGATACTGCAGCAAGTCCCATAGTTCGTCTATGATTATTTCTGGCGCACCCGACCTTATATTCTCTGCCAACCTCTGATTTGTCCTGACTATGTCAGTAAGTTTGTGGGTGAGATCGTCTTCACTTCTCTGGCCGTTCTCGAGCGTTATGGAAGGGCGTATAGTTATTGGAGGAACCGGCAGGAGCGACACTATCATCCATTCTGGACGCGAATAATCCGGGCTGAGACCGAAAAACTGCAGGTCCGAATCTTTTATTTTCTCCAATCTATCAATTATATCTATAGGCGTGAGTTTCTGGTCTCCTTGTATGAATGTGTAAGGTTTTTCGAGTTTCACCTTCTGCTGCTTTGTTTTACAGAACGGGCATACGTTCACGTTCTTCGCATGCTTTATTATGGCCTTCACAAGTTTAGTTTTCTTTCTTACGCCCTCATTGAGCTCGGCAGATATTATCGCCTCGTTGAATTTCTTAAGCGAATTTTCCGACACGAGTATCCTCCCGCAGGAATTGCACGTTGCGTTGAGCATGTTGTACACGTACGGAACTGTCTTTATGTTGAACACAGGCCTGGCCAGCTCTATGTGGCCGAAGTGCCCTGGACAATCCTTTATGGTGTTGCCGCAGGTCTTGCACAGCAGCCCGGGATCTGTCACACCCATCCTCAAGTCGGATAGCCCGCCATCGACCGGAAAACCGTCTATGTCATATAATTCGGAAGAAGTCACAACCACTGCGCTCATCTTCTGTATGAGTTTTGGTGACAGAATGCCGAACTCTATTGCCTTTATCTTGTTGAACACGAAATTGGATTCCAGCTTCATACCTTACCTCCAAGAAGAAGTTTTGGATATATCCCAACTGATTTAAGTTCGTCCAGCAGTATCTTAAACGATGCGGAGACTTCTATCAGCTTTATAGGCGCGTCTTCGCCGTCTACCGGACAGTAACCAGTTTTCTTCCTCACGTTGTAAACCGCCACAAGTCCGCATTTGGAGCAAATCGGGATTGTTATCTTATCCGAGTCGAAACGCTCCTTCAGCGCCAGAGCAGAACCATACGCCACGAAGCAGTCTTTCTCCATTTCTCCCAGACGCAGACCGCCGCTCTTGGATTTTCCTTCCGTCGGCTGTCTGTTGAGGAGTTGTATTGGCCCCCTGGACCTCCACTGTATCTTGTTGGCGACGAAGTGCTTGAGTCTTATATACATCATGTCGCCGACGAATATCCTAACTTTCATTTCCTCGCCAGTTATACCGTTATACATGGTTTCCACGCCGTTATCCCTGAATCCATACGACACGAGTTCTTTCCTCAAACTCTCCTCTGTTTCGCCTACGAACGGCGTGCCGTCTACGGGTCTCCCACCTAGGGCGCCGACTTTACCGCCTATGAGTTCCAAAAGATACGCCATTGACATTCTTGCCGGTATCGAGTATGGTGAGAATATAAGGTCCGGGACTATACCGGAATACGTGAACGGCATGTCCTCCTGATTCAACAGCATGCCCACTACACCCTTTTGGCCGCTTCTTGGTCCAAATTTGTCGCCTATCTCCACTCTCCTGTCCTGCCTGACCTTTAGTGAAACGTATTTGTTACCTTCTGATGTAGAAGTCAGGAAAACGTTCTCCACAGTTCCGCTCTCTCCAGCCCTGCACTCCACGGAGGATTCCACGTATTTCTGCACGCCGAGCCTGAACTTGTCTATTGACGAAACAAACCTAGGTGGCGACACTCTTCCTATGAGTACGTCGCCGCTATCTACATGAGCGGTCGGCACAGCTATACCGTCCTCGTCCAAGAACTTGTAAGCGTCTTCAGACCGGTATCCGGCTGTATCCTTATCAGGTATGGTTATCACGTCGCTTTGGCCGCCGATATACTTTGTTTCCTCTATCTTGTATGGTCTGAAAAACATAGATCTGAAAAGCCCCCTGTCCACAGACGACTTGTTTATTACTATCGCATCGTCCATATTGTAACCTAGATAGGATAGTACAGCCACGACTATGTTTTGGCCCAGCACATGGGATTTAAAATATTCATTGTCGTACATTTTCGTCTTCACTATAGGAAGCTGTTGGTCGATGGCTATCATAGAATCATTGTCTGATCTTATGAGATAGTTGGTGGTGTATATACCAACGCCCTGCTGGACGCTCTTTACTGCGGTAACATTCCTGTGGGCGTTGCTGTGGTTTATGAAAGGCAGGAGCGACGCTTGTGTCCCGAATATTGAGAGCGGACTTATCTCAAGGTGTGTGTGCTCCTTCGTTAGGTCCTTATCGTCGAGGGCTATAAGTGCGTCTTCTTCCTCATCGGCGTCCAGGTATTCCACCTTACCAGATGCCACCAATTCCTCCCATTTTATATGACCCTCCTCAAGAAGTTTCACATCTTCAGCGGTAACTTTAGGTTTGCCGTTATCAACGACTATAAGCGCCCTGACTAGTCTCCCCCCATCGGAATTTATTAGGACCCCATCAGATTCCTCCCTGTAGCGCACGTTCACTCCTTTTGGTACGCTGCCGGACCTCCTATCCTTTATTATGGAATTCACCAGCCCTTTAGGGTCATCGGTCCTGCCGACCAAAACCCCATTTACAAAAACGAAACTCATATTGATTTTACTCCGTATTTCCTTATCATTTCGGCTATATTCGCAGTCTCCAAACCGTCATCGGATACCTTCGCCAACACCGCTATATTCTTAGTGAGGCCTATCTTTGGCCCTTCGGGTGTTTCTACCGCGCAGAATCTCCCGAAATGCGTTCCGTGCAAGTCCCTCGCCCTGTAATTTTCCCTGTTAGAAGTGAGCAGGGATTCAACTTTTCTTAGGTGAGATATCGTCGAAGGAAAACTCCTTCTGTCAAGATGTTGGGTTATCCCAACTCTTCCACCTACCCATTGTCCCGTTGCGAGTGAAGACCTCAGCCTCGTCGTCAGCTGGTCTGACGTGAATATGTACTTTGGCCCTGGTATCCTGTCCTTCCTTATACCCCTCTCGAAGTTATATTTTGCGTCGTTCAACACTTGCTTGAAGATGAACCTGAAAAGCATGTCGAGATTGTAGTTCTCTGAATGCAGTCTCTTGTTTGAATAGTGGTCCTTGTCGACCTCCTTTTTCTCCATCGCATATGCTAGTAGTCTCGCTGTCGCATACATGAGATAGTCGGCTTTCTCCCTTCTAGAGTTCTTGTCCCTGCCGAGGAAAGGGAACAGCAGCGAATCTATGTTGAGTTCCGCGGTTTCCTTCGCGTGTATAGAGTGCAGGAGTTTTCCTATAGTGTCAAGCGCATCGTTCTCATTCTTTACAGAGAACGCTATTAGGTTGGTCCTGATGGTATTCTCTATGTCCTCGTCTCCGTTGCTTATCTTCTTTATTATCTCGCTGTCACTAGTGATGCCCAATGATTTAAGAAGAGTCGTCACCGGCACGCGCTTGAGCTTGCCGAAAGTTATGTAAATCAGATTGCTGTTTGAAAGTTGTATAGAATGGGGGACTTTTATCGTGTCTGCGTCTGCGAATATTTTTGCGGAGTAAACGAAACCTTCTTGTGAATCCTTACTTATCAGTATGTTGTTTGGTGCAAGGTCCTCTGTGGTTATTATAAGCCTCTCTGTGCCATTGATTATGAAGTATCCTCCCGGATCGTTAGGATCCTCTTTAGCCTCGGTGAGCTCTTCCGGTGTAAGTCCGCTCAGGTTGCAGTATTTGGATTTTATTACTATCGGCATCCTGCCTATCACTACCTGTTCGATGCTGTTCTCATAAACTTTCTTGTCGGCCTCGTATGACACTTCAAGCATTATGGGCGCGTCGTAGGTGAGGTCCCTTATTCTCGCCTCCATCGGCATTATCGGCCTGACTATGCTGTCAGCTTCTAGAAGGTCCGGCTTGCCTATGCTTATCTTGCCAAGTTTTATCAGGAATTTGTCTACCCCACTGGGTTTTATGACCGGCTCTATAACCGATTCACTGTCGACTATCTTCTGCAGACCTTTCTCGATGAAATATTCGAAAGAACTTATGTGATGTGCGGAAAGCGAAGTGGCTCTCAAGGCGGATTTCAGCAGTGTGTTGCTCTCGTTCTTATCCATAAAGGTTCACTTCACAACGACGCGGTAATACTTATAGTCACCGGCGGTCTGACTCTTCCTATCTATCTCCAACACGTCATTTTCGCTGGCGCCCAGCAATTTGACTGCGGGGTCGGAGAGTTTTATTTTCGGCAAGTCTCTTTTAAGAATGTTATAACGCGCGAGTAGTTCATCCACTTGCTGTGCCGGTAATACTCTGTACTTAGGCGATAAACGGCTGTCAAAAACGGCGATATCCAAGCGGGAGACCTCTGCAGATTATAATTTAATGATTGGATAGTATAATATTGATAGTATATAAAGCTTTCGATTTGCAGAAACGTTTGAAAAGTGCGATTTTCAACCCAGTCTGGCGTATCCGTAACCGGGCCCTTGTCTGGGAATCGCCTTATCCGACTCGGCTAATTCTTGAAACAAATCCACCTCTGACGAAGTGTAAGCCACGATGATGTAAGATGCGAGGAAGGAAGCGAGAACGTATCGGTATACCAGACCTATTCCGGCTATCGATAAGATAATGTAGAGGAAAAACAGACCTACTGCAAGGTAGACTACAAACACAGACAACGAGCGCCAGTATGCATGCCTCGCCAGATAGTTCGAGCGTCTGAAACTAGAATAGACAGTCTGCCTCTCCGACAGGACCGTTACGTTGAAGAACATGTTGAGAACGCCGAAATACAGCCCGGGAATCACTAGCAACACGAGCCCTCCTATCGCGACCAGGTACTGGAATACTGTGGCAAAGAAGAATCTTAGATAATTTGTACCCGATAGCCTGAACAGCTGGCGCGTGTTCAGCGCCCCTATAAGCTGCTTATAGCTCTGCACGTATACGAGCAACTCCATCATCCACACTATTACGAAAACAGCTATTAGTATTGAGAGTATCCCGACAGCGACGGATGCAGTGGAGTACGCGGGGACTATCCCGTTGTTATTGAGAATGTTTGCGTTCAGGCCAAGCGAGTACACTATAACCACATAGGAAAAGAAGAATATAGCCAAGGCGGATGCTAGGAAGATAAGAAAGGTCCTCTTTGCGGACACGGAGAAGAGCCCTCTTACAATCGGTCGCAGATAAGCGTTAGTGGTGGCACCGTTAGACATAAAATATTATAAACGTGCGGCTTAAAATATCTATTTGTCGTGCCGGTTCCCGTAAAACGACTTCCTATTATACCCGCAGTAATCATACACTGGACAGCGGTAGCACTGCGGCGCCAGTGGCCTGCACACGTCTCTTCCAAACTGCACTAGAGCGTGGTTGGCAATCACGCGCAGATTGGGAGGGAGCATGGATTCAAGGACAGCCTCTGTCAGCTCTGGCTTCTCGCCGACTTTCACGACGCCGAGCCTTTGGGATATCCTGTTCACGTGTGTGTCAACTGGTATATACGGGCGTCCGAAGGCCCACACGAGCACCAGTGCTGCAACCTTGTAGCCGACGCCTGGTATCAACAACAAATCTTCTCTGTCAGAAGGTACCTTTCCGCCGAACCTATCCAGGAGCACCGTACAGGCCATTTTTAGGTGCCTGGATTTCGTCTTGTAAAAACTCACTGGGTACACCAGCCTTTCTATCCTCCTCGTGTCTAGACGGGCAAGTTTTGCGGGAGTATCAGCTACCCTCAGCAGTCTTCTCTGCGCCGGAAAGGTAGTCGTGTCTTTGGTCCTGGTGGAAAGTATACCGTGGACGAGTATCTCGAAAGGGTCTTTTCGCTCTATTTTGACATGGTATTTACTACCCAGTATGCTTATCACATTAGAGAGATTTTTGCGATCCATACTTTCGCGTCAAGAAGCCTGATAATCACTTGTGAAGGACGCACCTACCAGCTGACCGTTGTAGCCATGCCCGCTGAAGTCATGCGCCGTGCCGTTGAGCGGCCACCATGCGACAAGACTGGAGTTTGTGACGACAGGATTACCCAAGATTCCTGCCATATAAGCCTGATTTATCTGTGCTGGAGATAGCGACACACTGTAAAGCTGGACGTTCGAGATGTAACCTATGAAAGGCCCCTCAGCGCACTGCTGGAACTCGTCTCCGATACGCACATTCGGTCCGCCAGTATAAGAGTTAGAGTTAGTGGCAGTAGAGCTGGATCCGTCTATCTGTGCATAGTAATTGGGCGCCTTAACTGATACAGCCACAAAAGTCCACTTCCCACCAAAGAATGACGAAGTCTGTATTGATATTGGAGTGTCCGCAGAACTGCATCTATGCATAAAAAGATAATTCTGGTGGGGTCCACCTACACCCCCACCTACACCCATGGTGTCGTAACCCTCAAAACTGAAAATACCTATAGAATTTAAAATGTAGGAGCTGGAGTTTGGAGGCTGGGGATAGTACGAACTGTAGTTAAAGTACGCACTCTGCACCCACATTATTATTGTATAAGTATTATTCGTACCGCTTATGGATTGTGTCGCGTTCATATACGATTTTCCACCCTGTAGATACCATTCTCCACCAGGGGCACAACCGGAACACCAGCTCCAAACAGGATTAGCAAAATTATTTATGTCGAGCACATAAGCGGGATATTGCGTAGAGGAGCTACTTCCCGTGATAGTTCCGTAGGATGTGAACGGACCTGGAAACTGCGCTTCTGGTTTGGAGTAGTATACGGTCACGCTGAGTGAATAGTGCGACTTTGCTGCGGGACATACGCCAGGCACCGAAAAGACGTATGCCCCTGAAACAGGTATGAATGGTTCAGAGTTGACCGTGGAATTCGTATTGACCACCACAGTAGTGGCATTCTGCACCGACACTGACACCGTAGTTATCTCTATAAGCTGTGAACCGCTATTCCCGAACGATATCCTCAGTACGCCATTGCTGTAACACACCGCCGAGACCTGACCCAGGTTGCTGAAGCCGCTGACGGTAGCGGATACGCTGGCGGTGGGGTTGAATATTCCCATTAAGTATAATATTCCTATTACCACGGCAATTATTATCAGCGCCCAGCCGTAGGTCATCATGTATTCCAGGGCTGACTGCGCACCCTTTATCGCATCTGTCATATAAACTATTAATACGAGACCGCTTATAATATTTGTTTTATCTGGCACGGAGCATGCCCAAACATGGAATACAGAATTAAAAGCGACAGACTCAGGGAATTGGTGGAAAAGTACGACATGGACCTTGAGGAGGTAGTAAACTGGATAAAGAGGAAAAATTTCAACAAGATTGCCATACAGATACCTGACGGTTTCAAACTACATTCGATGGAAATTTCCGATTTTATAAGCGAAAATTCCGGGGCTGAAGTTTACATTTGGGGCGGAAGTACGTACGGCGCGTGCGACATACCTGTAGGGCTAGAAAAGCTCGGTATAAAAGCGATAATACAGTTCGGACACGCCAGATTCAGGGCGGACGAGCTCAAAAAACCGAGTGGGATAAAGAATGATTAGGATAGGCGTGGACGAAGCAGGCAGGGGCCCTGTCATAGGTCCGCTAGTGGTCGCAGGAGTGGCATTGGACGAGAAGACAGGCGAACTTTTCAAGAGGGCAGGAGTGAAAGATTCCAAGATGCTCAGCATAAGAAAGATATACCAGCTGGAAAGGCTCGTGATTGAAAAAGCGTCTGGATACAAATATTACATGCTGTCGCCTGCGGAGATAGACAACAGGGAATACGACGACACGAACCTGAATTACATGGAGTTGGACGAGATGGCGAAGATAGCCAACGGATTGAATGGTGAAGTGGTGACCGTGGATTCCCCGAGTGCAAACACCGCGAAAGTGGAGAAATATCTGGCTGCATTGGTGAAGGATAAGAAAATTGTCGCCAGAAACTACGCTGACAGAGATTTTGTAGAAGTGTCCGCTGCGTCGATAATCGCGAAAGCCAACAGGGAGAAGGAAGTGGCGGCTATAAAGAAGGAGATAGGATACGATTTCGGGAGCGGTTATCCGTCAGATCCTAGGACTACAAGGTTCCTCAAGATTATAATAGACAACGGAAAAATAGAAGAGGACGTGTACAAGAAAAATATAAGGAAGAGCTGGAGAACTATAAACAAGCTGAAGGAGAAAAAGCTGTCTGATTTCTAATCATTTAGTTAAATCGTCCAACAAGTCTTGTGGTATCGGCACGGACTTCCATTTCTCCCTATCGATTGCCACCTGCGTTATGTACCCATCGCACAGGAGATCTCCGTCCCTCCTTATCTTGAAATCAAAGCGTATAGCCTTATCTGAGAGCTTCGAGGGTGACAGCCCGACGCTCAAGTTGTCACCCACCCTGGCGGACTTGTAGTATTTCGCGTTGGATTCTACGACCACAAACCATATCTTGTCGTCGGGAAGGGGAAATTTTCTGCCTGTCTTCTGGGTTGCGAACTGCTCTAGAGCGTCAGTGAAAAACCTATAGTATCCGGCGTAGTGGACTATTCCCTGAGCGTCCGTGTCGTATATCCTGACCGTCTCTTCGTAGATAAACTCGTCTACCACACTAACCTATCGCCATTGGGCGTTATAAGATTATCGAATTTTCGAAAAATCATCGGTTACTACCTGGAAGGAATGCCAATACTCAGTGGGTATACCAACATAGATTACTGCATACTGCTGAAGCTTATCGAAGGCATTACACCGTTTGGGGGATAGGCACGTGTTCTTGCATATTGCATATAAATGGTTCCTACATAAGAACTTTGAAAACCTACTCCAAAAGGAAGGGGGAATGTCGGTTCATCTGTAGATAAGGAAGCTTTATTCACATAATTATAAAACAAAAAGCTTTCCGTTCCAGTATAAGCCACTGAATATAACTGTGTAATTCCCTCATCATAAGTCGTTTGGACGTTCGCATTTGTCGAAGGATTCCAATTATATAAGCCGAATCCGCCTATATTTACCCCTGAAGCTATGCCGCTCAAGGAACTGGGCGGAGCACCGTTATTATTCATATAACCCCAACTCGCATACGTGCTAATTGTGCCTCCGTTGCTCCCTCCAAAGTCCCCATAAAATTCGAGTATTGTTCCACTACCGAAGGTTTGTGTAGTGCCGATAGTCCACGTGCTTCCACCCGATGTTAAGTTTATTCCGTTATTTATGGTGTATGAGCGTGTTCCTGATGTTGTAAAATCAGAAGGTAGTGCAGTTCCAGCGAAATTCCAATAATTATTAAATACATTAGCCCCATTATCGTATTCCGCATAAGTCGGAGAAATCTGAGGCGCTTCCCCTGTATTGACCGTGTTAAAAAGATTAGTAGCAGTTGAAGCAAAGCCCAAATAAACTGTGAATGAGGTATCGGCCGGAAGTGAAGGTATTTTTATCCAGTATCTTGCGTTTGAGGAGGTATAATTCTCCAGCCAGGATGGGACTATACTACCGTTTGCATAGAAGAACTCGACGTTCTGAAACGCCGTGCCGGAAGCTGTGTTAGCATAGCCGGAGAATACTGATGAAGGGACATTGACCATCTGCTGGAAGGTTGAAACTGACTTGTTTTGATTGTTCGATATTGTTACAGATGCATATGATTGTATATTTGCCGGTTTTGTTATATTTGATGGGTAACCGAATGAGACTGAAGGCATAATGTCATTCGGCGGTGAATTAGCAACGTTTAACCAATATATCTGCATAGTCGTGTTGAGCCCATTACTTGCACTGTATATTTCAAACTTAAGATAAAGATTTGACAGAGTATTTTCATCTATAGGAATTCGCACGAACTGGTTATAATTTACATATGCTCCAGAACTCCAATTATAGTTTGATATGATATAACTACGTGTTTTATTGCTGTCATTATAATTTGTAGCGTCGTATGCACCCCTACCCTCATAAGCGATTGTCAAAGTATGGGGCCCGCCATAGTCCCCTGTACCAATAGTAAATAAATCGTATCCGCCAGGAACGTTTTCGCTCATACCTATTGATTTCCAGTAAGCGTCTACTCCATTGCTTAGATTTGCATATGTGATTATTGTAATGTTACTATCACTATACGGATATGTTACAGCACCCCAATTAGCTGCCGTTGAAGACATCTGTAAATACTTTCCAGATAACGAATAGTTCAAACTACCTGTGGAGCTCCAACCTGTAGGTAGAGAGGACCCATTAAACATGACAGAGTATAAAAATACATTCTTTGCATCATTGTACTCATTGTACACTGTAGATAGCTGAGGGGCCTCTCCTACATTGTTATTGTTAAACAGATTTACTGATTGTGATACGAATCCCATATAGACTATTTCTACAGAATTAGTAGGAATAGATTGCACCTTAAGCCAATAAATTGCATTCAAAGAAGTATAGTTACTGAGCCAGCTTGGAATTATAGTTCCATTGGCATAAAAGAACTCAACATTCTGAAAGTTGGATGCTGCATAGCCGCCATATACCTGAGAGGGAATTATGACCATCTGCTGGAATGGGGATGGAGTCGATGAGGACTGAGAATTTGTTATGGTTATAGGTATTATCTGGTTGAACGCCGGTGAAGATGAAATCTGCTGTGTTGATGCGGATCCAGTTATCGTTCCTGATGAGGAAAAAGGTCCTGGGAAAGGTTGTCCAGGCTCTGTATAGTATATCATTACTGTTAATGAGTATCTGGTTGATGGGGAAGGACATACGTTTGATATGTAAAAATCACTACTTCCGCCTTGGGATATGATTTGCTGCTCTGAAACTGTTACTGTTTTTCCATTTGATGAGACTGAGATATTTTGTATCTGTACGGGATAACCTGCTGAATTCCCTAACTGCACTGTTAATCCTTGATTGCCTATACACTGAGCGGATACACTACCTAGGCTTGAGAAACCGGTTACTGTTGCCGATACTGAGGATGAGGGGGAGAATATTCCCATAGAATATAGAACACCTGCAACGATTACGATAATTAGGATGGCCCAGCCGTAGGTCATCATATATTCCAGGGCCGACTGTGAGGTGCGCCGCATATAGATGGATAGACTTTCTTATTTAAATTAATTTTATGCGAATATTATCCCAACAAAAAGCGACAGTATAAGAACGACAACTATCGCTTCCTTCATAGAGTTGCGTCTTGATTTGTGCGCAACCGCGTTCTTTCTGCCCATGATGGACGAAACCGGGTTGGTGTCGGCCAGCAGACCAAAATAGTAAAATGTGGAGAAAAGGAGTATAAAGAAAAGCAAGACGACCACATACAAATATCCGCTGCTGAAGATGGATTCAAAGATTAGAAGTTTGCCGAAGAACCCGACTGTAGGGGGAAAGCCTGCCAGAGATAGTATTCCAAGAAACAGACCGACGAGGGCAACCTTGGATACGGCTCCCATCCTGTAAGCGTCCTTCCGGTATATTATCTTGTTGTCTTCGAATATCTTGTATGCAAGGAACACCAGAGCATCGGCTATCGCAAACGAAAAAATATAGAAAACGGATGAGAACACCCCGCTAGCCGTCAGCAAACCCAAACCTATGAAAGCAAATCCAGCCTGGGATATGCTGGAATACGCGAGAATCCTTTTTATCCTGTCCTGGACGGTCGCCAGAACCGCGGCGAAGAAGATTGTCACGAGCGCTATGCCCAGAAACAGCATGCTTATAATGTGCGATACCGGCACCGCGAAAAAGAATATTCTTATCAGCGCAACCAAGCCGGCGGTCTTAGATATCGAGGACAGGAACGCAGTTACAGCACTGTCAGACGCTTCGTATACGTCGGGAGCCCACATGTGAAACGGTACAAGGGTGGATTTGAACGCGAGACCCGCAACCACGAACACTATACCAGCTACGAATGGAAAGAAATTTACAGTAGATAGGGAAGAGAATGACAAAGTCCCTGACCCGGCGTATACCAGCGATATCCCGAAAAGCAATATTGCCATCGACACTATGCTGGTCATTAGGTATTTGACAGCCGCCTCTAGGTGCCTGTCGGATTTCTGGAAATAAATTATACCATATGATGCCACGGATAGCATTTCCACCGCGACAGCCAAAGACAGGAGGTTGCTGGACAGAACAACCAGCATAGCCCCCAAAACCGCCAGCATGAAAAGTATATCCAAATGCGTGTTGAGAGTCTCGTCGCCGTCGATTAGGATGAAAGAATATATCAGAATTGACAGGAACAGTACGAATGAATTTATGAATTGCGAATACTGGGTCTCGTTGTAAAACTGCACGTTCATGTTTCCATAGATTAGTCCAGCCCCAAAGGCTATCACTAGTATGGACAGAGTCATCGCATGTATCAAGCGCCCTCTGTCTATCCTCAGCTCCTTTCTGAATAGATCCGCAAGTATAGTCAAACCGATTCCTGCAAACAGCACGTATTCTGCGTTTATCATATTATGGCGAACGAATTCATTATTATACTAGGGAAAAGACCTATCAATAGTATGAAAAACGAGAAGAGTGATAGCTGTAGAACATCTAAGGGGGATATATCGGTGACTTTTCTCAGCGTCTTACTCATAGCACCGAAAAATATCCTTTTGACGGCGCTCAGGTAATAATTGGTAGCTATAAGGAGCCCAGCCAGAGAAACTAACACGAAGGGGAAAGATGAATATGCGCCTATAAATATCAGCAGTTCTCCAACGAAATTAGACAGGCCTGGCACACCTAGGGTGGCGAACACCGCGAAAACGAAGAAGAACGACAGCAGTGGCATACTTTTCATAAGACCACCGAGTTTCGACATATCGTTTGTTCCTGATTTCAGCAGGAGGGCGTACGACATAGTAAACAGGGCGCCTATCACAAACGCGTGGCTGACCATCAGCATTACTGACCCGGCCCCAGCACTCAAAGAAGAGGAGGATACAGACACTATCCCTATGAATATCAACCCCATATACATAACGCTAGAATAGGAGAGCATGCGCTTTAGATCGCGCTGTGCTGAAGCGGCGAAAGCCATATATATCACAGTTAAAACACCGAGAACCACCAGGGGAACGCTGAACCTTGCCAGCACGCTGGGGAACAGTTCAAAGCCGAAAAGAAGCAAGATATAACCACCCAGTTTTGACATCACAGCCGACAGAAAAATCGTCCCGGGGTTTGGTGCGGAGACATACGCGTCCGGCAGCCACTCGTGAAGAGGGAACACGGGCATCTTTATCATCGCAGTAATGAGCACGAAAACGAAGATTATATAGCTTATAGAAGAGGGTATGGACGCTGCTGTTATGAACAGGGACGAGAGTGAGAAGCTGCCGGTATAGAGGAACACTAGTATAAAAGCGCCGAGGAGGGTAAGGCTACCAAACTGCGTGAATATGAGGAACTTAATGCCGGCTCTTCTGGCAGGACCGCTACCGAATAGTGATATCATGAAGAACAACGACAGGACTGTCACTTCCCAGAAGACGAACAACAATATCAGATTTTCGGATACGAACACTAGTATTGCTGACATGTATGCCAGCAGATAGAACACGTAAAATAAGGTTTTATCGCCTTCGCTGCCCCTTTTCACAGACAGTATCGCTATCAGCGGTACAATAGTTGCCAGCAGAAGGAAAGGCACACTTAGGCTATTTGTGGCAAGAGAAAACGAAAAATCGAGAGGTTTTATCACAGTAACGGAAAATCCGCCAAAACCCAATAGCAGTCCCAGCACGAAGAGTACCGTGGTAGCGAGCATGGACGCTATGGTTATGTTTCTCGGTTTTGCGCCGCCGAAAGAAAGGTTGATAAACAAGGATATTATCCCTATGGCAGGCAGCACCAAGAACCCGATTAGACTTATTATCATACAAGTACCACCACTAGCAACAATATTATTACCAAACCGACGAAGACCCCGTCAATGTATGACAGCGCATCTCCATTCTCGATGCTCCTAGATTTTGACGACAGGAAAAAAGTAGCCTCCGCCATCCTGGAGAAACTGTCTGACAACAGCCTATCGAGCTCAGAGATGACTTTCCCGAATCCAACGAAAGCCCTGCCTATACGGTCAAGTATCTTGTCATAGCTATATTTGTCCAATTTTTTGGCGAGCGAATAAAATCGGGATACGACGGAGCGATATCTTCCTACATAGAATGCACCCCAGGCGATGTAGACGCCAAACAGGGTGGCAGCTAGCGAAACGTAGGAGAATATATCAAATCTGTAAGCGATGGGTATCAGACCGTTGAAGAAGAACAGTATCACACCCCCGAATATGGATATAGCTGCCAAGAGGTATACAGGTATGTACGCGCCGGATCGCTGCTGTATGACTTTCTTGCCTCTGTTCCTAAACATCACGAATAAAGCCCTGAAGGAGAAAAGCGCGGTTAGAAAAGACACAATCACAAAAGCTATGTTTTCGTAAAGACCGAAGCCATAGGTTATTCCTGCGTGTGCAAAGAAACTTATGAATGGAGGCAGTGCGGATATGGACGAAAAACCTATAACTGCAGGCACCAGGAGCCACGAATTCTTTACGCCTTTTGTACTTATTTTGTATATATCGTATGTACCTATAAAAACTGCGACCACACCACCTATGAAAAACAGCATGGATTTGAATACAGCGTGTGCAAAGAGGTAGAATATTGCGCCACCGGTGTTAGCGGTGCCGATTGCCAAAAACATGAACGCGAGACTTTCAACCGTCGAGTACGCAAGAATCCGCTTCGAATGCCTCTCCTTGAGCCCCAGTAGGGCGCCTATTACGGCGGTTATGAACCCAAATACCACGAGAACTGGTAGAAGAGCGGCCGCTTCCAACATAGGAAACATCAGTACGGACAGATATGCACCTGCCGCTACCATTGTCGCGGAGTGGAGGAGAGCGCTAACGGGTGTAGGACCTTCCATCGCGGCAACCAGCCACGGGTAGAATGGAAACTGCGCCGCCTTAGAAAAAGCGGCTATTATCACTAGCGACGAAACTATATATAGTGTGCTAGATGGTATAAGCTGCAGGTTTCCGAGTATGGACGTAAGAGAGAAGGTACCTGTATTAGAATAAAGTATCACTATGGCAGACAACAGTGCCATATCGCCTATCCTTGTTATTACAAAGGCTTTCTTACCTGCTGCCGAAGGAGCTTCTCTGCTGTACCAGAAGCTTATCAACAGATAAGAGGACACACCTACGAACTCCCAGAATATAAAGAACAGCAGCAGGCTGTTTGACATCACAAGCCCCAGCATCGAGAAGATGAAGAAAGACATCTCCGCGTAGAACCTCTTTTGGGGTTCCTTCTTCATATAAAAGGTGGAGAAAAAAAGGACCATCAGGGACACAAAGGATACCAGAACCAGCATAAACAAGGATAAGTTGTCAGAAACCACTGAAAGAATCATACTCGGTACGGCTATAAGATTTATGGATGAGGCCAAATGGTAAGGTAAGGTCATCCATGTATAAGCCTGAACGGCTGTCTTCCCGAATCCGGTGTAGAGGTAGTAAGCCGACATAGCGAGCGAGCCAGCTGTGCCAGTTATCGCCGTTACGGCTGCGAGCCTCTTTTTAAGGGGATATATCAACAACGCAGACGCGAGTATTGGTATGAGAACAAAAAACAGCATTGCGACATCAACCCCTGAACCTATTCAGCTTAGATATCGAGACCGAATTCTTCTTTCTGGAGAATTCTATCATAAGCGATACGAAGACCACTGCCTCGAACACAGCCATGACTAGGACGAGAAGCGCGTATACGGCGCCGTTCATCTCAGAT
>JAKAPM010000001.1 GCA_021807085.1 Nanobdellota archaeon
CGACTCCAAGGACGGCACCGAGGGGATATGCAGGGATTTCCCAAATGTGAAGTTAATCATAAGGAAAGGGAGGAGGGGCCTTGCGTCCGCGGTGGTCGACGGGGTGAGGAGCATAAAGGACACGCACGCCAATGTCGTTGTGGCTGACGCGGATTTCGAGCACGACTACGCGAGCATAGGGAGCTTCTTCTCGCTGCTGAAGAAGTACGATTTCGTGGAAGGCGTAAAGGTTGGAAAGAGGCTGAAGGGCCGCGCGTCCATATCCTTCCTAGCCAAACGCGTCCTGCTCACCCTGGTCCCCGAGAGCAAATGGCTGAAGGACCCCATGTCGGGATTCTTCGGCTTTTCGGTCGACAGCGTGGACTGGAGCCGGGTCAGGCCGATAGGATACAAGATAATGCTCGAGGTTTTCATGAACCTGAAGGACGGCAGCAGGAAGACACACCTGGAATACCCGTACGGCTTCAGGGAAGCCGGCAAATCCAAGCTCAAGCCGCGCATAGTCCTGCAATTCCTGCTCCAGATATTCAGGCTCAACCAGATGAGATTCATAGAGTTCATGACGATAGGGATTGCCGGCATATTCATAAGCGAGGGCCTCCTCTACGCTTTCCACGCCGTAACTATCCTGCCGCTGGCGCTCTTCTATTCGATAGTCATATCAACGGTCGTGAACTTCCTTCTGAACCATTACATAACTTTCAAGTCCAGGAGCAATTTCTTTGGATCGTTCGTAAAATTCGGGATAGTGACCCTCTTCGCCGGCATGATAAACTTCCTCGTCGCCATAGCGCTTTCGTCTGTCATGGCGTACTTACTGGCCAATTTCATCGGTATCGTGATATCGTTCGTCTTCAAGTACGCACTTTCGGAAGATTTTGTATGGCGGATAAAAAGCTGAGCGCGTTCCAAAAAGTCAACGATTTCCTGTACAGGAACAGGAAGTACATGGTCGTGGCGTACATCGTGGCTACCGTGGTGTTCTTCTCCTTAGAGTTCGGTTTCCTGATGAACTGGGACATGCTAGTCAGGATAATGAACGCCAACTATCTTTTCCACGGCGGACAGTATTTCGAAGACCAGAGGGCGCTGCTGGAGAGTTTCCTGATAGGGATATTTTCGTTCGTGCTCGGCCCGTACGCCGTATACGCGTTCATAGCGCTTGCCACCGTAATCTTCTTCGTAGCCGTGTACTATTTTTCGAAGTCGTTCGGAATCGACAGCGTGCTGACTCTCGGAGTAGTCTTCAACCCCTTCTTTCTTTTCTACGCCATAAGGAACGGGTCAGAGCTGCCAATGTATGCCTTCCTTATCCTGTTCATAGCGATGATAAAGGCGAAAAAACCGCAGTACGCCGGGATATTCATGGCGCTGGCGTTCGTATCCAAATACGACAGCCTGTTTCTGCTCCCTCTCGCACTTTTCCTGGTGGACTGGAACGCAGTCGGCTCGCTAAAAAGGCTCGGGGTGTTCGCGGCTTCCGCGTTGCTGGCACTCGTACCGTTCTTCGCCTACAACCTTGCGCTCTACCACAACATATTTTTCACGTTCGCCAGTTCCTTCTACCAGAACTCCGCTACGCTGGCCGGCACGTTTTCCAGCGGCAGCGGCTATATAGCTACCGGCTTCGAGGAGCTGGTGGTCCTTATACCGCTGGCTGCTATGGTCCTGCTGCTCAAGAAAAGGAAGACCTCCCTGCTGAAAAGCAGGAAATCCGACGTTTTGATCCTGCTATCCGCGCTCTTCCTCTTTTTTGTCATATACATACTAGTGAGCCACATGTTTTCGGCCGGCCTGAACTATTTCAGATTCTTCCTCCCGGTGACGCTATTCGCCACGCTGATACTGTCTCTCTTCCTCGACAAAAGGATGGTGCTGCTCACCCTCCTGTTCTTCGTGGTATCGATGGTCCTCGCGTATCAGATCCTATATTCCCAGCCGTTCAATTCTTCGGTGCTTGGCGGACAGATAAGCGCAGCGAAGTCGCTGCTCTATTCCGCCTACAATACGACCAACTGCACCGTCCAGTCCAACAACTGGGTGTTCCTGGACTACTACGGCATAAGCGCGACCTACCCGAGGGGCGAAAACTATTCCCAATACCCGATAATCGGCTTCGGGCCGCTCGGCGCCTCCGCGGCTTCGATGGTCGGCGGCAATTATACACTGAAGGGCGAGAAAGACGGCATATTTCTGTACGGCTACGGCGTGTCGGATACGGCGTGCAGATACACTCCTGTTGTGGACTTAGAATATGGAGTAAATTCCGACATCAGCCAGTCTTCCGCAAACGATACCATCGCATGCCACCTAATCTACTCAAAGCTGCGCTTGTCGGCCGTTCTCGACGCGTGCATTGGCGTTACGGATGTGCTGCACTAAACACTTTAATAGATAAAATAGACTAATAGTTTATTATAAGTATAGGATGTTATGCTAACTCAGATTTTACTGGAGATAATGTCGGCAGTGGTCCTGTTCCTGCTGTTCTTCTGGCTCTTCATATACTACGAGATACTGAACGAGGGGAAGGGGAAAGCCAGGGTCAAGAATCTCCCCAGGATAGCCATGGTGATACCTACGCTGTTCGAAGGGGACGACCTAAGACTGTCGGTCGAGAGCGTGCTCGCGAGCGATTATCCGCGGGACAAGATCAAGATATACGTGGGGCTCAACAAGGCGACCGACGAGAAAACCAGGCGCGTAGCGCACTCCTTCGGCAGATACGGTGTAGAGGCGGTAGACACGGGCGTAAACGGCAAAGCGGCGGTCATGAACTACGTACTCAAACACAAGGTGAAGGAGGAGTTCGTAGCTACTCTCGACGCAGATTCGATGGCTGACAGGAAAATGCTTAGAAAACTTATCGTCCCGTTCTCCGACAAAGGAGTGGGCGCGGTGGCGCCGTCCGTCGCAGTCTACAACCCGAAGAAGGCGGTGCAGCTGATACAGAAATACGATTATATCTTCTCGATAGTCTTGAGGAAGGCGTTCAGCCACGTCGGGAACCTGCTGGTCGCACCTGGCCCCGGTTCCATGTTCAGGCTGTCCGCGCTTAAGGATATAGGGTATTTCGACGAGAGGAACATCACCGAAGACATGGAGGTAGCCATACACCTGCTCACGGAGGGCTACAAGGTGGAGAATGTCATAGATGCGTTCTCGTACACTATCGTGCCGGACAAGATATACGCCCTGTTCAAGCAGAGAGGAAGGTGGTACACCGGCTTCTTCTACAACATGCTAAAATACAGGAAGAAGATAATGAGCAAGGACAACCACGGCCTCATAGACAGGAGTATCATGGTCCTGATATTCACGTCGGTCTTCTTCTCCATAATAGCCCTGCCGCTTGTAGGATACTATATATATGTAGGGATTTCATACACCTACAACAGCATTGCTAACGTCGGCCTGACGTTCTCGCTGCAGACTCTGCAGCAGGAAATCATAAACGTCGGATACTCCTGGAGCGTGCTGTCAACGCTCGGTATACTCCTCTTGGTGTTCGGCATATACTCGCTGTTCTACGCGCTCAACGGCGTTACTAAAAGGATAGATGCAGTCAAGGACACGCTAGGGATAGCAGTCTACACCACCCTGTTCTCGTACTTCCTGGGCCTGACGTGGCTCTACGGGTTCATAAACGGCACTATATTCAAGAAGAAGGTAGCATGGAAAATCGCAAATCGAAACTGAACAACGGGACGAAGCTGACGCTGGCATTCCTGGCCGCGGTACTGGCTGTGTCGATCGCATTCGCACTCGGTTACTCTATAGCAAATCTGAAAGTGCCCGCGTTGCAGAACAGCCTGAACCTCGACCAGCAGACTCTCGAAGCACTGTCACTGGCAGCGACGCTCGGCCAATCGAACTCCAGCGCATCCTGCGCCATACTCGAGAGCGGGACAGAGGCGCTCAACCAGCAGCTACAGAGCCTGAATTCGGAGATAAATGCGGCGCAGACAGACACGACCTACGCTTCCGACTACAACAATATACTGCAACAGTTCGCTTACACCAGGCTGAACTCCTGGCTGCTTGCGCAGAGGATAAAGGAACAGTGCCACAGCAACATACTCAACGTGCTGATGCTGTATCCGCAAAACGGTTGCGACAACTGCGTGTACGAGGGGGAGGAGCTGGCTTATCTCGAGCAGCGGTCCAACTACACGCTCGTAGCCACAGTCCTGGACGCCAACATAAACATAAGCCCGGTCCAGGCAATAGACAGGATATACAACGTCAGTTCCTACCCAACCATCATAATAAACGAGAATTCGACCTACGTAGGCTATGAAGACACGGCCCAACTCACGAAGACGCTGTGCCAGTACGCCCCTTCTTTCTCCCTATGCGGCAACGTTTCCTGATTCCTGCCCCATCATCTTCATAAGAAGAACGGTGGCGTACGACCCCTTTTTCAGATCGAATGCAAGCACTGCGTCATCCCCTTCCCTGGCGAAAGAGACGTTCTCTGGCACGGTCAGCGCTGGCCTCATGAACGTCTTCAGGCTGGCTTCCGGTATCTGGGTGACTCTGAACTTCTCCACACCTTCGATTCCTTCCGAATCCAGCACTTCCCTGATTGCCCTGCCCGCAACGCCGTCATCCATGGCGAGATCGTAGCCAACCGAGGGCACCTCCGCCGGCAGGCCGCCTATCCCTGACTTCTCCACCAGCCTGCTCAGCACGCGGTTGAAAAGGTAGGATTGGTAGGACTGGACTATTATCAGCCTGAAATATTTGGGAAGAAGCCTCATCGCGCCGATGTAGTCGTGCCTGTATTCGAGTATGTGCTCCAGCATCATCCTCTCGTTGTGGAAGGCGCCTGGCAGCGAATCCAGCAGCTCCTTCGCCTCCTCGCCGTCTATCTCCCCTTCCTCGAGGACGTATCTGCCGAAGACCTCCCGCATCCTGTCCCTGTAACCCTCGAGCGATTTCCCGTCGTTCCTCCCCTCCAAGATCAGGGTGTAGAAGGCCATCCTGAAGTCGCGTGCGAATATGTGTTTTGATACTGATATATTGAGCCTGTCCGAACCGAACCTCTGTGGTCCGTAGAAATTTGGTATCCCGCACCTTATTTCGTCAACGAACGCCGCCGTTTCCCCGTCGTTGCCTGCGAAATCCCTTATCCTCACGGTGAACCTGTTGCCGTAGAGCGCCCCTATCTTGCACCCTCTATCGGAATAGGCGAAATCCCTGAAAGACATCCTGTCGTTCCTTATGCCGAACCGTTCGAAATCCAGCTTGAATATACTGATTCTCTGCGAGGTTATTGCCTGCTTGTCCTTGTTGCCGTTGTAGCCGATCCTCTTCTGGTTTATGCGCAGGTCCCTTGAGATCAGTCTTATGGCCTCTGGGGTTGACAGCCCTTCCTTTATCAGCGTGAAAACCAGGAAATCTCTCCTCTCCCCGGACACGTGCGGCTCCTCTCCCTCCACTTCCAGGACGCTTCCGTCGTCCTCTATTTCCTGCACTACAAAATCCCGTCTCTCCGTGAAAAGCCTGCCTGTGAAACCGTACTGCTTCCCGCCCAGGGTCGTTATACCTATGTCTTCATGTGCCATAAAAAAGAGGGATTGGACGCGCCTATATCTTGAAGCACATCCCAGTGGCTATTACTCTGTTGGACTTGAACGCATCGCACAGTATGCTTATCGTACTGGATGGCAGGTTGGGCAGCTGCGCCTGGCACGCACTCGAATAGCTGCAGTAGAAAACGGAGCCGCACACCATATTCGCTTTGGTAGCGTTTATAACATTCTGCTGCTGGCATGTCGACGAGTTTGCGGCTAATTCCGCCGTAAGCTGGTTGCCGTACGCCGCGGCCTGGGCGTTGAAATTCGCCAGGTTGCCCTGCTGTATCTTGCCATTGATGGCCGCCGCAACTAGGTAAACGAACACTGCGACCGCTGCAAAAACCAATATGGATAGGATCAGGTCCCTTCTATGCGGTTTCTTATCCGCTGCTGTCTCTTTCTTGATAATCAGTTTCATAGATAGAGACTAGAAGTTTGTCGTTTATAAAAATATGGTAGAATGCAGATAGATAAAAAGAAAATAAAGGTGAGGGGACAAAAGTCCCCTCGATTATTTAAACTGTTTAAGACTTGTTTACTATCGTTACGCCGGTGTACGACGGTGTCGAGGTGCTAAGTATCACCTTTGTACCGTTTAGGACCGCGCTGGATAGAGGTTCGCCTACAAGCGACAATGCCAGTATTTCAGAAGCCTGGGTTGTACCGGATGCGGAGTAACCCGCTACCAGAATTGCAGGCTGGCTGTTGAAGCTGGCAACGCTGCTGAAGTACTCAATCAGTGCCTCACCGGACGCTACGCCCGTAAGGTTGGTAAAGGCTGATCCGTATATAGGAGTCGCGCTTCCTGTAAGTGCTTCCGCTGCAAGTGTGTTGATTGCAGGTCCACCGACTATTATCACGGGAACGCTGTTGGTTGCCCCTGCGAAGTTGTTGTCGGTCATTGCCAGGTCTGGGTTGCTGTTTATGTACGAGGCTGCTGTCCCTCCGCTGACTCCGGATATCGAAATCAGCTTACCGCCGGTTACTGTCTGGCCGATAGAGTAGTTGGTCTTGCCGCTAACAACCTGCGTACCCGCCACCGCTAAAGTGTAGTTCTGCGTAGGTATGTAGAACTTTGCCGCATTCAATGGCTTGCCAGTAAACTGTATGTAGTCACCGAACGTGTTCTTGGACGTGTTTGCAGCAGAGCCGAAGTAAGTCGTTGCGTTGCTGTACGATTTAACGTTCGCGGTCAATGTTTCACCAAGCAGGTCGGTAAATTTAACCACCGTGCCGTTGAAGGTGAATGTTCCCAGTACTGTGCCTGCATTCAGTGTATCCGTGGCATTGAACGAAGTCGAGTGCACACCAGCATTGTAAAAGCCGCTAAATCCTGGAACTATCGAGTAAGTACCGACAGTTGCTACAGGGGCCTTTATACTCAGGTTACCAATAAGTTTAGGAGTCGTCGCGCCGGAGATGTTGAACTCGTTCACCGTAACGTTGTATCCACCGTAATTCTTCCAGAACAGGTGCTTTGTATTGCTGTAGGTTACAGAAGTATTTGTCGGGCTCGCTGTCGTAGATGCGGTAAAGTTGAGTATATACGTCAGGTTCTGTCCCAAGACCTTATTGGCTCCTGTCACACCGTTGTTTGCAGTCAGATAGTGGAGTCCCAGGTACTGTCCGTTAGGCAGTGTGTAGAATACGAGCGCACCACCTTCTGCTCCAGTCGTGAAGTTAAGTGTCGGCGTAAATGCCGCGTAGCTTTTTTCCTTACTTGCGTTAGTTACAGCAAGGTCGAGTACTCCCGCTGGCGAAGTCGAAAGGGAGCTAAATGCTACTGTAGAGTTGGCGGTCACCCCGGACGCACCAGGCGCTACGCTTCCCTTAATCCCGTTGACATTGTACAGCAAAGAGTTGTTTGCGAGGATGTTCGTCAGTTTAACGTATGTATCACCAGCAGCCCATGTAGATGCGAATGCTATCTCGCTTGGCACGTTTACAGCCGAGGAGAACAGTGCACCTGCTCCTACACCTATATTAGGGACAGCGCTTACCACATCAAGGGTTGTTACATTACCGGTAGGCTTTACTGTTATATTGTCGAACTTCGCTGCACCGACAGACAAAGATACGTTGTCGCCCGCCGACGTACCTTTGAACGTAGAAGTCAACGCTTCCAAGTCGATGGTGGTCAGGTTCTGAGGCAGAGTGTAACTAGCCGATGTAGAGAAGCTGTGCTTAAGGGTGAAACCCGCGGTCGACGTAAGGTAGAAGTTTTTCGTGTCGTTTGTCACGTTCAGCGTGCTCAATCCTGGAAACACTGCTGCGTGCGAACTGGTAAGGTTCTGCGTGTACGTGACGCTCGCAATCTTCAGCGTCTTAACGAAATCGGTACCGTTCGAGTACTGATATATCGTTGCTGGCGTAGTTATTGTTACAGGTCCGACGGTCGTCGTCTTGCTAAGGTTAAGGTAGGTCACTGCTCCCCCGTTAACGCTTACCTCTATCTGGCTGTCGCTAGGGGTTACGACGTCTGTTACCGCACCGACCATGTCTATCGTGTTACTACCAACGGTAAACGTACTCGGTATGTTGACGTTTGTTTTTGTGGTTACAGTACCGAACTGTGCTTCGGTCTTGTTGAGAAGAGTAACTGCTTCTGCAGTGTTACCTATCTCGTAGGTTACATTCGACAATGTTGCAAATGTCGAATTCAGACCGACTATGTTCTTGCCAAGTTCTACTTTGTTGCTGGCCGCACTCCTATTAACGATGTAAGACTGCAATTCGTACGAACCTGCAGGAAACACTACGTTCAGTCCGTTGAAAGTAGATTGCTTGAGGAAGGTCAGGTTTTCCACCGAAGTATAGTTTTCAGCGTTACTTTTCCAAGTAGAAGTAAAGTTCTGTGCCACCAGGTTTATCGAAACTGGTGACATCTGAGTTAGACTCGAAGCGTTTGTGTCAAAGTAATTTACGCTGTTTGCCTTCGAACTGAGGGCAAGAGCGCCTATGGTTATCTGTCCAGATGTGCCTGCTGTGTGTGCAGCCGCAGCCGTCAGTGCCGCCGATATATCGACCGCTCCTATGATGTCCGAAGGTGCCGCGTTCTGTCCAACCACGAATACCGAGTTTACGTGACCGTTGCTTACGAAGGCTCCTGGAAGGCTACCAAGCCCGCTAGCGAACACGCTCGCCATACCCATTGTGGCTCCAAGGAACAGAGCTCCTGTCGTCACTGCTGCTAATTTCTTTACACTTCTCACTAATTTCGCTTTCATGTTTTTACCTCACTTACTCGGACTCAACTGTTTTTAATATACAGGCGATTAAGCCTAACAAATAGACAAATTAGCTATTTAAAAAGCTTTCGATTTTCACTGACTTGGCGAAAAGTGGCATTTTTGACGAAAACTGATTAGGCAGGAGTATTCGAATCGGGACGCCGGGAACTGACCGACGGCTCTGGCACTGTAGGCTTCAATCCTTTTTCTCTTTCTTCAGCGCTTCCAGCTGTTCAGACAACAGCAAAAGCTGGCCGGAGTATATCTTTATCTTCTGGTCCAAGTCGTTCAGCCTACCCGAAAGGTCGTTGAAGAAGCCCTGGAGATCGACGGCATTTATTTTAACAGGCCTGGCCTCCACCACTTCTATGGCAGACGGGGCGTAATCCATTATAAAGCCTAGGAGGGAGACTATGTCGGATTTCACGTTGAAAGTGGAATACACGGAATAGAAGCCGTCTTTCATCAACTGCGGTTCTCCGTAGGTCTGGCTGCTCACTTCTAGCTTCTTTCCCGATTCGGTTATGTTGTTAACAACGTCCTTTATGGCCTTCTCGACCGCTTCCTTCGGCTTGCCCATCAGTTCTATAGTGCACCTGAGTTCTATCTCTTCGCCTTCCATCCATAATCCTTGTAGCGCGGGTTATTTATCTTTTAGTCTTAACCCTTCGGCGGTCTTTTTATAACGGTGTTATTAAGGTTAATATATACATATTAATTTCTTTTATTAGTTGGGTATATGCTGAAACGACACGACCGAAAAAACGGCGGCAGACACCAGTCCATGTTCGGGGATGTGAAGGAGCTCCTGCAATCACTATATATAGTAAATGTGCCTTCGTACGGCAACAGTTTCTTCTTCACGATAGGGATATACCTGCTGGAACTTTTCGTCATACTGGCGGTCAGCGGCATGGTGATGCTGATATTCGGCCCGTTCTGGTGGGACACTACAGTCGTAGGCAATTTCTTCAGGAGCATACATACGTGGGCTGCGGAAGCGTTCGTTACGCTAATGCTCCTGCACGTCCTGGTTAACTTTTCCACTTCCGCGTTCAGGAACAAAAAACTGGTCTGGATGATCGGCTCCGTCCTCCTTTTCCTTGTATTCCTGGAGTACGCGTTCGGGGTTGGGCTTGTGGGAGACTTCGTCTCCCAGTGGAATGCCTCTGCCGGGGCCGACCTGTGGAACGGGATGGGCCTCGGGTTCTGGATAAACCCGCTTAACTACGGAGCCGTACTTGGGTGGCATGTGGCTATACTCCCGATGATTCTCGCTGCGCTCATTTTCATGCATTATATGCTGGTCAAGCAGAAGGGTACAAGCAAACCGTACAGGAAGGAGATACCTTACACCATGGTAAAAGCAGACCATTGGAAGATGTACAGGAGGATGATTTACATCCTCGTGATAGTCGTTCTTTTCGCCTTTTTCCTACGCTCGCCTTACGTTTCGCCCCTCACCACTGCCTCGATAGCGCAGAACACGCCGGGCGTTATGGCCTTGACTTTGATGCAGGAGTTCACCAACACTTCCGGAACGGCTACCTACTTCGACAGCATACAGCCGTACACGTTCAGCACTAGCAACATCTACGTGACCTACCCATATTCCACGTACGTAAACGCGAGCGGCTCCCAGAACCGGCTCCTTTCGTTCTACAGTGAGAACGCATCGGCAAAGAACACGACAATAAACGGGGCTATAACCTATTTCCAGGCCAACGGTTCCATCGAGAGCGGCCTGAATTCCTCGAATCCTCTGATATCTGTAGTGTCTACACTTACCAGGCTGGCGCAGTCGGGCATATACGGATCTATACTCCAATCGGAGCAGTCGAGCGGCCTGGACCAGACGTACCAGATGAGGTTCTTCATCGATTCCACCACATTCGACAGCCAGGGCACCGCCAACGGCCTGCAGACGAACCAGTGGGGGATGCTGAAGCTGGGAAACCAGTGGTGGCAGATCGGCAGCTACTGGATGGCGCCGTACAACCTCCTAGAGATAGTGTTTCCAAACAGCACCGACCTTGAAGACGGGATTACTGCGATGCTTGTCTTCCTGGTTTTCATGTTCCTGCCGTTCATACCCTACCTGAACAAACTGCCGGACAAATTAAAGATGTACAAGCTGTTCTGGAACAGGTTCACGATACCTGAATTGAGGAAAAAGAGGAAAAAGTGAGAAGATTGCGTCAACCGGGATTTGAACCCGGGTTATTGGCTTGGGAAGCCAAGGTCCTACCACTAGACTATTGACGCGAATTTACAAGAAAGATAAAACATGACAGACTAATATATTTATAGTTGGGATAATAGTTCATATTATGGCTCTGTTCAAAAAGAAACAGGGGGCGAAGGAGAACCCCTATTACAACGCACCGGCGGTACAGAGAGAGGCGGTGAACCCGCAGCAGCCGCAAGTCCAGCCGCCTGCAGCGGCGCCGCAGCCGATAGCGGTCACGAATCCTACTAAGCCGCAACAACCTGAAGCCCCTAACGATTTTTCGATACCTTTGATCCCGACGCCGCCTCCGATATCCACCACTAACATGGAGCTGGAGCCCATGCAGGCAGGGGGGATAGGGACCATCGACGCACTTAGGCTGGAATCCAACCCGCGTTCCATAGCATACATAAAACTGAGCGATTTCAAGAAGGTCCTGGACGACATAAAGAACCTCGAGAAAAGGCTTATGGAGTCTGAAGCGGACCTAGAAAGGTTCTCGAGGATACTTGAGAGCCAAAAGGAGTACGTTAAGAATTACAACACGATAATACAGGACATAAAGGGTATGGTTGACAAGCTCTCCGCATACCTGACCAACGTAGAAGAATAATTCTGCATGGAAAGCGAAACTGGCAGGAATCTCATAGACGTGGATTACTTCAGGAAAATCGACTTAAGAGTCGGTAAGGTCCTTGAGGCGGAGGATGTTCCTAACAGCACAAAACTACTTAAGCTGAAGGTGTCGTTCGGTGAAACGGCAAAAACAATACTAAGCGGCATAAAGAAGAACTACAGTCCGCAGGACTTGGTGGGTAAGAAAATAATAGTCATCTACAATCTCAAGCCGGCCAAGCTTATGGGGCTGGAATCGGAGGGGATGCTGCTTGCTGCTTCTGATGGGAATGACATTGTGCTCCTAACCACCGACAAGGACGTAAACGAAGGCAGCAGGATAAGCTGAAATTCTTTGTTCTTTAACGAAGGATATTTAACTTATTGCAACTTTCTATTTTAGAATAGAAAGGTTTAAATATGATTCTCAAAATCAAGAAAGATTTAAATAGTTTTAATAATAATAGTAGAAATGAACACCGAGGAGGTGGCATTGAGAGAGATAGCTGACAGCTACCTGAAAGGAACTAAAACGCTCACGCAGGCGGGCGTATCAAAAACAAGCGGGATATCCGTAAGCGCGGTCAACAGGCTGGCAAAAGAACTGAATTCCCTGTCTATAATCGACGTCGGAAGAAGGGAATTTAAGATAATGGATTTTGAACGTCTACTTGTTTTTTGGGCGACCCACCGACGATTGCAGAGAGATATAGTTTATTCGACACGCGTGGATATGGATATCGGAAAGATAGAAGGCTCAATGCCTGTGGGTATAGCATTCACAGCGTTCACGGACTACAAACTCATTGTTGGTGAACCGCCTGCAGACTACAGCGAGGTATATGTATACTCCACAGAAAAAGCGTTGGATACCATCATCGGCAGATTCCCGCCGAAAAAAGGGATAAAAAACCTGTTTATAATCAAAACGGACAGAAGGTTAGCTGGGATGATAGAAAGAAAAGAACTGAAAAAGGACTGCGTTGGCATACCCCAGATGTTTGTGGACCTTTGGAATATAAGGGCTTGGTATGCGAGGGAATTCACAAACAGACTTATCTACAGATTGAGGGAAAATGGAATTCTGGAATGATGCGACAACCGACGCCAGTTGGGAAGAACTGAAGGAACTGAACAAAGAATTCAGGTTCATTCTAATAGGCGGGTGGGCTACTTATCTGTACACAAGACTCAACAAATCGAAGGATATAGATATCATAGTCGATTACGACACGCTATCCGCTCTGAAAAATAGGTATGAGCTAATAAACAACGTAAAGCTGAAAAAATATGAAATAAAATTCAGCATGTTCGACGTAGATATCTATCTACCGAAGTACTCTGAACTACCTATCCCACCGCAAGATATATTGAAAGTACTGAATACGAAACTGGAGGGGTTTACGCTGCCGAAGATAGAAGCCCTGATAACGCTGAAGATAGCCGCATTTCTTTCGCGCAAAGACAGCATAAAGGGCAAAAAGGATGCTGTTGACATACTCGGATTGCTGCTGGATGAGAACCTAGATATAAAATCGCTCAAGTCACTGTTCAAAAAATATGGGCATGACGATTATTTGAATGTTGTAAACGACCTACTCAGGACAAACGAGACTGAGATAATTTCATATTTGAAAATGGATCTTCATTCTTTCTCCATAAAGAGAAAATCGCTCCTGGGAAAGATGCGGTCTGCGGACTGACAAAGAACGAGTCCGGCCCAAAAGAAGGCAGATCAGTTGAAGCCCCTCTCGTTTATAACATTCATAGGGCTTCCGTCCAGATGTATCATGTCGCTGGGCAGGTATTTCCTGAAATTTGGGCTTCTGTATCTGGAATCCATTAGCAGCACGACCCCTTTGTCCATGCTGGACCTTATCCCCCTGCCGGCTGCCTGCATCGTCTTTATCATGGACGGGAGGACTTGGGCGTATTCGAATCCGTTACCGAATTTCCTGTCGTAGTAGCCCTGGAGAGCCTTAAGCCTGACCGACGGCGGCTCAAACGGTATTCCTACCACTGCTATCAGCCTGACGCTGTTGTTCTTGACGCCTATGCTCTCGGAAAAATTTCCGCCTATTACCGCAAAAAGCGACTTCCCCGGCGTGAGTACTTCGGACAGCATGCTGTGTTTTTTCTCCCTGGTCATGTTTGGCTCCTCCCTGATGACTTTGGACTTGTCCTTCAACATTGAGTAAACGCTGCCTATGAAAGCATACGACGGGAAGAACACTATCATGTTGTGCCTGAAGTTTTCCAAAAGGCCGTCTATCCTCCCAGCTATGTTCACGTACTGGGATTCCCTGTCGCTGAATTTGGAGGTGACATCCTCTTCTGCTATGACCAGCCTGTTTCTGTCTATCACACCCTCGTTAACCACCAGCCTGGTGGCATCGTCTATCCCGAGAAGTTTTGCGAACATGTCCATCGGCTGGAAAGTTCCGCTTATCAGGATCGCGGAATGGAACGAGCTTATCGCGCTGGACGAGCAGTCTGACGGGTCCAGGGATGAGATGTTTATTTTCCTGGTATCCTTATCGGTCGACAGGTAGACTATGTACGATTCATCGGCCTTCAGGAGGTAAGATACGAAGTTTTTGAGCGTGAACGAAGCGGGGACGTTGTACCCCTTCTCGTTCGCCTCGACCAACGAATCCAGTTCTGTCAGATCGGATTCGTCGAACGCTCCGCCCAGATTGATGGCGGTGTCGTCCTTCCCATCACGTACCGCACCTATGACGCGGTCTATCTTCCTGGCGATGGTGCCGAAGCCGGAGGCAGAAGCCTCTTTGTACGCCCTCTCGAGGGTCTTCGCAGATATCGAGAAGGAATTCATGTCTATTATCCTGTCCGGCAGGTTGTGCGCCTCGTCCACTATCAGTATAGTATTTTCGGGCTCTATGCCGGCCCTGGAAAAGAATCCCTTGGATATGCCGCTGTCGAAGACGTGAGAATAGTTGGCCACTATCACCTTCGATTTCCTTGCGTTCAGTAGCGAAATCTCGTAGGGACAGACTTTCAGGTCCTCTGAAGCCTCGATTATGCTCTGTGGGTCGCTTATCCCCATGTTCAGCGCCTCTATAGCCGGAGGTTTTACGTCCCTGCTCTTCGAAAACGTGTTTTTGTAATAGTCGCACATCCCCTGCTCCTTCACAGCCCGGCAGAACTCGGTGAACACCGAAGCGTCTATCTTGTTGTCGAAAAGGCACATCGACCTCTTCCCGTTCACCCCTGTGAATATTGTGTTTTCTGAAGAGACCGAGTTTATCCTCTCGAGAGTGTCGTATACTATGTTCTGGTGGGTGTGCTTAGCGGTAACGAAAAGTATCCTGCATCCGGCTTCTTCTGCGGAATTCAGCGTGGCGTGCAGGACCGCGGCGGTCTTGCCCATCCCGGTGGACGCCTGTACCATCAGCCTACCGCGCTTTTTGACGGCGTTGCTTACCGCCCCGATTATCGTATCCTGGCCGGGTCTTCGCTGCGTGAAGGGGAACTCTGTCATAAGTCCTGGATGGGTATCAACGGCAAAAAACCGTCACTGTGGCTTTTCCGGAGGCGGCACGGACTTCGGTGTCTCCCCGCCGTGCCAGGTGTATCTCGGCTTTATCTGCACAGGGTATATCCTCTCGGAATTGTCGTCTAGTATTATGCATGCCCCTGGGAGTTTTGGCAGTTCCGCAAGGTATTTCTTGATGTCCGTCGCCATGTACGTCTGCATTACCGTGTTCAGGGCGTCTATGTCTAGCTTTGCGGTGACGTGCTGGGAGATTATTATGTCGGATTGGGTTATTATGTCGGTGTCCAGCTTGCCGGGCTGCTGCGTTGCTATCACCAGCCCTATGCCGGGCTGCCTGCCCTCCTTTATCACCCTGGACAGTGCCGCGGTTGCGGCAGTCCTGGATCCGACGGGGAGGAACTCGTGGACTTCGTCGATGAAAAGCCAGACTATCGGTATCTCTTTTTTGGCCTTTGTCCCGGCCATAGAAACGGAAGATTCCATCTCTTCCAGCTCCTCGCTCCTCCTCTCCAACGTCCTTATCTCCAGGATTTTCTGCGCCAACAACCCTATTACCAGCGCCCTGAGATTGAACTCCCCCAACGAGTGCGAATAAAGGCTTATGTCCAGTATGTTTATCGTTGCGGGCGCCAGCAAGTCCTCTATCGGCGTGCCCTCCTTGTCGAATATACCCCACTGGTTCGCGGCGTCGAAACGCTGCTTTACCGCTTCCTTGACTATGTCGGATGCTGCTATCTCCTGCGTCAGCCTGTCGATTATATCCTTTATGTCGTATCTAGCTCCGTCTTCCACGAAAGCTTCTATCACCTTGTTTATCGTTATTCCGTACTCGTCGTTTATAGAGAAGCCGAAGATGTCGCACCAGTCGCTGGACGAAAGGTCCGATACGGATATAGAGAACGGCACGTCTGCCATGGAAGGGTTCTGCTCCTTTATCTTGTCGAAGGAACCCTTCGGTATGAACACTTTTATGTTCTTGAACCCCTTTGGTTCCTCGTTCCAGCCCTTCAGTATCTTGCTCTCCTTGTAGTTCGGGCTCTTCATGGTCCAGTAGATGCCCATTGTGTCTATTATCAGGGAAGTTATGTTCTCCGCCACCTCCGTCTCTAAAGAAGCCAGCCCTTCGGCGATCACTCCCATCGTATAGCTCTTTCCCGAGCCCCTTTTTCCGGCTATCAGGACCACGTGCGGCCTCAGCGCATCCAGCATCATGTTGTTGCCGAGGCTAACTAGGTTACCCATCGTTATATACTGCTTGCCTATGAAAGTTGTCGCTAGGTCTCCGTAGATTTCAGTATCGCGGATGTTACGGCCTATAACGACATTATACGTCATAGAATCTACTTCTAATTCCTAAAATATATACATTAACGGTAAAGGCTGTCCGGGTTGTTGCCGCCGGTTTTTCTTGGGCCGCCTATGGCCTTGATATAATAGTGCAAGCCTGGGACTTTCTCGTCGGTCTTCCCTCTTGCGATGTCGAATATCAGGTATTTTGCGGCTATATCCGCCATGTAGCTTATGTCCCTTCCGGAGAAACCGTCCGTCTTTGCGGCCAGTTCGGACACCTCTGCATCGTCCAGCTGCTTGGCGTACGTCCGTATTATGGCTTTCCTGTCGTCCGCGGTGGGGAGGTTGAAGTATATCTTGGTGGCGAAACGCGACAGCAGTGCGCCGTCTATTATGTCATAGAGGTTAGCGTACAGTTTTTCGGCATCGGCGGTGTTCTCGTACAGGTTCGTGGCGCCTATGACCAGTAAGTTGCCGTTGTTCGTGAGCAGGCCGTCGAGTTTAGTTAGCATGGTGTCTATGACCCGCGAGTCCTCCACTTCCACCGCCGAGTCGTTCCTTCGCTTGCTTATGTAATCCAGCTCGTCTATGAACAGCATGGTCTTCCCGACAGTTTTGCTGTACTCATTGACGCTGTCAAGGATGAGATCCATCCTCCTCGCAGATTCGCTGTAATATTTCGAGAATATCTTCGACAGCGGCATGTAGACGAATTTTATTTTGCTGTCGCTTGAGATGACCTTCGCCATCAGCGTCTTGCCGGTGCCGGGCGGACCGTAGAAAAGGGCCGCGTTTATCTTCTTCCCGAAATCGCCCTTTCTCGTCCTCTTTATTATGGATTCCAGTTCCGACTGGTGCAGAAACGGGAATATCACCTCCATTTCGACCTGTTCCTTTACACTCTGGTAACCGGCAACGGAGTCCATGTCGATATTGCCGCTGTATATCTCCAGTCCGAAACCCTTCAGCTTGGTTTCTAGTGGTTCGGCGGCCCTGGTCTTTGGCGGCGTTACATCCATGATGCTGTCCAAAAGCAGCCTCCTCCATACGGATATGAACATGTCCGCACCGTAGCGTTCCTCAACGAAACCTCTGGATAGGAAGAACGTTATGTTCGCGGCGTCCAGGTTCTTAGGTTTATTGTATTCTACCCTGAAAACCTGCGAGCCGCCGCTGGTCCCCCTCAGAACGAACGAATCGACCATCTTCTCCGCCCTAGACTCTATCGAAACGGACAGGTCTTTGTATTTCTTCCTGTACACGTAGATGGAATCCCCCGAGACGGTCTTGAGTATGTCCGAAAAGCTTGTATTGCACAGGTCGGCATCGCAAGAAATCCCGCAGGTGGCTACCAGTTCGCTGTGGTCTGCGTTTGTGTATATTATTGGCTTCAGCAGGGAATCCAGGCTCTTCGTGCCCCTGGCTGCCCTGAGGCGGTCGTTTTCGTTTATCTCATCGTCTATGAATCTAGATATTTCCCACCTGAATCTCTGAACGTAAGGCTGCTTCGAAGCGCTCCCTTTCTTTCCCATCTTTACAATATCTTTTAGAATAGAGCGAGTATAAATTAGTTCTTATATTCGGGTATCTTCACTACTTTTCCCTTTACTTCCTCTTTGTTGTACCTTTTTTCCAGCGCCTCCAGCTTGCTCAGGAACGCCTTCCCTAGGTCGAAGTCCAGGTGGTCCGCCATCGCCAAACATCCGAATAAAACGTCCGCAGTCTCGTTCTTTATCTTCTTCAGCAGCTCGTTGTCTTCGCCCTTCATCAGTTTCTTATCGAGTTCCTTGCCGTCCATCCATTGGAATAATTCCAGCAATTCGTTCGCTTCCACGGAGATGTCTATCGCCAATTCCTTGGCAGTCTGGAACTGCCGCCAGTCCCTCTCATCGATGAAGTTTTTCGCCACGTTTTTAAGATCTTCTAATTCCATAGGATAGATTGAACCGACGACTATTTAAATCTCTACATACATCCCAAAAAATGAATAACGATAAGGAGCTACGCAAAGTGACGCTGTGCCTTCTTGTACAGGAGAATAAGATACTGCTGGCCATGAAGAAACGCGGATTCGGAATCGGGAAATGGAACGGCGTCGGCGGGAAGGTCAAGGAAGGGGAGACCCTGGAAGAGGCTATGCTGAGAGAGACCAGCGAGGAGATAAGCGTAGTCCCGAAAGAATACGCGAAATCCGGGGTTATAAAATTCCTATTCGAGGGAAAGCCGGAATTCGACCAGGAGATGCACGTTTTTGTGTGCAGAAAATGGGACGGCGAACCCAAAGAAAGTGAGGAGATGTCGCCGAAATGGTTCGCTTTTGACGATATACCGTTTGACAGCATGTGGGAGGATGATAGGATCTGGCTGCCCAATGTTATCTCCGGAAAGGACGTGGATGCTGTCTTCGTATTCGACGGTTCACAGAAACTAAAGGATTATCATTTGAACTGAATAAAAAACAATTAACAGAGATGACTCGTGTTTCCTTGATTTATCACCTGTATAAACCAACCTCATCCTGCTTAGACAAGAAGGAAACGACAAACCTATGGTTTGATGGGTTTACTCTAAGTTCTGTTTAGGCAAACGGTTGGTTATTAAATATATACAAGAAAGGAGAAACTCCATTTCCACCAGGTCCGAGACCAGGTACGAAGAACTCGTAACCGTTCCATGCAAGGCCTTGTCCTGGCACACCACCAATTTCATGCACTGGGGGCCTAATGGGGAGATATTTATTTGTACTTGGGTTGAACAAGCCTGTTGTAAATCCGCTCGGTATAGCACTGGCTATAAAGAAGTTGGCGCCGTCCCATGCCAGCCCACCATTGAACCAGTTGCTTATACTTATGTTGTATGAGGTAAATGTATTTGCAGATGGATTATACATCACCATGTTAGTGTTTAGAGGTGATGGTGTAAGAGTAGACCAGCTACAACTATACGTTAACGCACATACATTGGATCCACTGAAATTTGCATCTAATATACCATATTGCGAACCATCGTAAGCCAGGCTTAGAAACACACTACCGTCGAATGCTGCAGGTATCGATATATTTTTAAGGCCTGCAGTTGTGCTGTACGAAAATAAGCGTGGAGAGACGCTTGTGCTACCCTTAGGCGAATAGTATCCTGTTATAAGGTATACGCCATTTTGATAAACCGCGTCCTGTGGCGTGAAATCGGCTCCAGCAGGCAATGTAGATGTTAGGTTTGTGAACACACCATTAGAATATTGAAGCAGGGCTGTGTGATATCCAGATGAAGTGTTCGCTGGATAAGCGCCGAAAATAAGATCAGATGCGCCATTGGATGCGACTGCCATTAAGTAGTACCCATTATAAGCAGAGAGTTTTGACGTAAGATCCGTCATTTTATTCAAAGCTACATTGTATACAGCCGCCGTGGATATGGGGGGCGAACCAGAAAAGTTGGCTGAGCTTTTACCTCCGACCATGAACATAGTAGATCCATTCCATGAAACTGAATTAATCATCGCGTATTCAGTCCAAGGGGACGGAGTAAAAGCAGTAATGTTGAAACTTGTTGGTAATAGATTGTCTAAGCTAATGGAGCCCGTCGGAATATAATATTGAAGAATCTTATAATTATTAACCGACAGAACAGAATTAACCGAGTTCAGTTTTGAGATATTAGAGTTCAATCCCGAGATATTAGATTCTAGGCTTGATATCAAAAATTGATAATTAAAGTTGCCAGCGTCCGCTGCCTTGAGCTTGATAAGGATGTTAGACGCGTTCGTTTCCAGTGCCTGTATCTCCGCGTTGAGGTTCGCTATCGTATTTGCCTGTGTCGAAACGTTCGTAACGAACGAGCTTATCTTGACGTTGTCGTTCTGCAAGCTGCTATTTAGATTTGATATGGTGCTGTTCAATGCGCTTACCTTCCCAGTCTCCGTCGCGAGATTGTTCTGTGCCAATCCGAGCGAGCTGCCGGTTGTCAGACTGCTGAATGATAAGAAGATTACGACCGCCAAGACGGCCACGACCAATACAGTAAATATCTCCAACCTTATCCTGACGTGTTTCTTTTTCGTCGACGGATCTGTATGGATTAATTTTACCATGCATTTACTGCTGTTCCCATCATTTAAATACTTTACTATGAAAGAATAATGAATATTTTAACTTCTAAATCACAGTGAAAATAGGATTGGTGTCATTATAACTAAGATATTAACCGGCTGCAAGACTCGAACCGAATGTTATGGACACCGCAGCCGAACTGTAATGTACGTTCACGTATCCGTACACCGGCAGCCCGAGCGCTTCAGAGATGCATACGCTCCCATTGACAGTGGTTCCGGTCGATGAGAAGAAGTTCTGGTTCGAGGCTATGGCCGTGTAGCTGCATTCTTCCCCGTCGTAAATCTGCGTATTCAGATAAGCCAAGGCGAATCCGTTTGTACTCCCGGCCCGGTAATTGTTTTCCATCATCTTCAGGTAAGGGCTGCTCAGAAACGAACTGCTGAACAATCCTGATAGCGCTGACAACAGTTCTGAGGAGAAATTGCCTGTCTGCTCCGATTTATTGTAGGCGCATGCAGTTTCGTTGCCTATGCACAGGATGAATCCGGTCCCGTTATATTCCGACATTGAGCTGTACACCGTATCCGCCTGCCCGCTGACCCTCATAGAAAGCCCGAACAGGCTGGCGTTCCTGTATACCGACAAACTGGCGGAATAAGCCGTGTATGCCAATGGGGTCGATGCGAGTTTCGCGGAGGCATGATAGGTCAGGTTGAATTCCGAATGATTCGATATCCCTGCCTGCATCAGACTTACAAGCTTATTGCTGCTGTTCACGCCGGCCAGGTTAAGTATCGGTTTGAATTCTGGGTTTGTAATGCCGACGCCTGTTAAGATTAGCAGCGCGATCACCACTGCCACAACCACGATAGCCGTCAAAACATACAATTCCTGTCTTTTCATCAAAACGCTGGGAGCAGGATTTGAACCTGCGAATCCTTTCGGAAACACGCTCTCGAGGCGTGCGCTTTAACCAAGTTCAGCCATCCCGGCAATATTCACTCAAATATAACATTGTACTGTAATTTAATATTTGGAGTGATGTTTACTATGCTTAGTGGAGCAAACTAAGACCAACGGTAAGTCGCCTACGCTACTCTGGCCCCGCTAAAAGTTTTTTCTAAATGTGGCGTTTTTAATGTATAGTATACTATGCAACATTTAAATAATCTTGTATACTATAAATAAAGTGGACATCGAGCTTCTGAAGACTGTCGTAGAAGACCAACGGGAAAGAATAGAAAAACTGATCAAAAAAAAGGAGATTATAATGAGGGACTTGAAAGTTGGCGACTTCATAAAGTACCCAAATTCGTTGGTGATTCTCGGTGTAAGAAGAGCGGGAAAATCGACTCTTTCCATACAAACGTTTTACGGCAGAAAATTTGCTTACATAAATTTTGATGATGAAAGATTGATAGACTTGGACACTGCAGACCTTAACAAGATACTACAGGTGTTCTACGAATTATATGGAAAGGATGTTGATAACATGATTTTTGATGAAATACAAAATATGAGGGGCTGGGAATTGTTCATAACACGGCTCAGAGACACAAATAAAGTGATAATTACCGGCTCAAATTCAAACCTTTTGGGGGGAGAATTGGCCACACGCTTGACAGGCAGGCACATAGATGTGACGCTATTCCCGTTCAGCTTCAAGGAATTCCTAAGATACAGAGGATTTGAAATCAAAAACGTATTCAATACGCGGGAAAAGGCGGAACTTGTATCCTTCCTCAGGGATTATATGATAAATGGCGGATTCCCCGAGAGGTTAAGTTCGGGCAGTGAGATCATCGCAAGTGTATACAATGATATACTGAATAAAGATATAATAAACAGGCACAGGATAAAAAACAGGGAAGATTTGAGAAAAATCTCGAGATATCTGATTTCAAATGCATCAAATGAATTTACATTTGACTCTTTAAGAAAAATAACCGGGGTTAACAGCCTGATAACCCTGTCAAACTGGGTTAAATTCCTGGAAGAATCGTATCTGATATTTAGAATTGAGCGATTTTCATTTAAACTCAAACAAACATTCAAGGCTCCGAAAAAGATCTATTGCATAGATAATGGAATAATAGACAACGTAAGTATACGGACTTCTGAAGATTTAAGCGGATTAATCGAGAACATCGTCGCGGTAGAACTGTTTAGGCGGCGAAGCTATAACCGGATAAAAGAGGAGATTTATTACTGGAAGGACCATCAGCAACATGAAGTGGATTTTATAATTAAACGTGGTTTCAAGATAACGCATATTATTCAGGCGACGTACGTATCCTCCCGAGAATCTATAAAACCCGCAGAAATAGATAACCTGATTATTGCTTCAAATGACTTGAACTGCAGTAATCTAGCGGTAATAACTTGGGACTACGAAGCGGAGGAGAAAATCAAGGGCAAAAGGATAAGGTTTATCCCGCTATGGAGATGGCTCCTTGACATAAAATAACGTTACAAATACCATTATCACCAACGCGTATGACTTCTGCGCTATCATCAAAACGCTGGGAGCAGGATTTGAACCTGCGAATCCTTTCGGAAATCGGTTTGCTCTGCTTCCGCTCGAGACCGACGCGTTACCAGGCTGCGCTATCCCAGCATAGTTAGAATCTAACCTTTTCAGATTAATATATTACACTGGGATTCTTAGCCGCAAAATCGCTTAGAATGTTATCGGAGTATAGCCTTTCTCTATGCTGTCTGTAATGAATTCTCCGGCTGGCAACAGGTCCGCCATTTTACTCAGCTTTTCTTTTATGTTCGCCCTCTCGGCTACGAACACGCAGGCTTTGGGTCTTTCCGCGCCTGGAAAACTCTCCGCTACCTGCTTTGCTAACTCTGGATTATCTGCTATCGCAGACTCGCTGGGTCCGAAGAATAGGAGTCTTACCTCGTGTCCCTTATCTTTTTGCCTCTTGCTGAAACCTATAGCCAAGTTTATTTTTTCAGGCTCTTGGCTTACTACGATTGTTAATAGTTTTACCATATTTAGATAAAGAAAGTTATGTTAAAAAGCTTAACTAATTAAGCTAATTAATAGTTCTGATAAAATTTCAATAAATAATCAAAAAGTTGTTTATCAATCTTATCAGTATACACAAGGATTAATCCATTTCTAAGTAAAGTTATTTTGTTAAAGCCCATTTTAAGATGTTTACTGAGTAATGCGTTCACAGTTTCTAAATCCAGAAATCTGGACTGAATATAATAAAACCAGTATCTGTTATCAACTCCAAAATCTTTTGGATTAAGTAATATCTCATTCCTTTTTAGATATTCAAGATTGGATCTGAAATCTGAATATTTGAAAATTTCATCCCTAGAGAGTTTCATGCCGATAAGGACTAAATATACAAATAAGCGCTGTAAGCCCGTATATCGTTCTCTTATTCCCTCAAAGTTAGCTGTCCCTCGGCCTTTTATGCCATAAACTGTATTTCTGTATAATCTTTTCAAAAGTTTAATCTTGCCTTTTGCATAGCGCCTATCTCTATTTCCGGTTATTATGTAGTTTTTAGAAATTGTTATTGGCAGTAGAAAAACTTTTAACCCATTCTTAACTGCTCTAGCTGAAAATTCAAGATCTTCGTAAGTATTCATATCTTTCCACGGTATCACGCTATCAGCTGTTTTGCGATCCATGAAACCAAAAGGAAATATTGAATTTGTTTTATACTTACTTAAAATTTTATATACAAGCCTCGAAAAGCCGGGTAAATATATCGTGTCCAAATCAACATAAAATGTATACGCTCCAATTGTATTTCTGTAAGCTACTGTTCTACCAACACCTTTAGTACATTTCATTTGGATAACTTTGAAGTTCTTATATTTCTTTACAAATTTTTGTAAAATTTCATAAGTACCATCAGTACTAAAATTATCTACGATAACAAACTCAAAGTCGTATCTAAAGCTTTTAAATTGTTTTATAATGGAGTTAATAGAGTTCTCTACAACAGCTCCATTATTATACACTGTTGCATATATACTAATTTTTGGTGGGTTGTTCATTAGTTATTAATACCGAAACCTGTTATAAAGTTAAATCTCACCGGAAGAAAGCATTTGGTCTATTACTTTTCTGATATCATTAAGCATTTTATCAGCGGTAAACAACGCCCCTGTCTTCAGGGCATTCTGCCTTATTAACGACAGATCGTAAGGAGGTAAAGTTCCTGTTATTGAAATTAGTAAATTTGCTATATTTTTAGCATCCCTTTCTATGAAGAACCCATTCTGATCTGTGCCAGAATCTTTTATTATATCAACGCTACCCTTGTTTTTTGAGACCAACAAAATCTTCCCATACTTTAATGCCTCTAACGCTACTAGACTAAAGCTTTCCGCGCCAGAAGGCTGCAGAATAAAATCTGCACGTGTATAGAGCTGTCGTTTGAGTTCATCTGATATTTTGCCAAGTAACTTGACGTTGTTTCTTAAGCCTAGTCGCGATATTGTGTTTTGATACAACTTTCTATCCTTTCCAGAACCTGCTATTAAATATACAAAATTTTCCTTATTTTTGTTGATATCTAAAATTTCTCGCATTGCTAGTATTCCTTTTAAAAATCCTTTTTGTCGTTCTTCTAACCTACCTATACTAAAAATAACTTTACTATCACTAGATATACCCAATTCTTCGAAATATTTTGGATTTGGGTGGGAATTGGCGGTATTTACGTCTATACCCAAACGCAACAAATCTACATTACTGTTACCATATCTGTTAGATAGTTCCTCCATATCGGTAGTATTTAATGCTAGAATCTTAAACTTTTTAGTTTTAATTAGAGGATCTGGATAAATTTTCCCAAATTCAAATATGGGCCCATGTTTTATTATAATAATTTTACCGTATGATACGTTATGTTTTCCGCCTCGCAATAGCGCCAAATCATCAGAATTGCTGTTGGAAATAAGCAAGTCGCAGTTCATTTTCAGATTCTTTACAAATATATATTTTAGAATGGGAAGCCTTCGAAGCAAATTTCCGACCCCGCTTATTTTTGGTAAAAATTTAGAAAAGGGAAAAGTTTTTGCTTGCACTTTTATATCAAAAGGATACCCTATATACCTAACATCGAAGCTTCCGGATAATCCTTCTGTAATCAGTTTGGTTATAAGCTCCTCTCCACCAAAAAGTGGTTTAATGCGAACATTGGATATTACTATTCTGTTCATACTATAAACAAATTAAGTATTAATTATATACTTACATTAAGAGATTAAAATGGATTTAACACTGATATCGAATGGATTCTCAAACAGCAGTGGCTACGGTATCCAGAGATACTCATATGATCTGTATAGTGCACTGTCTGCTACATTCAATATAACAAAAGTAGACTTGTCTGCGATAGCAAATTATCTAAATATACCAATATTAGGACCCCCTATAAATAGACGGATATATTTTAGTATGCACATTGATAAAATAAAAAACAAAAATGTTCATTTCCTACAACCTCTTTTAACTACTAAATATCTAAAAAGTAGTAAGAAAAAAATAGTTACATTTTGGGATTTTTATGTATTCGACAAAAATTACATCAAAATGATTTATCCTAAGGAAGCGTCTATGTTCAAAAAACTAATAGTTTCTAATATAAGGAGATTGTCCTTAGCCGATACATTAAAAGTGTCTAAAGCGGTGAATGTATATGATTATATATTTACAGTCAACGAAAAAGTCGCATCTAGATTAACAAATGATTTTGGGATTGAACCAGATAAGATAGGTGTGTCTTACCCTATAGTAAATAGCAAATTTGTACCAATTAAAAGATACAAAAAAGAAAAAACCAAAATCATTGGTTATGTTAACAGTTATCCATACAATAAAAGAGAGAAACTGAGAGTTTTCATAGAAACGTTCAAGAAATTGAAAAATGAAAACTTGGCACTACACCTATATGGAAATGGCTTTCCATTTAATGAACTAATAAAAGATGATAATAGGATAAAATACTTTGGATTCGCACGGGAAGAAGATATAGTAAAAATATATAATTCCTTCGATGTCTACTTATCAACCTCTACTACGGAAGGATTTGGAATACCAATAATACAAGCCAAAGCCTGTGAAACTCCTGTTTTATGCTATGATGGTGACCTTCCGACGGTTATAAAAAGAAACACCATAATTTGGAACGAAGAAAATATAGAACAGATATTAAAGGATCAAAGTTGGGAAAAATTGGATTTAAAAAAAGCCACTCTTGATGCAGAAGAATGTAAGTCGAATACTGTAATACCCAAAATTATTGAAGTATACAAAAATGTCTACAGATAGTAATCTTGGTTAAATACTTAGAGAATGCGCATACCAACTAACAGTTTTATTAAGGCCATCATCAAGACTAATTTTAGGTGAATATCTCAAAAGCCTTTTTGCAAGACTAATATCAGGTATTCTTCTAGTTACATCCCCCTCTCTGGGTTCTAAATGTTTTGCTACAAATCTCTTGTTGCACAGCTTATGGATTTTTTTAGCGAGCTCTAACATTGTCACTTCCTTATCATTCCCTATGTTCAATATAGTACTTTTTACCATAGATGACCTCATTATCATCTCTACAGTATCGTCAACGTAGCAGAAGCTTCGCCTTTGCTTTCCATTCCCAATTAGAGTGAAAGGTTTATCCTCTAAGGTCTTCTTTATAAATTCTGGGACAACCTGACCGTATTCGCTAGTATCCATCCTTGGACCATAAGAATTAAATATTCTCAATATAGAATAATCAAAATTGTGAATTTTAGAGCTCCATATAGTATACATTTCGCCAACCACTTTACTCATAGCATAGGTGAATCTAGGATTTCTTGTATCCTCCATCCATATCTTCTCTGTTTCGGGGGTGGGTATTTTATCCGCATTATGATAAACTTCGGAGCTCGATGCAAATACAAATTTTCTAACATGGTTAGATGCTACTGCATCCAATACATTTAACGTGCCTTTAACGTTTACGTCCAGTACTGTTAAGGGATTGTCGTAAAAATGCTTTGTACCATTAACCGCCGCCATGTGATACACCACGTCAACATTCTTGAATAACGAATTTATTTTATCTTTTACTAGATCCCTCTTTACAAAACTAAAATTTGGGTACTTATTCAATTCTTTGATATTTTCATATTTACCACGGTAGAAGTTATCTATTCCTATTACTTTGTAACCACGTTCCAGTAGGCGTTGTGATAAAAAGAATCCAATAAATCCTGCTGCCCCAGTAACAATTACTTTCATAGTCCAAATCCCCAGTAAATTATATTTTTCTTTCCTTTTAACCAAGGCATTATACCCCAAATATCTACTATGATTGCAGGTTTATGCAAGTTTTTAATTAATTTAAGCATTTTAATTTTATCTAAAAACTGTTTGTGCTTAACAGCAACAATAACACATTCTTTTCCTTTTATTACATTATTTAGGTCGATTTCGCTGTCTATACCATCAACATTCACATAATCACTCTTTCCAATATATGGATCGTATATGGAAACATTGAACTTATTAGAAAGTGATTTAGCAAGATCTAAGGATGGACTCAGTCTTGTATCGTCTGCATCTTCTTTGTATGTTATCCCTAAAATTAGAACTTTATTTAAATTGTACTGATTCAGGAGATAGCTTATTTTTGACGCAATGTAATTAGGCATTTCATCACTAATCTTGCGCGAATACCACCAAACACTGTGTTTTTGTTCTCTAGATATGTCTGGAAACGAAAGTTCTAAGAAATACGGGTCTTTTGTGAGGCAATAGCCGCCTATTCCTATAGACGGGTTCTTTATGTTGTTTCTTGGATAGTTTGAATTTGCCGCATTTAATGCCTCAAAAATATTTACTCCCACATTTTCTGCTGCTATAGCAACATCATTAGAGAATGCGAACATAGTGGCCCTATAAGAATTATCCAATAATTTTATAAATTCAGCGGTGCGTGGATTGCTAACTCGGGTTATTGGTGCGTTACTTATAGTTTTTATATATCTACTCACATTTTTAAATCCTTTTTCGCTATATGCTCCAACTATACGTGGCAGTGTCAGTTCTTCTTTTAACGCAACGCCTTCTACTATTCTTTCTGGCCAAAAAACGAGAAAAAAATCGACCTCTGATTTAAGACCAGTTTTACTAATAATAAAATCTCTAACTTTATCAATAGTTCCCACTGGTAAAGTTGTTCTAAATACTATTGTTTTACCACTAACTCCAATCTGACAAAAATAAGATATAATTTTCCAAAAATTATCAAATGCGCTTCCGCCATTAAATGGATCGACGCCTATTGTTACAATTACTATCTTTATCTGATTCCAGTCACTTTGATTTAGTTCAGTTTTTGGATAAAATGTTTTATTTAATGTAGATTGTAGCAGCTTATCCATTCCTTTTTCGATAAATGGTAACTTCTTACTAATCAATCCATGAATAAGGTTTAGATTTTTGTCGTACCCTATGACGTTATTGCCTTTCTTAGCTGATAATAGTGCGTGGGGTAACCCAACTCTACCCAATCCAACAACCAACGTTTGCATATTAATTAAAAATCTATGTTTTCCTAATTTATATACAGGCATTATCTGGTATAGCTACAATTAAATTTGTCAATTCTTACTTTTGCGTATTGGCATTTCAAAATAACTTCAGTAAATTTTATTTCCCTCAGTGTCATAATTATACACCGACAAATAGATTTATTAGTTAATATTCAAAAAAGAGATTTTGTATGAGGTCCATGTTTTTATCGTGATTTTCGATAGCCCGGCCTTCGTACTTTAATGAGTATTTTCGTTCTGATAAAAAAGCTATAACCTCATTTTTTAGCTTTTGGGTGTGCGTCTCAATTATTATTTTAGGATGAGTTTTATTTATTGTTTCTACTGCTCCTTGTAACACATCTACTTCAAAACCCTCAACATCAATCTTCAATATATCCGGATTTAATTTATAGCTGTCCAAAGTTCTTACTTCTGTTAGTTGTTTCTTACCAACACCGTTAGCATTCATCATATCACTATTATAAGCTACCTGAATCTTCTGGTTACTACGCCCTAAAGCGACAGGATAAAAATTGAAATTTTCCATCACACTATTTAGAGTCAGATTTTCTTTGATTATACGAATGTTATTGGATAGTGGCTCAAATGCAAACACTTTTGCTCCATAATATTTGTTGCACAAAATCGCGTAGTCGCCAAACTGGGCACCCACATCTACAAGGATATCATTCTTTTTAGGGATAAACTCTTCATATTTTAAGTAGTCTCTCTCTACAAACATCTCAGTAACTAAGGAATCTTTAGAAAATGTTAGTCCAAAATCTCTCAAAGCTATATCTTTTGCTGGTTTTCTCCGAGAGATCTCTAGGGCTTTTTCCCTATTGAATGGTCTTACAAAAATATCGTAGAATAATGGCTTTGCGACAGGATACTTCAAAGCTTTTAGGCTCTTGTAATAACTTATTTTATTTGCTAACTTTTTGTTCATACCGAAATTGGTTGTTAACTGCTAAAAGCTAGATATTATCTTAAGTATTAAAATACTTCCTGACAACTGCAAATAGCTTGCCAGTATCAATAATTTGATAGCCTTTGGACTCTATCTGATTTCTTATCAAGTCAGACTCTTCCCATTTCTTCTCCTTCCTGAGCTCCTGCCTCTGCTTTGCTAGCTCTGTTATCTCCTTCGGGATCTCGTATTTCGTCTCCAATCCAAGGACGGAATTCATTCTCGTTATAGCGTTCTTCAGGACAGCGTAATCCTCCCTGGTTATCTCGCCCTTGTCTACCCTGAAGTCCACAAGATCTAGGACCGAAAAGAAAGCTTCCAGTGCGGTGTGAGTGTCGAGGTCGTCGTCTATCGAATCCTTGAACTTTTTCGTAGCCGCCTCTACGTTGTCATTAAACTCGTTTTCCGCAAGCAGGTCTTTACCGTCCTTGTCTCTCTTTTCCAGCACTTCCAGCGCCCGCATGCTGGTATCGATCCTCTGCATCGTCTTCTCGTACCTCTTAAGGCTATCAAAAGTGAAATCCACCTTTGTCCTGTAATGGCTGTCGAGGACCATGAGCCTGAATGCGAGTGGATCGAACCCTCTTTCTTCCAAATCCCTCAGGGTGAAGAAGTTCCCCAAAGACTTCGACATCTTCTTCCCGTTGACGAGGACATGCTCCCCGTGCAACCAATAGTTCACAAACCTCTTGCCTGTGTACGCTTCTGATTGCGCTATCTCATTCTCGTGGTGCGGAAAAATAAGATCTACTCCGCCAGCATGCAGGTCTATCGTCTCCCCGAGGTACTTTATGGACATCGCAGAACATTCGATGTGCCACCCCGGCCTGCCCTTTTTCAGCTTGTCCTCCCAGTAGACTTCTCCATCGTCCTCCGTCCAGTACTTCCATAACGCGAAATCCGCAGCATTCTCCTTGTCGTACTCATCCTTCGCTATCCTCGACCTGCTATTGTCCTGCTTTATCCCGGACAGTTTCCCGTAGTCCCCAAAAGCGGAGACCTTGTAGTATATCCCGTCGTCGGCTTCGTAGGCGTATCCTTTCTTTATCAGGTCTAAGATAATGCCTTGCATCTCCTTTATGTTCCCGGTTGCCTTTGGATATTCCTCCGCGCGTTCTATGTTGAGCTTGTCCATGTCGTCCATGAAGTATTTCGTGTAAGTTTCAGTGTAATCCTTCAACGGCACGCCGGTCTTCGATGAATTCTTTATAGTCTTGTCGTCCACGTCGGTGATATTCATGACCTGCCTCACCCTGTACCCCGCGAACCCTAGGCCCCTCCTCAAAATGTCGTAGAATATGAACGTCCTGAGGTTGCCTATGTGGGCGTAGTTGTAGACGGTCGGGCCGCACGAGTAGAAGGTGACTTTCAGGGGATTCGCCGGCCTGAATTCCTCCACTGAACGCGAATAGGTGTTGTAGAGCCTCATATTTGCTGATAACAATTAATACGCCTGATTGTTAATATAAAGATATGACAGAACACAAGCCAATGAAATGGATAGGGGGCTTGCTGCTGTTCTTCGGTCTCCTGGCCGTAATAACTATATATTCTGCAATGGCATCCGGTCTCCTCTCCCATTCCTTCGCCCAGCAGGCGATAAACGACGTGATAAACTACACGCTTACCACCTCGGCTGCGAACGGCCTTGGCACCGGAAGCACGGCTAACCTCAGCAGTGCGGTAAGCGCGAGGCTCTCAGCCGTGATAAGCGCGCCTGGGTGCGGCTCGCTGTGCTTTGTATCTTCCCTGATAAAGAGCGGGTCTGGGATAAACATCCCGATGAACGACTCCAGCGTCTACTACTACGGGTTGATAGCAGATGCTGTGACCGCGCTGGGAGTGGTGCTTATAATCCTCGGCTACAGGAGCCTCTCGGCGATGCTTGCAATCGGCAGAAACACGGTATCGGTCGGTATAATCTCGTTAGTATCTACTTTCATCCCATTCAGGTTCATAATCCCGACGTTCGCCAGTTTCTCGGTATCGGGATACAACCTTGCGATACCGTACTATCTTCTGGAGCCATTCACGTCCGCCATATTGACTGCGGACATCTCTGTGGTCTTTGTGGGTGCCGCCCTGATAATAGCCAGCTACGCACTGAACCGCGTGAAGAAGAATCCCAAGCAGACCACGACCGACACAAAGCTGATAGTCACTCAGAGATAGGAAAGGCGGTTTGGGTTCTTAATACGCGCGTAAACCGCAACTGGTAAGCTACCACAAGCAGTTTGCAGAGCAGATTTGACAAAATCTACCTTCGGAACTACTGGAATAGGTGAGCGGGGGAATTGAACCCCCCTACTTCGTTTTCAGCTATGTTCTTTTTCCACAGCCTAGGCTGCGGCGCCATTTGCAGACGAATACATAGCCGATCTGTCAGCTCACCGATGACAATTAATGATAACCTAAGAGCATACAGTACTTCCGAAACTGCCATACAAAAACATTTTCCTGTACTGCAACCTCTCTTATTCCACCTCCAGATTAAACGAAGTTCTCCAATAAGGTTAAGAAAGCCATCAGATTTAAAGTCTTCAACCAAAAGACTTGGTTGGTTTTAGAAATTATTGCCTGGCTGCGCCCAGATGCAATCCAGATTTTGAAAGTTTAGCCAAGTACACCGATCGTGTGCGGTAAAAATCGCCATTCGCACAAAGAAACGTTTAAATACGACATATACTCTTACTACTAGTTAGTAAAGCTTAAAATCAAAGGGGGTTACAATGGAAACGGAAGGCTTGGGAAGCATGACACTGGAGCAGTTGCTTGCCCAGTATAGGGAAAAGACAAAAGTAACCAAAATAAGATCATTGAACAAAGACCTCGGTTACCTTAAAGCCAGAAAGGTCGCAGAGCCTTATGGCGGATTGCCTAGGAACGTTACCCATAAAAGGACACTGGTCGATTCGGACGACTGGACGGGATTAAGAAGTTATTACCCCGCATGGGCAAGAGAGATTCTTGTATATCCAGAATCTAATGGCACCTTCAAGAAAGACGAAGACATAGTCGATAGCTACAAAGACAAAGAAGGGAGAGAATGGGTCTTCCCCGCTTATTGCGTACCAGATGAGGCGGTAGACAAAAAGAACGTAGCTCTGTTTGTTACCCCCTTCGCAATAGCAGAAGACGCAAGCAGCGTAACAGTAATAGCAGGTTCGCGCAAAGTCGTTGTACTCTCTAACTTTCCGCAACGTTCACACTGGGGAACCGTCGATGAAAAAACGGGAATCCCGCTTTCGGCTAAAAACGTAGATATTTGGAGTAATACGTCAGGTTATCTTTGTCGCCTGGATACCGCGGGCGTGCGGCCTTTGTTGCGCTACTACGACCGCTACTTCGTCGACGGCAGCCGTGCCGTCGTTGCCGACTACGAGCACGACTTAGGTTTCGGGGTGGGTGTGGAGAGCCTCGAAGAGGCTCCGCAAAATCTGGAGTCCCTTACCCTCGGTCAGCTATTATCTGCCGTCAAAAAGAAAAAGACAATCTCTGTGGATGATGGAATCTAGGATAAGGCTTTGAGGGTAGTGTGAAACTGGAAAAACTATTACTTACAAAGATGTATACGGCCATTGGTGCCGAATTGGATGCACTGAAAGAGAAAAAGAGGGAATTAGAACCGACGGTCAACTACATCAGGGAAACTCGTCTTATGGCGTCTCTGCCGCTGTACTTGTTGAACGATTACCTGGTAAGGACCGGAAAGACACGTGAAGACCTGCCCAAATTCCGTTATCTCCTCCCAGCTTCGATTGCCGAAGCCGGCTTCCTTGGCTCGATGGCTGCTGTATACATTACTACCGGCAGCTTTTCCATTTTTGACTATATCCTTACCCTGGTTCCAAGCGTAGCTTTACTGATTGCTGGATACAAACTAGAGGAGAAAAGGCTCGCGAAGGAGGAGATTGGATTCACGTATGAATCCTTAGAGTACTTTTCAAAGAACGGCTTACTCGGGAAAGAAGTAGCCGATTTCTGCGGGGAAATAAAGCGCCTAATCTAAGCGAGCGTAAACACGCCTTATCTTGTCTCTGTATTTAGAGACGCTACATGTTTTATCTTATAAAGTTAGACGAGTTTAGGAGATAGGACGCTGCAGGAGGACCTAGTTGGGAGGTTCTACTCCTCTTTTAAAGCTGAATTTGGAAAACACTCCTCCTCCAGAAAGTGAGGGAACTTAAGGAAGGAGATGAGGTCGTAGAAGGATAAGTTCTGTACTTTCAGCGTTGTAAAATACTAATATTTATTCAGCGTGTTCACACTTTTTCTCAGAAGGATAGCCCTCAAAAAGCATTTATACTTGTACTTATCTACAGTTTTTGTTAGCTTCGGAGGGGAAAATAATACGGGAGCGCTTGATAATTATTTGTACTCGAAAGAGTTATCTGGGTCCAAAACGATATATCATCTGGATATAAGTGAGATTTTGTCAAACTTGAAATCTGAACCTGAAAGAATAGTTAAATGTTTAGATAGCATTGTAGATGATGCAGAACGGGACTTTATGGAAAAATACTCAAAAAGTTGCGAACAGAATAAAAGTTTATCATATTATGCCACAAAAAAGTATTCTGATAAGTACTCTCCAATTTTCAACGGTGAGTATATGATAAGTATAAGAACAGCCGAAGGAAAAGAGGTCTTAGAGACAATGTTGGGCAAAATTAAGAATCACTATCTATATGAATTAAAACATGAAAATTTTAATGATGGCTTATACGAGCGTGGAAGTGCAATCCCTTGGGTTCTGGCGCTCCCTGCCTTTTTTTTGTCTGCTTATGCCCTAGAGCCCCTCTTTGGAGTAAGGGCGGCGACACTTCTCGCGATGCCAGAATTTTTCGTTAGTCTAGGCATTGGCCTTTGGATTGATACTAAAGTGCGTAACTATTTAGGCAAAAGGTCACAAATGAAGGAACTAGCCGCCAAATTTGACAGGATAAGAGTCATTGAAGACAGTCAAGCTTAGGAAAATGAGTTTAACTTTTAAAGTACTTTTTATAACAACTCCCTTGTCTTTAGTATTCTCAGCTATCCCACTAAGTCTATAAGTGATCCTCCATGCAACGTTTCCTTTACCTGTTATGTCTATATTACCAATTATGCTGGTCATTAATAATTGGATGGAGAGAATCAGACTTGACACCGCTCGAACGGAGAATAACAGCTCACTCACCAGATATTCAAGTACGGATAATGCTGTAGTGGCTTTCCAACTTTGCCCAAGCTTTCGAAAGCCCTCCTGAAACCAAGGTGTAAATAGAGTATATCCTTACTGCCTTTATGTCTCATAGTTTGCCTTCTTCCCTCAATTTTCTTTTTGCCGCTTATAACTCGCTTTGCGAAATGTTGTTTTACTGAGAGGCACCCCATAGTTATAACAGGATTCCGTTATTATTAAATTAGTGCCATTTCTCTGAGATAGCATTATCCCTACTGTGGATGGGTCCGACGGGATTTGAACCCGCAATCAATCGGTTAAAAGCCGAGTGCTCTACCTGGTTGAGCCACGGACCCTTCACTATTGATTAAACTCATTTTCATATTAATTCTTTATCCATTTCTTACCAGTCCGGTGCGTCGCCGCCTTTCCGAACAGTTAATTATAAATACTAACCGTATCATCAATAGTTATTCTTTGTGATTTTATGACTGAGGATAAACTAGAAAACGCGGATGAGGAGAAGTCGCACTTTTTCATAATCCGCGTCACAATAGGGAGGGAGATGCAGGCGTTGGAGAGGCTCGACTCACAGCTAAGCAGGGTCGAGGGGATATACTCCATAATAAAACCCTACTCGCTAAAGGGATACCTTATAGTGGAGGCGAGAGCCTACGAGAACATCCAGCAGCTGATATACAACATAAAACACATACGCGGTATAATGAACAAGGAACTCAGCGTCGCAGAGGCACTCAAGACGGTAGAGAAGAAGAAGCAGAAGATAGAGATAAATATAGGTGACGTCGTGAAGATACTTTCGGGGCCGTTCAAGGGAGAATCCGCGACGGTCAAATCCGTAAACAAGGAGAAGGAAGAGGTAACTGTGATGTTTTTGGAATCCGCAGTGCCGATAAACGTGAACATTAAAATATCGGAAGTGTCGACTATAAAGAGCGAGGGGTCTTAATCATGAACGCTGTACTGAAAGTGGTTGTCGAAGGCGGGAAGGCTACGCCGGCGCCACCGCTAGGACCGCAGATAACCGCTATGGGAGTCAAGGCTCCAGAGGTGGTCAAGGCGATAAACGACCAGACTAGGACTTTCGAGGGGATGAAGGTCCCAGTAGAGATAGAGGTCGACAAGAAGACCAAGGCTTACAAGATAAATGTCCTAATGCCTTCGATTTCCCAGCTCCTGCTCAAGGAAGCCAAGCTCGAGAAGGGGTTCGGGGACAGGACGCAGACCGCATCAATACCGTTCGAGATGGTGAAAAAGATAGCGAAGGAACACTCAAAATACTCGCTCGCTAGGGATGAGAGAGGAACCATAAACGAAGTCCTCGGGACGTGCCTCAGCATGGGACTGAAAGTAGACGAGAAGGACCCGCGTGAACTAATCGTGAAAGAGAAGTGACATGTTTTTCGGCCTGCAAGAAATAAGCACGCTGGTCGCGCAGTACGGATATCTTGCGATATTCCTGCTCATGTTCGGCGAGTCGGTAATTCTTCCGATACCAAGCGAAGTAGTCCTACCGCTGGCAGGAGTGCTTGCGGCTGCTGGGGAACTCAACGTGTTCCTGAGCTTCGGCGACGCAGTGGTGGCATCTATAGCCGGGAGTCTTGTGGGTTATGCGATAGGGTTCGTATTCGGGATAGATGTTATACTCGCTTTCGGCAAGAAGCTCGGCCTGAGGATGAAGGAGTACCAGAATGGGATAGTGTGGATAAAGAGATACGGCGACTATTTCGCGTTCGTAACGAAGCTGCTTCCGGCGGTGAGGTCGATAGCCAGCGTGGTATGCGGGGCGTTCAAGATGAGTATAAAGAAATTCACGATATACGCGACTGCGGGTATACTCATATGGTCTGCGTTCCTTTTCTCCCTTGGATATTACTTCTCCAAAAACTGGGCCGCGGTGTCAAATGCCATACAAGCCTCTGCCGTTTACATAGGCGCGGTCTTCGCTGCGTTCTTTATAATCTATATATTAAGGAAAAGGATAGCAAAACTCTTCAGGAAAAAATAATTCCGTCCAGGCTAAATACAGGGACGCAAGCCACAGTCATTTCGAAACCGTTGTCGTGCCTGTTGTTGTAGTCGTTGTAGTTGCGAACCAAAGGCTGCGATGGTAACCGGTCTACTAAATACCGTGCATGCGGTGGCACCGCGGCTTCACTTTTTCAGCTACTACCTACTATGTGTCGCCGTTGAATTTTATGTCCAATCCGACGTTCGGACTAGCGCTTTAGACCGGTGTGTGGCTGTGTCTTTTTACTCCTACCCCTGTCTTTCAGGCCGAGCTGCTTTCTCAGGTAATCCAGCCAGGCAAAATCATCTGACAGTGCCTTCTCGCCCGGCATCAATTCGAGCGGGTCTATGAGCTTTACCGCGGATTTTTCGTCTATCATTATATTGCTGGTGTTTAAATCACCGTGGCTAAGCTTCTTTGCATGCGCCCTCTTGATGAAGTTCCTGACGGTTTTCTCTATCTTCAGGCTGTCGCTGTGCGACAGTGCGTTGCTCCTGATAAGGTCATCCAGGCTCCTGCCGCTGACTCCTTCCATCAGAAAGCCGATCGGTTTCCTGCGCCTATCCAGCACGATGCAGAGGGGTTTTACCATTATCCTAGGTTCCGCGCGATAGAGCTTTTCCAGCAGAGCGAACTGGTCGAGCGGGGAGTGCCAGAACTTGTATGCGCGGTACCTCTTATAAACAATCCCTTTAGACCCGAGTACAGAATTGTCCAAATCCTGGCTCACGACGCACGGTGTGCGCCTGCCGTTGACCATAAACGTTTTTATGTTCCTGTGCAGGCTTCCAAGAAGGGCGTAAGACGCGCGCTTGTCGGGTTTTCTTCCGAGTCTGTCCACAACTCTGTCGAGCCTCAGTCCGAATGCGGATATTCTCTTTCTAGTTCTCGGCAGTGATACGCCGACTATTTTCCTCGCAACGGCCCTCAGCGTTCTGCTGAGTGGGCTGGGAACGTAGGTGATAGCCCTGTATCTGGAGCTCGCAGCCATAGTACCGTAATGCCAGTTCCGCTTATAAATTGTAAGCGCGCACCCGTGTCGTAGATAATGGGCGGCCTAGAAATGAAACGTCTACACGAGAGGCGACGTTGGAGGAGACGGGCCGTACAAACGACCGGCTATGGCAATATTTGCGGCTTTAACGCGCAAAATCCGCCAACTCGTTTAAAGTATATAACGTTAAATCTGCAAAATAATACTATGGCCGAAGAAGGGGCATCCAACGAAGTAATAGACGGCTACAGCGTGATATCCGACGGTATAGCGGCCTCGGTCAGGATAACAAGGGAGAAGGAGAAGTTCACGCTCACTTACAACATAAAGGTCCCTGCGCTGGACCCTGCGACTAGGGCGGTACTGAACGACATGCGTACGCAGCTTATAAAAGAGGACCCGCTGAGGATACAGGAACTGTCGCAGAACACGTCGCCAACGCTCAAGATACAGTTCCTGGACCTGGTCTCGAACAAGCTGAAGAAACTGATGCCGGACCTTTCGGATTCCGTGTATCTGGACCTGTCCGCCACCCTGCTGCACGAGATGTTCGGCCTCGGCGTGCTGGAAGTGCTGGACAACGACCCGAATCTTGAGGAGATAGTGGTCAACGATTCCAAGACGCACGTTATGGTCTACCACGTGAAGTACGGCTGGCTCGAGACGAACATAAGGATAGAGAGCGAGGCCAAGATAGAATCTTTCGCGCAGCAGATTGCGAGGAAAGTCGGAAGGCAGATAACCAACCTAAACCCGCTTCTGGACGCGCAGCTAATCAACGGCGACCGTGTCAACGCCACGCTGTATCCCATCTCCACGCACGGAAACACCATTGACATAAGGAAGTTCAAGGCGGAACCGTGGACAATAACCGAGTTCCTCAAAGTGGGAACGGTGTCTCCCGAGCTGGTGTCCTTCATCTGGCAGGCAATACAGTACGAGCTATCGTTCATAGTTACTGGTGGTACGGCATCCGGTAAAACCAGCATCCTCAACGTTTTTCTCCCGTTCATACCTCCGAACCAGAGGGTGATAACCATAGAAGATACCAACGAGCTTATACTCCCGAGTTTCATGCAGTGGGTACCCATGCTGACAAGGCAGCCCAACTCAGAAGGCAAGGGGGAGGTTACGATGCTCGACCTTCTTATAAACTCTCTGCGTATGAGGCCGGACCGCCTGGTAGTTGGTGAGATAAGGAAGAAGGACGACGCGCAGACTCTCTTCGAAGCTCTCATGACGGGACACTCTGTATACGCGACTATGCACGCGGAGACCGCGCAGCAGGTAGTGAAGAGGCTGCTTTCGGAGCCGATAGACCTTCCCGATATAGAAGTCGCGACTCTGGACCTTGTGATAACTGCGTTCAGACAGAGAAGGACCGGCGTCAGAAGGATCCTGGAGGTAGCCGAGATAATCGAGAGAATGACAGCGGGCAAGAGCGAGCCGGTTACCAACAACATATTTGAGTGGAAAGCTAGGACGGATAAGATAGAAAGGACGATGAATATTTCGCAGAAAGTCATTAACAAGCTGCAGCTGTATTCGGGCTTAACGTCGGAGGAAATAACCAAAGACCTGGAGGAGAAGAAAAAGGTTCTGGAGTGGATGGTCAAGAACAACGTCAGCAACGTAAACAAGATAGGTCTTGTCGCGAGCCTTTACTATATGAAGAAGGATACCATGATGGAAATAGTAGAAAAAGGCGGCAATCCAGAAATGCTAGAGAATCTCTAGTGATATGGAAAACAAGATTCCCAGCATAATGATTAGCCCGGCCAGGGCGCTCTCCGTGTCCAAACCGCTGAAAAGGTACGCCGCTGTGCTTAAGGGACTGGCCCCCAACATACAGAACGACATGATAGAAGCGGGTATGAGCCTGAACTATCTGGATTATTTCGCAGCGGGCCTGCTTATGGTGATAATTCTCGGCTCGCTGCTGGTGGTTGTGGCGGGACTGATAGCTCTGGTGGCTTTCAAGAAAGACGTTCTGACGGCGCAGCTCGGCGCGATACTGACAGCGATGGTGTTTATAGTACCGATAGTGTACGTCCTCTATTTCGTGAACTATCCGAAGCTACAGGCACAGAAGAGGAAGAAGAAGATAGACGAGAAGACAATATTCGCTATAAGGGAGATAATGATAAAGGTAGGTTCTGGTGAGCCGATATTCAATTCCCTCCTGGACGTGGCTAACGGGGACTTCGACATAGTTTCAGAGGAGTTCAAGGTGACGGTCGAGGAGATACAGACGGGAGTCTCGCAGGAACAGGCCTTGGAGAACCTTTCGAGAAGGGTTCCCTCGCAGTCGCTCAAGCGCGCTATAGACATAATAGTCAACACAATAAAGTCCGGCAGCGACATACACGAGACTCTGGCGCTAATCAACGACATGCTTATCAGGAAACAACAGTCGGACATGAGGGCATACGCCGGAGAGCTTACTCCGATGTCGATGGCGTATATGCTGGTCTCTGTGGTCCTGCCTAGCTTGGGAATGTCCGTGTTCGTGATCCTCGGGTCGCTGGCGCACCTGGACATACAGGACATGATATACCTAATCCCTCCGTTCCTCGCGATATTCCAGATATTCTTCATGGGGATGGTGGGCAGCAGGAGGCCGGCGATAGGAATATGAAACAGAATTCTTCCCCACCGTTCTCGCTCGACAAGCTTGTGATGCTCATGCCGGAAGTTCTAAGGTACCCGCTCGAAGAGGGGATAGTGTACGCGCAGATACCGACGGACAATCTTGACAGGACGATATCGCGCATGATAGTTGGGTTCCTGGCGGCGAGCCTGATGTCTGGTGTAATTGTATTTTTGTTCACAAAAAACACCCTCTACGCACTGGGTGCGTTAGCGGCGGCATTCTTCGCAGTTTATTTCGTGGCGAGGTCGCTTCTAAACATGTTGGCCGATTCCGTTGCGGGCAAGATAGAAAAAGCCCTGCCGGATATGCTGCTGCTGATGTCAGCCAACCTTAGAGCGGGAATGATACCAGAGAATTCCTTTCTGGCGTCCATGAAACCGGAGTTCGGGAAGCTGAACACCCTTCTCAACCACGCGGCGATAGAGACGCAGGGAAACAAGGACTTCGGCGAGGCGCTGATAGAGATGTCGAACCGGACGAATTCTGTATTCTTCAAGGACACGATAAGGATAATCGCGGAAGGCTTGAGATCGGGAGCTGAGCTCCATGTCATACTCGAGAACCTTGCGACGAACCTCCTGCAGAACGAGAGCATAAGGAACGACATGAAAGCGCAGGTCAGGAGCTATTCGCTGTTCATATTCATCGCTTCCACGATAGCCGCGCCGCTGCTGTACGGTGTGTCGTCATTCCTGATAGGCATACTCGACAGCATAGGCGGCCTGTCGGGACCCGCTACCAACGTCCCGACCGGCGCAGTCGGTATATTCTCGTCGTTTTCGCTGCCACACGTATCCGTAACGCTTGTGCTCACAGTAGCCGTCATAAACGTCGTCATAACAACTGCCTCGAGCGCTTTCCTGAACGGGATACTGACCACTGGAAAAGCGAAGAACGGCCTGAAGCAACTGCCCGCTTTCGTCGGCATAGGCCTGGCGATATTCTTCGTAGTAAGGATAGGCGTATCGATACTATTCGCCGGCCAGCTCGGCGGAGGTTCCGGCACGTTCTGAGACGGAAGCAATATTTAATACGACGGGATGTAACTATCTGATTTGAGGGCTCATGGTCTAGCGGTTATGACGTCTCCCTCACACGGAGAAGGTCGGGAGTTCGAACCTCCCTGGGCCCATATATTCCAGATTCCTCGCGCATTTTTGAATTCGGCCTCCGCGCTTCCGATTATAGGGAGCCCGTCCTATCATACGCTGCTCGTCGGCATCATTTGAGGAAGAATATTTTCTTGTGTGCGAGTAATTTCAGCAGCAACAGCGCTATCACCACTATCAATATGGCGACAGCCACCGAATACATTACCGTGTTGATGCCGCACTGCTCGTAGAATGACCCGCCGACTATGGAACTGTTCCCCACCGATGAGAGGGCGGTAGCGGTCAGCGTGCAGCTGTTGTAATTTACGAATATAAGGGAGTATAGGAGCGCGGCGACCGCTGCTACTATTGCGGCAATCAGGATTCTTGTCCTGTCTTTCTTCTTCTTTTGCGTAGCGAGACTCACATCGATACCCTGCTCCTTCAGCTGCTCGACGTATCTGTCCGCGAGTCCCATCTAAATTATACACAGTACACCATAAAAACGTAACGCACAATGATTGAAGAGGACGTGCGCAAATGCACTGAAATATTTATATACTTGTAAATTTTAGAAAAAGAATGGTATTAGAGAACATTACAACAGCAGCTACTACAACGGGTAGCGCGGCTCTCTCTACTGCTTTATATGCCGTAGCCGCGGCTATAGCGATAGCTGGCGGTCTTATAGGTACAGGTCTTGCCCAGCAAGGTATAGGTGCGGCGGGTATGGGGATAATAGCCGAAAAGCCCGAAAAATTCGGACAGGTTCTTTTCTTCTTCGTGATTCCCGAGACACTTTGGATAATAGGATTTGTGCTGGGACTCATACTGTTACTGCAGATACTTTAAACTTCTGAATTATGGGGTTAGAGGAGATAGAGGAGCACATTAGGAGCGAAGAGAAGGCAAAAGTGGTCAAGATATCCACCGATGCAAAGAGAAGGTACTACGAAATACTCACAGAATCCGCGAAAAAAACCGAGGACATGCGGCTGGCGGGCTCGAAGAGGATAAAGGATGACACTGCGAGAGTGATAGACGCGGAGGTCAACGCCGCCAGGGTCGACGCGGAGAGGGACTTCAACCTTGCATACTCGCAAAAGCTGGAATCTAACCTGCAGAAGGCATATTCTGTCCTTCCAGACTACGTGAAGACGGCCGGATATACAGACCTCCTGTACAACCTTGTGGACAGGATAACCAAGAGCCTCGGCGAAGACGCTGAAATACACGTGAATGAGAGGGATTTGAAAACAGTAAAGGACAAGTTTCCCGATCTCAAGATAATCGGTGAGAAAAAGGGATTCATAGGCGGTGCGATGGCGAACTCGCCGGATGGCATGACTGGGATAGACCTAACTCTGGAAGAGATTATAAGACGCAAGAGAGAGGAGATAATAGCGCGGCTTGCGGAATATATAAACGGGTGATATGGACTCTGTTTATACCGGCGCTTACGGCAGGCTCAAGGCCCTTTCTGTCGACTTCCTGAACAAAGGGACTTTCGACGAGCTGGACAGCAGGGGAAAATCGGAATTCATACCGATACTCGGGAACACGCAGTACAGGGAGGATATAGACGCATTCTACAACATGTATAGCCTGCCGGAAGCCGTTGAGGTGGTCGTGAACTCGCATATGATGAAGAACATAAGGAACGCGGTCAGGCTTGTCCCGACCGGCGCAAAGCGCATACTCGAAGCTTACATGGGCAAATGGGATATAGAGAACCTCCGCCTGATACTCTACTCAAAGATAAGGAACTTCAACGTAAGCGGTACGGAATCCTTCCTTGTTATAGACAGGAACATGCCGGTGGGCACCTACAGCGGCTTCATAAGCAGGGAGGAATATATGGGCCTGATAGAGAAAAACAGTGTAGAGGAGGTGGTCGAGGCGGCTTCCAAGTACTGGTACGGAACGAAGTTGATGGAAGCGATAAACTCCATGAGCAGTGTAGCAGACGTTGACAAGGCGCTGCTGAGAGTGGAGATAGCGTATTACGAGAACCTACTGGACAAATTCAGATTTTACAACGGCGATGAGGGGCCCCTCTACGAATTCTTCAGGAAACTGATAGACATAAGGAATATAATGGCAGCAGTACGGTTTAAACAAAACCAAGTTGAAGGTTCTGTGGAGATTGCAAACGGCGGATACCTGGACCAGGCGGCTATAGATTCCATAGCCACCTCGTCTGCTGACGAGTGGAAAGGCAGGATACCGTACAACGTCGACGAAGCCGTAAAACTATACAAGGAGAAGAGGCTGCTCGCCTTCCTCGGCACAAGCATACTGAGCGGGCTGTACAGCGAATACCTACCAGTTTTTAGGAGGAGCGCTATGTCCCTCGAATATATATTTTATTTCATAATAAGGTCGGAGATAGAAAGAAACGAGCTGATGGCGATATGGTTCAAGGAATATCATAACGTACCTGGCGACAAGGCAGGACTTATAAGGATGTCGAGATACATAGAACTATGAAATCCAAAGATGTTGCGGTAATAGGGAACAGGGAGACTGTGTTGGGGTTCAAGCTGCTTGGTATAGATAACGTGTTTATAACAGGCGAAAAGGAGGCAGCGGACAAGCTGAAAGAGCTCCTGAGCCAGAAGAAACACGACCTTGTTATAGTGTCGGAGGACGTCAGGGACGCCCTGGACAACAAGACTGTTTACGACGCCGAGAGCTCGCTGAAGCCGATAGTGCTTTTCATGCCGAGTATGAATGAGGAGAGGGAGGAGGAGTCCTTAGAGAAATTTTCAAAGAGGGTATTGGGAGTTGACATATGGAAGAAGGAATGATTACGAGGATATCCGGAGCCGTCGTGGAGGCGGTGAATGTGAAGGACCCGAAGATGAACGATATCATAAGGGTTGGCAACGACAAGCTGATAGGGGAGATAGTAAGGCTGCACGACGACAAGTCTATAATACAGGTATATGAGGACACGACCAACCTTAGAGTAGGGGAAGGCGCGGAGAATACCCACGCGCCGTTGTCGGTGAAGCTTGCACCCGGGCTGTTAGGGTCGATTTTCGACGGTGTCCAGAGGCCTCTAGAGAAGATAATGGAAGAAAGCGGAGATTTCATAAGAAGAGGAGTTGACGTCGAGCCGCTAGACACAGCGAAAAAATGGAAGTTTGTCTCGACCGTCAAGGCTGGCGACAAGGTTAAGGGCGGCGACATTATAGGAGAAGTCGACGAGACGCCCCTTGTAAAGCACAGGATACTGGTACCAATCGGTGTAGAAGGCGACATAGAGTCAATAGAAGAAGGGGAGTTTACGATAAACGAAACTATAGCTGTCGTAAAAGGTGGTAGGGGAAAGACGGAAATCAGGATGCTGCAGGAGTGGCCCGTCAGGAAATCCAGGCCTGTCGTGGAGAAATTTCCCCCTAACATCCCACTGATAACGGGACAGAGAATACTCGACACCCTCTTCCCAGTTGCGAAGGGAGGCACGGCGGCGATACCGGGTCCCTTCGGTTCGGGCAAGACTGTAACGCAAAACGCCCTGGCCAAGTGGTCGGATGCGGACATAATAGTATACGTCGGCTGCGGGGAAAGGGGCAACGAGATGACCGAAATGCTCAGTTCGCTGCCCAAACTTAAGGACCCGAAGAGCGGAAAACCGCTCATGAACAGGACCATACTTATAGCCAACACGTCGAACATGCCCGTTGCCGCGAGGGAGGCCAGCATATACACCGGTGCGACCCTGGCAGAGTACTACAGAGACATGGGCTACAATGTCGCGTTGATGGCAGACAGCACCTCTAGGTGGGCAGAGGCCCTCAGGGAACTGTCCGGGCGCCTCGAAGAAATGCCCGGAGAAGAGGGTTACCCGGCTTACCTAAGCGCAAAGATAGCAGAATTCTACGAGAGGGCGGGAAGGGTGAAAACGCTCAATGGCGGCACGGGTTCGCTTACACTTATAGGCGCAGTATCCCCGCCCGGCGGCGACATATCCGAACCGGTCTCCCAGGCCACGCTCAGGGTCACGCGTGTTTTCTGGGCGCTGGACGCGGCACTGGCAAACGCCAGGCATTTCCCATCCATAAACTGGCTGAACAGCTACTCGCTGTACGAGAGCGACCTGGACAGCTGGTACAAAGCCAACGTAAGCAAGGACTGGACAGAAGTCAAGAAGGAGCTCACAGACATTCTTGCGAGGGAAGCAGAGGTAAACGAGGTGGTGCAGCTGGTAGGGTACGACGCACTGGCGGAGAGCGACAAGCTCACCCTCGACATAGCCAAGGTCATGAGGGAGGATTTCCTGCAGCAGAACGCCTTCGACGACATAGACGCCTTTACATCGATAAACAAACAGTACCACATAATAAACTCCATAAGACTGTTGCTGGAGGCCGAGAAGAAAGCTGTGGACAGCGGCGTGCCGGTATCGAAGTTGCAGGGTACAAGGGCAAAGGAGCTGGTAGCAAAGATGAAATTCGTAACAGAGGACAAACTGGATGCTTATCTAAAGGATTTCACCGCGGCCCTCAAGAATATAGGGGGCAAACCAAAGGAGGAATAATATGAGCGACGTATATTACAAGAGCATAAAGAAAATTACCAACATATTGCTGTTCCTTGAGAACGTAAAGAATCCTGCCTACAACGAACTAGTCGAGATAGAGCTAGATGACGGAAGAGTAGTGTCCGGGCAGATTCTGGATGCGGGGGAGAGGTTTACTGTAATCCAGGCATTCGGAGAAACGACAGGTATGCACATCGGGACTACCAAAGTCAGGCTTACGGGAGAGACTGCGAAGTTTACGGTTGGTGAGGACATACTCGGCAGGATATTCAACGGATTAGGTGAACCGATAGACGGCGGGCCTATGATATTCCAGGGGGAGAAAAAAGACATAAACGGAGCGCCGATAAACCCGTATGCGAGGGAAGAGCCGTCGGAATTCATACAGACGGGGGTATCATCGATAGACGCGATGAACACGCTGGTAAGAGGGCAGAAACTGCCCATATTTTCCGCCTCTGGCATGAAACACAACGAACTGGCGGTACAGATAGTAAGACAAGCTAAGATTCTTGGAGAGAGCGAGAAGTTCGCCGTTGTCTTCGGCGGGATAGGAATAACCAGCGAAGCTGCAAACTTCTTCAAGGACGAGTTCGAAAAATCCGGTTCTCTGGCGAGGACTGTGGCGTTTCTCAACCTGTCGTCCAGCCCATCGATGGAGAGGATAATACTGCCGAGGATCGCGCTTACGGCCGCCGAATACCTCGCGCACGACAAAGGCATGCAGGTGCTGGTGGTGCTTACGGACATGACGAACTACTGCGAAGGCCTCAAGGAGATATCCGCCGCTAGGGAAGAAGTACCTGGAAGAAGAGGCTATCCAGGATACATGTACACCGACCTGGCTAGCATATTCGAGAGGGCTGGGAAGATAAAGAACAAAGGGGGGTCCATAACACAGCTTCCGATACTGACTATGCCTGGAGATGATATAACCCACCCAATACCGGACCTGACTGGTTACATAACGGAGGGGCAGATAGTCCTCAGCCGCGAACTGGAAAAGAAGGGGATAGCCCCGAACATAGATGTCCTCACGTCGCTGTCTAGGCTCATGAACCAAGGTATAGGAACGGGCAAAACTAGAGAGGACCACAGGGACGTCGCGAACCAGCTGTTCGCCGCATACGCAAGGGGAAAGGACCTGAGGAGCCTTGCTGAAGTAGTGGGGGAAGGCGCCCTTTCAGAGAGCGATAAGAAATTCGTGGGATTCTACGACGAGTTCGAGAAGCGTTTCGTTAACCAAGGATACGGCGAGAATAGACCTATAGCCGAGACACTCGACTTAGGATGGGAGCTGCTAAGCATGCTCGACAAGAGCGAGATGAAGAGGCTCAAAGAGGCTGAAATAAGCAAATATGGCAAGTGGAAACAGTAAAAGCGCTAATATCAAGACAACCAGGCTAGAGCTCATAAAGACGAAGGCCAGGATAAAGCTAGCAAAAAAAGGTGTGGAACTGCTCAAGATGAAGAGGAAGAAGCTGGTCTTCACCTTCTTCGACATAGTGAGGCAGATAAAACTGTCAAAGACAGAAGTCAAAACTACGCTCGAGAGGGCGATAGAAAGTACCAAGATAGCGGAGATGATAGAGGGCAGGCTCAGGCTTGAGATGATAGCCGAAGAGCAGAGCAGAATGGATCTGGAACTGAGTGCTAGCAATGTCATGGGTATAATGATATCTCAGGTAAACTGGGAAGAGGAGAAGAAGGGGAAGGTGATAGACAGCGTCCTCAGCCTCCCGCTGGCCATAGGCGACGTCAGGCTTACGTATCTGGAGTTGTTCAGGATAATCATAGACATTTCGCAGAAGGAGATGACTCTCAGGAAGCTCCTAAAGGAAATCCAGAAACTCAACATGAGGGTCAACGCTATAGATTACAACATACTTCCCACCCTGAACGATAAGGCAAGGTTCATAAAGCAGAAACTCGACGATTTCGAAAGGGACAGGACCGTTTCGCTAAAGTACATAAAGGCGAGGATAGGTACGTAGAATGGAAAAGCAGTTTACAGTAAATACTACAGGAACGTAAAATGGAATCTGAGATAAAGACATTGAAAAATATAAAGCAGGTGGAAACAGAGGCAAACAAGAACGTAGAAGACGCCATGGCTAAGGCCGATAAGCTTGTGGAAGAAGCTACAGCTAAGGCAGAGAGGGACGTACTGGACGCCACCAACGAGACTAAGCAAAAATATTCAGATGCGCTGAAACTTGCGGAGGAGGAAGCCGCAAAAGAGAAGAAAGAAGTGCACGATGAGATGGACAAGAAGATAAACAAACTAAAGGAAGTCGACAAAGACCGCCTCCTAAGAATACTCGAGGAGACGCTGAAAGAGATGGTCTGAAATGCTTAGGCCGGCGAGGATAGCAAAAGTCAGGATGTTCGTCACAAAGAAGGACTACGACATACTGATGGATATCCTCAACGATACTGCAGCCCTGCATATAGAACCGCTCGGACAGTTCGACAAGGAGATGCTCGACGGCGTAGAGAACGGAGAGAATTTTAAGGAGCTTACGGAGCTGCTGCAGCACTTCAGGGCGCTTGAATCGCACCTGAATCCCAGAAAACCGTCAAAGAGGGTCTCTTTCAGGAACACGAAAGAGCTTATATCCGCCGCCAAAAAGATCGAGATATGGGATAAGGTGGCCGGGTTGGCTGGCAACCTGGCCTCCGACAATACCTACAAGAGAGAAGCCAGCGATAAGGTGTCGATACTGTCAAGACTGGAGGGGCTTGGTGAGGACCTCTCAATACTTTCCAACGACAAGGTGTCCTCCTTCATACTGACGAAGACCGATTCAGGCAAAAAGGGAAAGAGCGACGCCTTCGGCAGGCTCAAAGCCGCCGGAAAATACCTGGTATTTGAAGTGAACGGGAACCCCATAGCCAGCGTGAAGAAGGACCAAAGGGAGGAGTTTGCTGCGTTCTGCAAGAGTGAGGGGATAGGCATAGAATTCATACCCCAGATGAAAGGCAGCGTGCCGGAGCTCCGCTCGGAAGCGGAGAGCGAGCTAAGGAGAGTAGAAGAGAACATAGCAACGCTAAACGGTGAACTGAATGCGCTGTCCAGCAATTATTACAACTCGGTGAGCGCCATAAGGGAGGAACTTGAGATAGAGACAGAGAAGCTTGAAGCTGCCGCAAAGTTCGGTTCCACCGACTCGGTGATAATGGTAGAAGGTTGGATAGAGGAGAAGAACATAGACAGGATAAAGAGGCTCTTCTCGAAGGCCACCCATGACAAGTTCATAGTAGAGACTATAGACACGAAAGAAGTCGCCCCTACCAAGCTTGCGAACCCGAAAAAGTTCAGGCTGTTCGAATCGTTCGTAAGGTTCTATTCTCTGCCGAAGAGCAACGAATTGGATCCCACACTGTTCTTCGCATTTGTGTTCCCGGTCTTTTTCGGATTTATGGTGGGAGATGTTGGGTACGGGCTGTTCATGTTCCTCATGTTCTTCTGGATTGCGCACAGGATAAACCACCCCCCGAAGAAGAGCCACATACCGAGGGGCCTGGCAAGGTTTGTACACACGATAGTGAGCAACAGAGGCCTCCTAATCCTTTCAAAGGCAGTGATGATTGGATCGATAGTGGCGATGGGTTTCGGGTTTATATTCAACAATTTTTTCGGGTTCAGGCTGCCTTATGCCCCTCTGTTCAACGTAGAGACCCAGCTCTCCACGCTGCTTCTTATCTCAGGATGGATAGGTGTAGTCATGGTGGAGTTCGGCTACGCGATAGGGGTAGTGAACAGGCTCTACGTGAATGACAGGAAGGGCGCGGTGGGAAGGGTAGGATGGTTCCTGGCCGCTATAGGTATAGTGCTGGTCGGGCTCAACGTCCTCCACAAGGCCAGCATGACCGACATAAACGCGATATCCGGCTATCTCCTCATACCTATAGGGATTGCCCTGGTTCTGAAAAGCGAGGGCACGGAGGCGCTGATGGAGATACCATCGGTAGTAAGCCACATACTGTCATACATGAGGCTTGTTGGTATACTGCTGGCGTCGGTTATTCTGGCGGAAGTTATAGACAAGATATTTCTTGCCAACGTTGGCGCCTCTTTTCTGATGGCACTCGTGGGAGGCGTGATACTGATATTTGGACAGCTTTTCAACATCGTAATCGCGATATTCGAAGGGGGGATACAGGGGGCAAGGCTCATATACGTGGAGTTCTTCTCCAAATTCTTCTCGGGTAACGGAAGGCAGTTCAGGCCGTTCGGAATAAGCAGGAAGAGAACGAACTACAAGTTCACGATAGAAGAGCACTGAATCAGGACACTATTCTGGCATCGTAGAAGTTGGCGAAAACGTTGCCGAGAATATGCGCTGGCAGGAACATTTCCCTGCCGTAGAAAGTCTTCATGAGCCGGTACGGAACGTAGAAGCTACTGGTGTTTTCGTATATGAACATCGTGCCGTTCTTGAAGCCGGCAGTAGTGGGGTTGACGTACGACGGAACGTAGAGGCTGCCAGTGCCGTTGTAAAGTATGGTGGAATTTATGTAGGTTATGCTGGAAGCGCCTGGAAAGGTTGCAACCAGTGCGTTTCCAAGCACGGCGTTGCTGAGGTTAGAAGGGTACACGCTGCACAATGCCATCGCATCGGTTGAGTTCCTGTACAATACGCAGTTCCTGAGCGATGACGACAGATTGCCGGTGGTGTAATTTGTCGGAAACGCGGTTACCGAAAGGGGCGGCTGCAGCCCTGACAAGGCACCCATATCTATCAATATATACTCGTTTTGCGGAAGCACCCCGCTGCCGAAAAGCACAGAATTATAGAGGGTCTGATTGCTTACCACTACATTGTTGTTTATGGCCAGCGCTTCAGCTGCACTATAGTACTGGGAGGGCACTAACAGGGTTTTGTTGGCGGTGGCGGCGTTGAAGTATTCAAGCGCGTACTGCACCGCCAGTGGCAGGTAAGTCTGGCCGGACTGTCCGCTGGTGCCGACAAAGTGCAGTATCACAAAAACGACCGCCAGTGCAACGAGCAGAATCACACCAACGAAAAGGTAGGAGAATCTTATCCTTATTTTCATAGACTCAAACGTCGTTGTTGCTGTCGTCTTCGTTATCGTCGTCAGTGCTGTCGGCGTCCTCTATATCCTGCTGATTGTCTGTCGGAGGTATGTTGTCTAAGCTGTCATCCTCTACGCTGTCGGTGGATGCTTCCTCAGTGACTTCCTCTAAGTCAGGCGCCGTCTCGTCCGTAGCGAACCTTGTAAATTTGCGCCTGACCTTTACCCTTTCCTTTCTGTGAACGAACTTAGGGGCCCCCTTAAACAGTTTGGCGCCGTGTACCTTTTTGGCGCAGTCGGGGCAGTAGTAAGCCTTTACGCCGTTTCTGAACAGGAACACGGCCCTGTCTCTCCTGGTCAGCTGGCTGCACGATGCACAGCGGACGTTGCTGGTCCTTCCGCGGCGTATATTCTTTCCCATCTCTTATATTAAGACCAGCCGTTATATATACTTTTTAGGATTATTCGGTAATTTAAGAAAGTAATAAAAGCGCAGGTGAGGTATAATAGTAATGGAGCAAAGCGGCGACCTTACAAAGAACATAGTCGAACTCAGGGAATCTCTTAAGATATTCGAACAGAGGATGGCGCAGCTAAAGGACACCGTCAGGATGATAGATCAGAACAACATAGACAAATACAACGAAGTCAAGAGCCTGATACAGGGATTCAACGCGAGCCTGTCCGGTCTGAAGACAAAGGTCCTGGAGATGGAGGACGCAATAGGGCGCATAGAAAAAGAGTCGGGCGGTTTCGCTAGGGCCCAGGACGTGAAAGTACTGGAAAAATATCTTTCGTTCATAGACCCGTCAAGGTTTTTAAGCAAGGATGATGTTATTAAAATTGTAGAAAGTTATATGGGTAGCAAAAAGTGGAGTTAGATTGATATGAGTTTGCTGGATTCGTTCAGGAAGAAGGATAGTTCGGACGTACCGGACATAAGCGAAATGATAGCCAATGGCATGAGTGAACAAGACATAATAGACAACCTCAGACAGCAGGGATACGATAGCACGGCGATAAAGGAAGCGCTTATCAACGGACTCAACAAGGGCGCGCAGCAGGGCACCCAGAACGCATCGGCACAGAAACAGCAGCCGGTCGCGCCGCAGGAGCCGCCGCAGATAAGGCCTATGAACCTGTCGCAGCCGACTCCAATAGCTGCAGACACCCCCAGGTACAATACCCAGCAGCTATCTGCACCTAAGCAGGAGCAGCCGAAACAGCTGAGCGATCAGACCCTCGAGACAATACAGCAGGTGCTTGAGCAGATAATAGGGGAGAGGTGGAATTCGGCGTCTGGCGACATCAACAACATGAAGATAACCATCAAGAACAACTCAAATTCCATTAGCGAGATTGAGGACAGGCTAGATGGCCTTGGCCAGAGGATAGACGGCGTACAGAACACGATGCTGGGCAAGACTGAGGAATACAACAAGACAATATCCGACGTGAACGTCGAACTCAAGGCGTTCGAAAAGGTCATAGACAGGCTGGTGCCGACGATAAGCGACAGCATAAAGGAGCTTAGGGACTTGATAGACAACTTCAAAAAGCAGACTTGAGAGTAATACATTCAAAAACAATAAATAAGGGTTGTACTCTTTATTATCGTTGATGGGAAAGAGATATTTTGACAAAGTTCAGCACCTCGACATCATTCTGGACGGCATTAGTACCAAGGAAATGGACGAATTTTATGGCTACTTGTACAAGGCATCGGCGCTCATAAAGGACAACTCTATCCTTGTACAGGACACAGACCACTTTTTCTCGCCGACTTACATATCCACCAAGGAGAAGCTGGATAGATTCGAGGACCTACAGCCCTTCATATATACGCTTGGTAGCGATTCAATAAAACTCCTGAACGAGATGGTGGGGGAGAAGTTCATGATTGTGGATATAGAGGACGGAAACCTGGTAAAATCCACACACATATCCGACGGCGTAACCGATACGTACAAGTTTGTACGCATAAAGGACGCGAGCAAATTCGCACCGCTTGTCTTTGACCAGGCAAGGAAATTCTCCGAACAACCTGAACGCAAGGGAGCTAGATACGGTACGCTCGACCACCTGCACAGTATTGCTTACATGGATTCTGCGCGCATAAAAAGAGTGTCTTTGGACATCGAAGACGACAGGACGGAGATGGTAGGTGAATACGTGACCACATACGGAAAGCTGAAAGCGGTGGGTGAGGGACTGTCAAAAAGGCTCGGCGGCAAGAAAAACGACGTGAAGTACATTACTACACTTCTGAGAGCGCTTGGCAAACCCCTTTACGTGGTCGACACCGGAAACGATGCGGCGCTTGTGCTTTACAGAAAAGTGGACGAAAATGGCAAGGCTACCGGAGCTATCGCGGAAGAGGGGAAGTTCAGCAGCAAACAGCCGCTAATATACGAGAGGGCACAGAATTTCTTCGAAGGAAAAGGCAGCGAAGGAATGTACAACTGAGTTGCTTAAAAGTTATAAATATGGGGGAGCTCCTTGAATTAAGGTGGCCAACAAATACGAGAGTCTGGAAAGACTGCTAGAGGAGAAGAAAGGTGTAGCCGGCCTCGAGTCCCACGCCCTTGCAGAAGTCAATAGGATTATAGCCGACATAAAGGAGGCGTCTGTGGAGTTAGATGAGAACTACGGCGCCTTCAACAAGACTTATCTTACCACTTCTGAGAGGCTGAATGAGAAGAATGGTTTCTACATGCAGATGCTAAACAGCAATAGCTACAGCATCCTGCTGAATATGCTGGCAGCAGAGATGAACGATGCCCGTCTTCTAGTAATAGAGAAGGAGAAGAACAGGCTGTTGAGCTTTATGTATTCGCCGCAGCTCTATTTAGAGCCAGAGGACCTGAAAGACGAGGAAGAAACCAAAAAAGTCTATTCGATAAGGAACTATTCGATAAGGAAAATGAACAAACTTACTGATAGGTACCCCATACTGAACGACATCCTCAACAGGGCACTCTTGAATAAGAAAGCCATGAGCGGCGCCTATAATAGACGGGTCGGAGACGAATTTGAGACATTCAGCAAGATAGAATCCGCGTGCATGTTCGTGATAATGGAAGATACGAACATGTTCGGCCTCAAAAATTTCATGTATCTGACTACGCCGGAGCTGCTCGAGAAAGTGTCTCCGAAACTGTTCAAATATGTTATGCAGCTGGATGGAAAGCCGATCGATACAGATGGAAAGCAGATCCATACATACTTGAGGAGCATGCACGGCCCGCTGATGGTATACAACGAGAAGGGGAACGAGATTATAACAATCGGGATAAGCAACGACCGGAGCAATCCAAAGATTGAGATAATGCACGAAGAGATTCAAAACATAAAACACCACATTTTCGGAAAGATACTTGCGGAACAGAATCCTGGTGCGGTAGTTGAAATCAACGAGAAAAGAGACGATTCGATGTACGCCTAAGTTTTCTTTGCGAACCCGCAACCGACTATTTCACGGCACAAGTCTATCGGGTGTCCTGGGCAGAAGCGTGGCTTCCGCAACGTTTTCCAGCCCCAATACTTGTTTCACTATCCTCTCGAGCCCTGTACCGGATCCGCCGTGCTGCGGGACGCCGTACCTGAAGAAATCTGTGTAGAACGTGAACTTTTCTCCATCGAGCCCCTTTTCTTTCAGCTGCTCCAACAGTACTTCGTAGCGATGTTCCCTCTGCGCGAGTGTGGTTATCTCCAACCCCTTGAATATCAGGTCCGCCCTGCAAGTCACGGAGGGGTCCTTGGTCTGTCTCATGTGGTAAAACTGCGCTATGCTCCACGGGAACTCTGTAAGGAAAAAGAGGTCGTGGCCATATTTTTCCCTCACATAATCGCCCATTATCCTCTCCCCTTCCGGGTCTATGTCCCCGTCTTCCTTTAGCGATTTCCCGTACCCTTTAAGGATATCTGCTGCTTCCTTGACGGTTATCCGGGGAAAGGGTTTCTTGGGCATCTCCAGCTTCTTTCCGAAAAGCTTCAACTCTTTGCCGTTCTTCTCGTCCAGTTCCTTGTATATGAATATCATTAGATCTTCCATGATGGACATCACGTCCTCGTACGAATCTATGAAACTCATCTCCATGTCTATGCTGGTGTATTCTGTCAAGTGCCTGCTTGTGTGGTGCGGCTCTGCCCTGAAAACCGGCCCTATCTCGAAAACTCTCTCGAATCCTGCCGCCATCATCATCTGTTTGTAGAACTGGGGTGATTGAGCGAGATAGGCCGTCCTATCGAAATAAACGACGGGGAATACGTTTGCTCCCCCTTCCGTGGCCTGGGAAACTATCTTCGACGAATGTATCTGGTAGAACCCGTTCTCGGAGAAAAACTTTACGACAGCATTGCTCACCGTACTCTGTATTTTGAAAACTGCGGCTGTTTTTGGTTTCCTCAGGGACAAAAACCTGAAATCCAGCTCCTTGTCTAGTGAAGATTCTACCTTCTCGCTTAGATTGAGTGGTATAGGTTGCTGCGCCACAGTCACAGTCTCCAGTTTCTGCGGGATTATCTCGAACCCATTCACTGCCTTGGCGTTCTCCTTTTTCGTGCCAATCACGTCCACGACGGATTCCGACCTTAGGTCTGCGGCTTCCGCGAATATCCCCTCATCCCTTTCCTTCGAAACTGTCACTTGGTAATTTCCACCTATGTCGCGTACGTTGAGAAATATGAGTTTGCCGAGGTTCCTTACGTTTTCCACCCAGCCCCTTAGCTCTACTTTTCCATCCTCGTTAGTTATCATACCCATATAACTCCATTCAGTTACTAAAAGCTTTTTCAATAAGAGCAGAATAAAGATATGAATACAGACTTACTAATATAAATTCATGGACGAAGAATACTGGGCGTTGCTGCACACCGCCGAACATGTTTTCGCGAGATCGCTGCAGGAAGTTGGCGTTGGAATCCACGTAAGAAAAGCTGACACTTCGCGCGACGACGGAAAGGGAGAAGTGTTCATAAAGGAAGTTATAGAAATAGACAAGATACTGGAGGCCGAAGCTCTCACAAACAGGAAAGCAGCGGAAGGACTGAAGGTCGAGGAAGAGACGTTTCCGACGCTAAAGGAAGCGGCTGCCAAATTCCCGAAACTCAGATTCAACGAGGACCGTGTGCCGGAAAAAGAGAAGGCGGGCGGGGGGATAAGAGTCGTAAAGATAGGAGATTTCGATTTTTCAGCATGTGGGCAGAGGCATATCGGGGATACGGTGGACATAAGGCTATTTCTTGTCGACGGGGTATCCTACCTCGGAGGAGAGACGAAGATAGTCTTCGAAGCCGGCGAAAAAGCACTTGATAGCGCGAGGGATACGAGCGACACGCTCGTGAGATTGGGGTTAAAACACAACTTCGCCCCTCGGTCCGTGGCGGAAAAGTTCGAGGCCGCAAGAGAATCGCTGGATGAAGCTGACAGGGAAGGGAGGAGGCTGTTCGAGCTTCTGCTGAGAGGAAGTGAGAGGGTGTTGGACGTTGGAAAGCTCAGGATAGCAGACTTCTACAAGACGATGGATGACTTCACGAGGAAGAATCCTTCTTCATTCGTAGCTGTATCTTCCGACTCCCAGATTTTTGTTATAAAAGGAACCAAGAGTGATTTTGACATGGCCGGGCTTGGGAAAAGATTGGAAAAGGCAGGTTTCAGGGGAAAAATAAGTGGAGAAGTTATAAACGGCCGGAACGGACAGAGTGTAAGGGAAATATTGGAGGAATTCGTCAATGGACGATCTTGAGGCGGTGGCACGCGAGATATCCGCGTGCGAACTGTGCGACCTGCACATAAAAAGGACTTTGGCTGTACCTGGAGGGGGAAACCGAAACGCGAAGATTATGGTGGTAGGAGAGGCGCCTGGAAAGTTCGAGGACTTAAAAGGGAAGCCGTTCGTGGGGATGTCTGGCAGGTTCCTGGATAAGTATCTGGAACAGGCGGGGATAAAGAGGGAAGATGTGTTCATAACCAACGCAGTGAAATGCAGGCCCCCAAACAACAGGAAACCAACCTCACACGAGATAACAACGTGCCGCCCGTACCTGATACGGCAGCTCAACCTCGTGAAGCCTGCGCTTATCCTCGCTCTGGGGACGTCTGCTGCCAGTTCAATGAACTTAGAATACAAGCATCTATCCGAAATCAGGGGTAAGGTAATCAGCACTGTGCTGGATGGGACCAACGTCAGTGTTTTTGCAACCTTCCATCCTTCGTTCCCGATGCGCTTTCCCAGCAAGCGCACCACATTCCTAAACGACTTGAAAAGAGCGGGAGAACTAGCTAAAAATACTACTATGTAATGATAGTAAAGTATTTATATAGGATATTATCATAAATAACCATGGAAAATCAGGCACAAGCGCCGGAGCAGGCGAACCCGAAGAGGACACTAGACGAGATAGTCGGAAGCAACGCCGATCTGTACACAAACATGTTCGCGCTCGCTGAAAGTGTAAGAAATTACAATTCCGCACCGAATAATTCCATAAAAGATTACAATTCAAAGGTAAAATCTATTTACAGCCCCCTCAAAGGGATACTCGAAAGGAAACCGGAGCTGTCCAAACGTGAAGATACAATAGCAATGCAGGCGTCCATCGAAGCGGCCATGGACTCTGGAAAATGCGATAAGGAGCTTACCGATAGACTCGCTACTTATGCCAACAGTGTGCTGACGGGATAGTGGAATTCGCTGAAACCAAAACTGGAGGATAACCACTACAAAGATGCGGCGAACAACATACTGATAAACCCCGGCTTTGGCGGGGCGGCATCAGCGCTTGCCGGAAACGAAACGTACAAGAGGCCGGCTGGGTTGGCGGGCTTCCTCAGGGATATTACAAAAGAGAATGAAAAGGGGGAATTATCCAATGTTATCAACTACTACAGCAGACTTCGCACGATAGTATCGACACACAGTGGGGATGAGAACGCGAGCGATGCCGAGAAGAAAGACATAGAAAAAATATTAGATGACGGTGACGCGGTTTACAGGAAGGCAGTCAGTACGCTGAACGACGAGTACAAAGGACACCTTCAGACAATGATACTCAAGATGGTCGACGCTAGCTACAGACAAAGCGTTGGGAGCGGCGACAAAGAACACAGCAGGACGGTGATAAACGGCCTTGACCCGTCGACGGGTATATCGCTGATGCTGTCACCGTACATGAAATAGGGGTGAAACTATGAAAAACTACGGGGTATTTCCAATAGAGATGCACTACACTTACAATGGTATGACTGGTGAGAGTAAGTTCGATTACGACTCGTGGAGCCAACTCAACGAGAACAAGCTCCAGTTGAGCAACTTCATAAAGTCGCTGAGCACGCAGATTGACACTGGCGGGCTGGGGGACCTGCTAAGCAACCGCATAATAGCACGTATGCAGAGCGCCGCTGAAATGCCGGCAATGAAGTTGGTGGGAGACCAGAACAAGCTTGTGCAGACGAAGCGACTCAATGAGCTTGAATCCGCCGGGCTGGAAATGCCGACCAGTGTAGGTCCTTTGAAACTCCTTGATTATCAGATAGTACAGTACAAAGACAAGAACGGAAAAGTGATAATGCACGACGACCAGCCGCTGTTCCTGCTAAAGGCGAAGTACGGATACAGGCTGGTAGACGTAATGGACGAAGAAGCCTACAACTACAATATGCACGATCTTGCGCTGAAGGTGTTCAGCGAAGCTGATAGCAAGAGAATGTACCTCGGCGACGTGAAACGTTCGTGGTTCAATTCCATGATATACGCGGACGACCTAGCTATACATTTCTATTCCCCGTATAGGTTTACCGGGAACGGGGAGTACAACAACCTAGACCTCAACGGAAGGAAAACAAAACCCAAGAAGGACCACTGGCTCAGTGAGATGATGCGCGGCCTTGTGCTCGGTCCGACGATAACCGTAGCGACCACAAAGCCCATGGCAAGGGACAGAGTGGAAGACCTCATATCCATACTGAAATTGAAAAGCGCAGGGAAAATAATGAGAGAAGAGGTGAACAATTAGTATGTCCGACAGAAAGAACCAGAAGATAGAGGATTTGGTGAGTAGAGGGTCTACGAACACCGCTATACAGTTCAACGGTTCCGTGCCAAGTGGGCAGATGTGGACACGCGAAGGTGGGTTGGAGAAGGTCCTTGACCTGAAAGCGGGGGATGCAGTCACTCTCGTAGGCAAGACAATGGAAAACAACGATGAGAATTACTTCATACACGGGTCTTATTCGATAATACCTATATCTGCAAAAAACAGCGATGTGGGTGCTATGGCGCCGGGTGCGGCATATATAAGCGCCATGGAGGGGGAGAAGGACCCCGACAACAAAGAGCTGTTGGGTGTGATAAACCCGCAGTACCTAGTTGGAGTGGATAAAAATAAGATAGGAAGAGTGTACCAGAATGGTTTGTTCCTGGACGCCTACCCAAACGTCAGATACAGCAGTAGGGAAGAGAAATCGAGAAACATAATAAGGAACATTGGCTACGGAGTGGTCGGAAAGATACCAGTAAGGATGACCGATGAGATAGCTGACAGATACGATTTCCCGAGACCGAAGCCCGGGGACACTGTCCTGGGTATAGCTTACAAGAAATATCCTTTCGACAGATACGACAAGGAAAGCCCTCCCGGCGCGTTCGCACTTTTGGTATCAGACGAGGGCGACAAGCTCCAGATACCGTATGAACTCAAAAACCCTTACGCAATAGAAGTTGTTATAGGACTCTCGAAGAAACTCGGTAGGTCCGTCGTATAAGTGGATAATATCTTTTTTGACAATTGGAGGCTGTGCGCGCTTCAATCTTTGAGCTTTTTGACGTGCAGGCTGTAGTCTTCCTCCAGCCTCTTTTCGCTGAGAGGGGTCGGAGAAGAATCTATAGGAGATTCTAACGTGCGGGTCTTCGGGAACAGTATAAAATCCCGTATACTGTCCTTTCCAGCCAAAACTGCAAGGAACCTGTCGAGCCCCACAGCAAATCCTGCGTCTGTTGGGGCGCCGAACTTAAGACTGTCTATCAAAAAGCCGAATGTACTCTCAGATTCCCTCTTTCCCATGCCTATTAGTTTCAGGACCTTCAGCTGGAGGTCGGCATCGTTTATCCTAACGGCTCCGCCGCCAACTTCGTTGCCATTCAGGACCAAATCAAACTGTCTACCGCGAACGCTCGGCGGGTCGCTGTCGAGTAGAGGGATATCTTCTTCAAATGGCGCAGTGAAAGGGTTGTGGGATGGTATAAGCTTTTTGGATACTGGGTCCTTCTCGAAAAGATCAAACTCGTCAATCCATACGAATGAGAACTTTTTCTTGAACTTTCCTATCCTGTCCCCCATCATCTTCCTAACGCGTCCCAACACAGTAAGCAGGAGTTTGACGTCGGTGTCAGCTGAGAAAACTATCACATCCCCGTTTGATGCACCCAAAGAGTTTAACAAGTCATCGCTAACCGTTTTCAGGGATTCTGCTATAGCTTGAGGCACAGAGTCGAGGCTGCCGTCTTTCACATAAACCCAAGTCAGTCCCTTAAGTCCGAGTCTCCTGGCCTCGTCCACCAATCCTAGCATGAAGTTCTTGTCGACTTTATCCGGATAATCGGCTTTGAAGCAGATAGCCTTTACCGCACCTCCAGAGGAGAGGACTCTTCCGACTATCTTGTAATCCGATCTCGACAGTATTTCTGAAACGTCGGTTATTTTGTACTCGTACCTAAGATCTGGCTTGTCGCTGCCGTACACGGACATGGCGTCCTTATATTTTATGTGGTCGAAGGTTATTTTGTCTTCGAGCGGCAGGACATCTGCGAACACGCTCCTTACCGCACGCTCTATCAGGTCCTGTACATATTTCTCATCCTTGAAAGAAACCTCCAAGTCGACTTGTGTGAATTCTGGCTGCCTGTCCTCGCGTTGGTCCTCATCCCTAAATGCTCTTGCTATCTGAAAGTATTTTTCCAAGCCCCCTACCATGCACAGCTGCTTGTATATTTGCGGGGATTGAGGCAGCGAGAAGAAAGCGCCCTTCTTCGTCCTCGACGGCACTATGAAAGGCCTCGCGCCTGTCTCGTATGTGTCCTTCACCAATGTCGGAGTCTCGAGTTCCAAGAAGCCTTCATCCCAAAAGAATCTTCTGAAGGATTTTGTCACGCCGTCCCTTAATTCTATGTTCTTGACCATCTCCGGCCGTCTTAGATCAAGATACCTGTATTTGAGTCTTAGCTCCTCGTTGGCCAGGAACTTTGACTTCTCTGGGATTATTTCGAATGGGGGCGTCACCGACTTGCTTATCAGTTTGAGTGATTTAACGTGGACCTCAAATTCTCCTGTAGGATTGGAAGGATCTACCGTGTCTTTGCCCCTTCTTTTCACAACCCCCTCTACGCGCACCACATCCTCCCTGCCAAGCGCAGAAGCTCCATGCACTAGCGACCCTTCGAAAACAAGTTGGGTTGTGCCGTGCCTGTCCGCCAGACCAACGAATTTCTTGCCGCCGTGGTCGCGTATGTACCTGCACCAGCCGTAGAGCACCACTTCCGTACCGAGCTGCCCTGAAGATACGCCTCCGCAGTTAATTTCCATAGATACAATTAAAGAGCTGCAAATTTAAACCTGATTATCTGAAAGTATGGAGTCCACTATCCCAACGATATCGTTGTATGATACGTTGTGCTTTTTCTTAACTTTTCCTATTATGAAATTGACTGTATTCTTGTTCTCCTTGTATCGTTTCGATAGACTTGGATCACTTCGCAATAACTCAGCTACCTCGCGCCGCACTTCGTCCATGTTTACCGGCTCTGGTTCATCAAACTCTCCGCGTACCCACCTTTCCAACTGTTCTCTGGAAAGGTTGTTTATGTCCGAGTTAAGGAGCCTGCGAATTACTTCCTTGGTAGGCTTACTTCTTAGCTTTTGCATCAAGTTAACCACCTTCTCTATGGCCGCCCCATCATCTACATATGCGAGCATGTCCATGTTGTCCCTATTCAAGTAAATCGCTTCTCTGAGTTTCTCCTCGTCGTAGCCGTATTTCTTGGAGTATTTCTCGGCGACAAGCCGCGGTATGACGGGCTTCTTAACTTCTATCCATTTTGTATCGTAGAAAGTAAGGTCTGTATCGAATATGAACCCGTATTCTTCCTCCGTTTCCTTTTCCCTCGAGGATACAGTCACGCCAGACTTTTCGTCAAAAGCTCTGGTCTCCCGCTTAACCGGCTGGTTCTCCTCGAGGAGTGACCCTTGCCTTAGTATTTCGTACCTTGCCGCCTTTAGGAGGCTGTCGACACCGGTTATGTTTTTTACTTCAACCCTCTCTTCGGCTAGCGAGATATTTAGGTCGGTTTTTATCTCTCGGTCTATATCAATCCCTTGGTAATAGAGTATGCTCCTCAATTCAACCAAAAATTCCTTGAGCTCTGATTCACTGCATATGTCTGGTTCCGTGACTATTTCATTCAGCGGTATACCTGATCTGTTGAAATCTAGCAGCGTGTAGTTTTCGCCCCGCACCACCTTAGCAGGATCCTCCTCTATCTGGACCCGTCTTATGCGCACTTCCTTTCCGCTTATAGCCACGCTACCCCCATTACCTATGGCACCTTCCGTCTGCGTTATCTGGTACCCTTTCGGCAAATCTGGGTAGAAGTACACTTTCCTGACAAAACTTGTCCTTTCTATTACTCTGCAATGAAGCGCGGTCGCTATGTTAGCTGACAGAATGAGGGTTTCCTTGTTTAGTACCGGCTTAGAGCCTGGAAAACCCATACATACCGGACATATGTTTGTGTTGGGCTCGTCGCTGTATGAAGTACTATCACTGCAGAACAGTTTGGTCTTTGTAGGCAGAGCAACGTGAACTTCCAGTCCTATTTTCATATTATCCCATACTATACTTGAATTTGTATTTGAATGATTTCTCCCATTCATCAACGAACGACATCACAGAATAATCATCGAAATGGTCCCCAACTATTTGCGCACCTATTGGCATGTCTTCAGGATAAGCGTATGGGAAGGACATGTGTGGCAGTCCTGCCAGGTTCGGCAACACAGTTAGTACGTCCATGGCGTAAATTTTTGCGGGAGATAGGCGTTCTATCTCATCAATCCTAGGAGTTTTTATCGGCATGGTCGGGGAAAGCAGGTAGCCCGACTTAAGGGCAACCTTCAGCTTTTTTATCAGGTTGGCACGTATTCTCAGGGCCTTTTCGTAATAACGGCTCTTTACGCTCGCGCTCCTTATGAACGTACCGAGTATTATCCTGCGCTTTGCTTCTGCCCCGAAAGAAGCTCTGGCACGCTTGAAAAAGGTGTTGTAATCTGTTCCGTAGTCGACTGCACCTTTCCCGTATTTGAACCCTTGATATTTCGCAAGATTTGTAGAGGCCTCGGCCATAGATATTATATAATAAACTGGCACGGCATATTCTATCCCCTCTATTTTTGTGTGATTCACCTTGAAGCCAGCATTCATGAGTTTACCGAGCAGATCCTGGAAATGTTCTTTTACCTCTCCGTCGACCAGGTCAAGCAGATTGTCGACTACCGTAACTGCTCTCTTTGGTTCGTCCTTAACTTCGCGGTCCGTTGACGTGGTGTCTCTTTCGTCTCCGCCTCTGATAATCCCAAATACTTCCCTTATATCTCGAGATGTCCTGGACATAACCCCTATTTTGTCGAGAGAATTGGCATAGTCTATAAGCCCGAATCTTGACACCGTGCCATATGTAGGTGTGAACCCAACGACTCCGCAAAACGCGGCTGGCGCGGATATCGAACCGCCGGTAGATTCGGCTATAGAGATGTGGTCCTTTATAGAAGCTGTGGCTATTGCACTTCCTGCGCTCGACCCCCCAGCACAGTATTCCGGATTGAATGGATTTTTGGTCTGTTTCTCGGTATTCAAACCGAAACTGCCGAAACCGAATTCGTCCATGTTAGTCTTTCCGAGCACGCTGAAACCTTTATTTTTGAGTTTCTCGACGACAGTAGCATCGAACGGGGGGATATACCCCCTCAGCACTCGCGAGGACGCTGTGCATTCCAACCCACTCACGCAGATGTTATCTTTAACGGATATGGGCCTGCCACCACTCAAATTCTCGTTTATGGCGTTAAACGCATTGAACTTCTCGTCCACATTCTTGGCAACGGAAACCAGCTTCTTGTAATCCATTACGGTATGAGCGTTCATATCTTTGGACCTACCACGTAGAAACGGTACGTGCTCGTATTCTCCAGCAATTTGTCAACATTGTCAAAAGTTTTCGGTATGTCTTCTCTTAGTTTTTGTGGAATCCCCACTGGGTGAAAGGCTGGTTCGTCTGCCACATTGCACTTGTCGATTTTATCAAATACTTCCAGTATTTCGTTCAAATCCGAGAGTATCTTCTCGCTGTCGTCTTCTAGCGGAAGCCTGCACGCCTCAACGATCTTTTCAAAAGATACCCTGTCCATATTTATATTATTCCTAACGTATATGAATATATGAACATAATAGTAATAAAAATCCACCTTGAACTGCCAGACCTTGACAAGGAGGACCTGTGGAAAAAGACAATATATACTTGGGCCGACGAACGCTTCGAGAGCGGGTACACGGTCTATGAAACTGAAGGTGCGTGGAACGGGGCAAAAGGAAGAGGATTTACAATAGAAAGATACGACCAGAATTTAAAGCTTACCGAGGACCGTGGATTCATAAAATCATTGAAAGAATTGGGGAAAAAATTGAAGCAGGAGGAGATACTGCTGACAACATACACGGCCGAGTCTGAGAGCGTAAAGATGAACTATGAAGACTAGACACGCCGGGCGGAAAGACAAAAAGAAGGTGGACAAGGTAAGGCTAGTACTATTTGCGATTGCGGGAGTGGTAATAGCCTATTTTGTTCTGACTTATAACATAGGTGCGGCGATAAACGAGATAATGCACATCAAGCTCGTTTTCCTACTCATGATACTGGGCGCATGGACGCTTTTCTCGGTGACGAAATTCCTGCCGTGGTTTTATGTAATGCACAGACTGCAGATAAAGATACCGCTGAGAGACAGCCTGCCGATATCGCTTATATTCTTCGGACTGGAAATGGTGCCATCCGGCGTTGCGCAGTTTCTGCCGCTGAGGGAGCTCGACAAATTCAAGAAGAACGGAAGGAGGTTGTCTTTCAGCATAATACTCTCTCTGAACATGACAGGAGCATTGACACTTATAGCTATAACACTGATAACCTCTATACTCGTTTCAAGATTTGTAGTTTACTTGATAGCAATATTCGTCGTAGCTTATCTTATCGCTTCACTGCTGAGGTTCGATATTTTCCACAGGTTCATAGAATGGGTTGCGCATAGTCTCAAAGTAGACAAAAGAACCATCGGCAAATACATCCATCCATATCTCAAGAAGCTTCGTGATAACAGAAATCTGATGTCACAGAAAAACATAGTCACCGAGATGTTTCTTTTCGTGCCGACAATACTATCCGAAGCCTTGATACTGTACTTCATACTTTTGGCGTTCAGTCAGACAATCTCGTTCATAACGACTGTATTTATATTTTCGTTTTCGTTCGCAGTCGCAACGATGTCCTTTGTTTTTGTGGCTGGGTTCGGGCCTGCTGACTTATCAATGATCACATTGATGCTTGCTTTCGGTGTACCGGGAGTAATAGCAATATCGTCGCTGCTGCTCTTCAGATTCTTCAACACCATGCTATACATCATGACAGCGTACGTCTACTTCTACATATACAAGTTTTTCAGCAGGAACAGAAAAGTTATAACCTAATCAGCCGCTTATGTGTGGGTAATTTCTTACTGGCCTGCCTAGTATGAAAAACCTCAACAGATTGTAGACCGAAAACAAAAAGAATCTTAAAACGCCCCACTCAATCACTCTTCGCGCACTGGGCATAACACGTAATCTCTTAGAGAACACCGTTCTTCCGAACTTTCCCGCCCTCCTCGAGAAATCCAGATCTTCTGAGGTTATGAGTGATTCATTGAAACCGTTTATCCTCGAAAAAACCGACTTTCTGACAGCTATATTCGAGCCTATGAACAAAGGAACCTTGATTAAGACAGATATCCTGGAAGACAGCGAGGAAAGCCAAAACACTAATTTTATGGATATATTTACTCTTTCGAGAGGCTCTATAGGCCCAGATGCCATCGATATGCTAGCGTCCTTGAAAATTCTCTCCAGTTCATCGAGGGTGCCTTTCTTTACAACAGTGTCGCCATCTACAAAGTACAGTATCTCCCCCCTTGCTATATTCGCACCTATATTTCTTGCGTTAGAAACTCCCCTTTTCTTCTGCTTAATTATCGGTGCATATTTTTTGGCTATGCGGACGGTATTGTCAGTGCTGCCACCATCGACCACGATAATTTCAAGATTGTTTATCTTCTGGTTTTTTATAGAAGAGAGTACCCTGCCTATGTATTTACCATCATTATACGCGGGAATTACAACGCTTATCATGACTAACGTACAGGTCGTATGGCTTTTATTTTCTTTGAACCGGCATACTTTTCCATATTCATTGTCGGTACTATCACGGAAATAAGCGGTCTGTTTTTTCTCATAACATTATATATTATGACTAAATAAATAATTAAATGTTGATAGGAACCGCTACTTCAGCGCATCAGGTTGACGGGAATAACAAGAGCAGTGATTGGTGGCACTTTGAGCAGACTGGTAGACTCAAACACAAGTCCGGCGCGAGTGCGATGCAGTACAAGCTGTACAAGGAGGATATAAGACTGATGAAAAGACTCGGTTTCAACGCATACCGCTTCTCTATAGAATTCGCCAGGATAATGCCGTCCAGGAATAAAATCGACAAGAGGGCAATAGAACATTACAAAGATGTGTTTAGGACGCTTAAGAAAAATGACATAGAGCCTATACCTACGCTGTGGCACTACACTCTTCCAATGTGGTTCTACAAACTCGGTGGTTTTGAGAATAGGGAAAACTTCGCGTTCTTCATAGATTACGTCGATGCCCTGCTAAAGGAGGGAGTTCTGGATGCGAGATACGTTTTGACAATAAACGAGCCTGTCATTTATGCATCTAAAGCTTTCGCAGCTGGCACATACCCGCCTTTCAATAGATCAATAATCCGCTTCAACAAGATTTTGAACAACGTGCTATCTCTACATAACGAAGTTTACGATGTACTCAAAGCGTACAATTACCAAATATCATTCACAAACAATATATTCTATTTCAAGAGCGACGCGGCTCTTTATCCAGTGGTCCTGCTATTGGATTACATATTCAACCAAAAACCTTTTTTGAGGACGAGATTTGATTTCGTTGGAATAAACTATTACAAGACGATCGATGCCATAAAATTCATCGCGTCCAGGCTTTTCCCAAGCAGAAAGAAGATATGGTTTGTTGGCCCGCAGAATCTAGAAAAAATTATTGAAAGAGAGTATCGTCTGTTCCACAAACCAGTGATGATAACAGAGAATGGTGTGGATACACTTGACGAGAGGTTCAGGAGCAAATTCATAGCTGAACATTTCGATGCCGTAATAAAAGCCAAGCGCAAGGGCGTGCCGGTGATAGGATACCTGCACTGGTCGTTCATAGACAACTTTGAATGGAACTACGGCTACAATAGAAACTACGGAATACTTGGTTTTGATCACAAGACTGAAAGACGTGTTATAAAATCCAGCGCGCTAACTCTCAGCGAAATAGCAAAAAGATATTCTTAGTCACCTCACTAGTTTCATCCCTTTTTTTACCCGCTTGAACAAAAATGAAGAGATGTCGCTTTTGTAGTACTGAAGCGCAGGTTTCAAGAGCCCTTCCTTTTCCTGTCTTCTGAAAGAGACAAGTGCGTAGTCTTTTATAATAACGAATTTTCCATACTTGCTCAATCTGTGATAATAATCTCTGTCTTCACTTACTAGCAATCTCTCGTTGAAAAAGCCTGCCTTGGCAACCGCGTTTGCAGCACAGAATACACAGCCGGTAGCCACAGGCATTTTCGTCCTGAAAGACAACACTTTATTGAGCCAAACTAATTTAGCGACGAATTCGAACAAACCTACCTTTCCCTCACTGACATCGTCTTTGTTGAGTTTTTGAACTGGTTCTATACCGACTACTTTGCCTTTGGTTTCTGAGAAAACCGCGTCGACTGCGCTCAAAACTGTACGCGATAGCACCATATCGGCGTCTATGAAGGCGATTATCTTGCCCCTCGCCGCCTTTATTCCTGTGTTTTTTGCCTTGGCTATATTTCCTTTTTTTGAGTAGAGAATACGGGTACCGTACTTTCTGGCAATCGTAACGGTCTTGTCCCTAGAATAGGAATCAATGACTATTATTTCATAGTCCCCACATGTCTGGAGTTTCAAAGACTCTAGCAATCTTCCCAAATACTTCTCTTCGTCGAGTGCAGGTATTACTATGGAGAACCTAGGGTTTTTTGACATGCTTTCCTCTTCTTATAGATTTAAATCTGAACTTAAATCTTTTTGTGAAGATGGCAGAAACAGAAGCTAAAAAGTATAGGAATCCCGTCTTCACCGTCCCGTCCTTTGCGTGTCTTCTGTACGACATCCTGACTGTTTGGTTTAGGATTTTGAATTTTCCATATTTCTTGAGTCTTGAGAAAAACTCTTTGTCTTCTGCCACGTCTATATTCTTATTGAAGGGGCCAACCCTGTCGACCGTGTCTTTCCTGCAGAAATCGCAGCCGTAAGCCGCTGGGAGAGGTGTGAAAAAACTAATCCATTTGTATCCAGATATGAAGAAGTTCAGGGTTTTGAATTTTATCCTGTCCTTCCTCTTAAGATCTTTCAGACTTGTCTTGTTACGGGGTTCTATGCACACTATGCGGCTGTCCTTGTCGTCTAGGAAAGTCTCCACTACTTTCGCAAATACGTCTTTTGTCAGGATGTAGTCTGCGTCTATGAAGGCGAGGATTTCTCCTTTTGCTGCACTTATGCCCGCATTCCTGGCTGCTGATATGTTTGTCTTCGGCACGCTTATTATTCTTGCCTTGTGCCCTTCAAGTATCTCCTTCGTCCTGTCGGCTGAGAAGGAGTCTATCGCTATTATCTCATAGTTCTGGTAGGTCTGTTGCTCTATCGAAGACAGCAGACTGCCAACGTAATGCTCCTCGTTGTACGTGGGGAGCACAACCGATATGAGTGGTTTTTCATCCATATGGTATGGTTTTAATTTTATAATGAGGAAAGTAGTGGTATATAAACGTACGTCTTTAGCTTATGACTTGGTGCTACTTCCTCAATTCCAACAGGAACGATAGTTCTGAATCTTCTATGTCCCTTATGTTCTTCGAGTTCATCAGCCCGGAGTTGAGACTGCCGATTGCCCTATCGAGCTTGCTGCAATCCGCGTGCGAATCTGCGTACTTGTTGACGGCGCCGTACAACGAGTCGTAAAAAATCTTAAAGGTTAGCGCAGTGAGGTTTAGCATCTGCCCCGCCATCCCTCTCAAAAAGGACCTAGAGACTCTGTTGTCCGCAAAACCTATCGAGCGGTAAGGCTCTTCTATATAGGCGTCGTCAATCAAGTTGTTCAATATTACGAGATGATACCACATCTTTTCGTAACTTCTGGCGTAGTTCTTAGACAAGTCTCCTATGTACGCGTCTATTTGTGCGAGTAGTTCCTTTACGTTCAAAGAATCGGATAGATTCATCCCTGTGAGGGCGGGAAGTTTACCCTCAGTTTCGGAGGTTACGCCCTCCAGCCTCTTTATATGATAGTAGTAAGGTTCGTTTACGTTCATCAGGGCGCGTTTCAGGCTGCGCTCTATAGTAACAAGCCGAGTCTGTAGATTTTGTTCATCCATACGCCCACCGTACAACTAATCACAGGGAGGGCAAAGATATAAACGTTTAGAACGAAATATTATCATGGTGGGAAAAAACCGAGTAAAAATAGCAGTTATAGAGGGGGATGGAGTTGGGCCAGAAGTAATCGGTGCTGCGATAGAGGTGCTCAACAGAGTAAAGGAGAAGTATAACCTCAGTATAGAATATGTCTACACGGAAGCTGGGTTAAAGTACGTCGAAAAATACGGAACCAACCTTCCTGACAAGACAATTGAGACGCTAAAAGAAACAACATGCCTTTTGAAGGGACCTACAACGACACCGGAAGGCGCTACGTCGCTAAGAAGTGCCAATGTTAAGATAAGACAGGCTTTGGATTTATATGCTGACGTTCGTCCGTGCAAAACCATGCCAAATGTACACAGTGTGAAGGAGGGTGTGGACTTAGTTATAGTAAGGGAAAATACTGAAGGAATGTACGCTGGATACGACTTCGCCGTCGGTGAGGATGCAGCCATAGGCGTCAGAGTCATAACTAGGAAAGCTTGCGAGAGAATAAGCAGGTACGCATTCGAACTTGCAGGAAACAGGAAAAAACACGTGACCTTTGTCCACAAAGCGAACGTACTGAAGGCCTCCGACGGGCTGTTCAAGGAAGTGTTCTACTCAGTTGCCAAAGACTATCCAGATGTGGCCGCGGACGACGCGCACGTCGACGCGATGACGCAGTGGCTCATAAAGCAACCCGAAACATACGATGTCCTAGTGACAGAGAACCTATTCGGTGATATCATATCAGACGAAGCTGCTATGATTGTCGGAGGTATAGGCACAGGAGCATCGGCGAACATTGGAAAGAATTACGCGATGTTTGAGCCGGTACACGGCTCGGTGCCAAAGTATGCAGGCATGAATAAGGTGAACCCTATAGGCACCATTCTCTCCGTCAAAATGATGTTGGACTGGTTGGGTTATAAGGATGCTGCATTCTCCGTAGAGAATGCAGTTCTCGGTGTATTAAAGAAGGGGAAGACTCTCACATACGACCTAGGTGGCACTTCGAAGACTTCTGAAGTCGGAAAAGCGATAGCTGACAGGATAGAGTAGAATCATCGTCATGGCTTATACGGATGGGGCAGCCGGGATTTGAACCCGGAACATCCAGAGCCCAAGTCTGGCATCATAACCAAGTTAGATCACCACCCCTACGGATGCATAACGATTATACTGGTTATGGGTATAAAGTCTTAACTATCGGACTCGAAAGGAGTGTCAGATTCTTTTGACAGGTGCTAGATAGAAGCCGAAATAAGCAGCACTGATAGTGTTATGCAGTAACTCGGTGTGCCCAGAAACCGAGTCTCTGCTTCGGAAGGATGTAGACCATCGAGGAGTATGAAACCACCATAGAACTCTTCTAGAGTGTGGAGTATAAGCTGTGCCTAGCTGGAAGAAAGCCTTTGCCGCGCATAAAGGGGACTGCAATCAGTCTAGGTTGGAGAAGTTGATTATGTTATCCTCGTCTATCGTTCCTAGGAATATAGCTCTGCAGCAGTATCTGTCGAGCCCAAGCTCGTCTAATACCTCCTTCGTCGGCCTTTCCTTGGTTCCCTCTTTGTATTTCTCCCAAAGATGGGAAATCGGCTTGCCGCAGCTGTAGCATCGCATCGGTATCATATCATCTCTATAACAGTTACCGTCCTCAGTATCCCGGGCAGTTTCCTAATCTCTTTGACGAACTTCTGAATCTCTGTTGTGTGCTGTGCCTTTATCACAAAAACGGCGTCGTATTCCCCGTAGACCTGGAATGATTCGGATACCTCTTTCATAGCGGCTATCTTTTTAAATGTATTTTCGGTCAGATTGGGAGTTAGGTCGACCAGTACTATCGCTCTTACCATGTGATTTATTGCAAAATCAATATATATAAACCTTTAGTGAACTAATTGTGCTTCAAGCCTCGAGTGTCTCGTTGCCTTCCTCCCAATTGACCGGACACAGGCCGCCGGTCTGCAGCGCGCACAGTACTCTGTAAGTTTCCTCTGTGCTTCTCCCGACCTCATCAGGGGTCAGCACAACGTATCTGATGTAGCCCTCTGGATTTATTATGAACAGGCCACGTCTAGAATTTCCTGTAAATTCATTCAGAACTCCAAAAGCCCTGCTTATGTCCCCTTTCCTGTCGGCTACCATTGGATAAGTTATCGTAGACAGGCGCTTGTCGAACTGCACCCAAGCTTTGTGCACATAGTGCGTGTCAACGCTGACTGCAAGTATCTCAGCATTCTTCGACTTGAACTTCTCATAATCTCTAGAAAATCCCTCTAGTTCTGTCGGGCAGACAAAGGTGAAGTCTGCTGGGTAGAAAAAGAGCACGACCCATTTACCTTTGTAATCACCCAGCTTGATTTTCACGAATTTCCCAGTGTGATAGGCGTCGGCCTCGAAATCTGGCGCGAGATCGTCTATTGTGCATGATGTTCGTTCAGACATAAAAACAGTACCTCCTTTATCGAATGTCTTTTTATATTAATAAATTCGTGCCTTAAAAAAGTTTGCACGTGACTTGTTAGATTTAAGAATTGCCAGCAATTAAGATAAACAATGCGGCTATAGTCTAGTGGTAGGACAAAAGCCTTCCAAGCTTTTGACCCGGGTTCAAATCCCGGTGGCCGCATTTCTTTTATGTTCAAAAGCAGTTAGACGCCGCTGGGTTGATTGATTTCCCTAACCTTTCTCTATCTTTCTTGTCAACCAGTGTTGATTTTTGAAAATTGGCGGTGCGCAGCTAATAGAGTGCGAACCTTAGCCCTAGTTTGTGCATAGCATTTGCGAATAGCTCCTGATGGGAATCTATAGACTCTTCCGTACACTCTGTCTCGAGATGTACAAATTCATGCAACTCTGCTTCGCTTAACCCTTCCGCTACGACTTCGTGAATCTCCGGTTGCGCACGGCTTGGCAATCTGCTGGACAGAAAAGAGGAAACGTATCCAGAACGTCTAAGAAGAGCCCCTAGATAGATTATTATAGTGTATTGTGTCGCAGTGTTTTTAGAACTGGCTAGGATAGTCTCATCAGAACAATCAAACATACGGTAGATTTGATGCGGCGCCTCAGTGGTATGCGAGGGTATAATGGAGATTAGATTGTCAAGATGCTGCATTCTACTATAAAGAGGACAGTAAATTTATATAGTTTTACACTGAACGCGCGCCATGCTTATTAACACACAATATTATAAGAAGGTATGGATGTACAGGACGGACAGGTTCCAGTACAGGTACCGATGAAACCATCTGGCCGCGTACCGGGGCTTTGGAGAAGGAAGGCACTGTTGATTGTTGGCGTCGTGCTGATAGCAATTGGTGCGTCTATTGTAATGCTCGCGCTGCTTTATCCAAATGAATTCAGTCTGTTGGTTAGCGCGGTTACGTCTGCGGGTAACAGCCCGCTCCAGAACAAGACCTTCACTGCTTCGGGTGTGAGCTTCAACTACCCTGCGAATTGGGTATCCGTTAATCTGAGCATCTTTTCAAGTCTATTTCCCACCAATAAGAGCACTGCTAACAGCACTAGGTTCGGGAACGAAAGTGAAGTCGGCCTGGTTATACCTGCGTCGGAATTAACTGATTTCATAGCCGACGGACCGAACTTATTGTCCCAATACCTGTCGAGCCCTAGCAATTTCAGCGTTCCTCCCTTCCTCAGCTTTGTAGCGTCTGGGGCGATATCAGTGCTCAGAACTAGGTTTTCTCTCTCTTACAGCATAACAGAGGACGTGCCGAATGCAGTCATATCGAACACGACTGTCGGTGGGTACAAGGGTGTGTACGTATCGTTTTCTAACAAGACCATACTTAATATAAAGGAGGCGTTTGCAGAACTGGCTATATCTGAAGTGGACGGCGACGTGTGCTTTGTGTTCGGCCTTGCTGGAGAGCAGAAGGATGTGGTTTCTGTAAACCAGTCGTTCGACAGGGCGCTTAGCAGCATAACCTGCAACTTCGGGAAACTCAACGCGGCGATACCTTCTGTATTGTTGGACAAGTTGCTGTCTATACTAGGCTGATGTTCATTGGTTGCTGTATTTTTCGACTGTGTTTTCTAGCGTATCTAGGACGATTCCTGCTTGTTTGAACAGTTCCAACGTGTCAGTGTTATCGTAATAGTTCTTGAAGGCTACTACCCTCTTTGCTCCGACTTGCACCAACAACTTAGCGCATGTAAAGCACGGTGTCATTGTCACGTATACTGTGGCCCCGTCCAGCGAAAGTCCGAACTTGGCGGCTTGTGTGATAGCGTTCTGTTCCGCATGCACTGTCCTAACGCAGTGCGTTGTTATCTTCTCAGTTGCCTGATCATACTGCTTCCTCAACATATGCCCCACGTCATCGCAATGGGGCATCCCCTTTGGAGAACCGGCGTACCCTGTAGATAGTATCCTGTTGTCCTTGACGACAACGCAGGCAGCGTGGCCCCTGTCACAAGTTGACCTGCTGGCTACTTTCTTAGTAATATCCACGAAATATTCATCCCAACTAGGTCTGACCATAAATTACATAGCAAAGATGGGATTAAATAGCTATCACCAGTTGTTGTCCATTATTCGTAGTCGGGAGCCCTAACTCGTTCCAGGTTCGTACTTCCTTGGTCCCTCACATACTTGTACCAAAGCCCGTTGAACTTAACAAATGACTGCCTCTTTGAGTTTACGAAACGCTGTACCTCGAAATCGCTGGAAGTTGCTGTGTTTGGCACCACCTTCACCACAGCTTCTATTGCAGGTTTTTCATCGTGTCTGCGTTCTAGGATGGAAACAGGAATCGTCTGATGGGGTGGTAGATTGGTCTTTGCTGTGGAGGTAGTGTAGACATTGACTATTTTCTCTTTGCTTCTTAGGAAAAAGCTCAACAGAAACAGTACGATTATGGCCACTGTAAGATAGGCTATAGCGTCGGCGAATAGGTTCGATAGGAAAGCTGGTAGAAACTTGTTCTTCATCAGGACTGATACGGTCAGACCAAAATCTAGTAAAGCGGAATACACAGAGAGCCTAACGGCTGTCGAAGAAAGTTTTTTGTGTAGCTTTACCATGCTATTTTATAACAGCGGTAATTAATAAATATTTTGATATCCGAAATTATACGGAATGCCTGCCTTTTATTCTGGCAACCCACTCGGATTTAAATTCTACAAAATGATAAACCTTGAGTGTACTAAAATTTGCTATAGACTTTATGCTGCTGTCTTTGAATAAATTTGATATAATCAAACTTTTGTCTTCGCTGTCGCAGACGATATCCAGAACACTGTTAAAGCGAGTTTCTAAGATTCTGGCTAAATCGCGAGAATTTGCATTAAACATTATATACGCCCTTCTAAGTCCGTGCAACAAAATGCCGAAACCATCGGCCTCATACTGGATGCCTATAAGATCTAACTCTTGCTTAACTAGATGCTCGAGTAATCCTTTCTCAAAACGGCTTTTATAGGAAGGATTTGAAAGATTGATAGTACTTGGATTGGTTTCCTTGTTTATATAAGGAAACTTTGATTTTCTGTCACCATTAACATCGATAGATACTTCGCTGATCCGCCCTGTTGATAGCAACTTGGAATACGAAAATTTAAAGCGCTCTTTGTCTATCTTATCAGACAGCTTTTTAAAATGACTCTCTACATCATAAAAAGGGTTTCGAATTATTTCTTCGAGCAAAAGACTTTCATCGTCGATCTCTTTGGCGCTTTTTGTGTACTTCAAGGCATCTGAATTATATAGCCTCTTTAGTTCGGTGATATAAGAGTCTAGATGTTTGTTTATCCGTACTCTGTCAGCTTTGAAGAGGGCATATGGGGAGACATTCCCGGACATAAGTATAAATTCCCCTTTGTTTAGTTTTGGTATGCTCTGAATCAAGTTTTGATCTGTACGATCTACAATTACTCTCTCAATATCGTTAGTAAGATTAGATCTTCCTATGAATTTTATATTTGTATTTTGTATTACACTTGACATAAGTGAAGAAATTTGTTGGTCAGAAAAGATAAACCCGACGCCAAGTTCACGTATTTTGGATATTATTGAGTGGAGGATCGGTACACCCATCGCATAATCTTTCTCTTTGTTTATATCCAATACAGTGTGCGCATCGTCGATGACTACTACTTTTGACAAGTTCCCTCGTCGGGAAGGATTATTTATATTCATATAAAATATGTAAGAAAGCAAAAAAGAGATAATAAAATTCTGTTCGGGCAAACCTAGACGATCCATACTCACAATTACATTCGAGTTATCCCAAGCTGAAATTGGAACTCCAACAGTGCAATCAAAAACTTCGCTAGATGATAATAGACTACGTATTCTGCCAGATGTTACTCTATTGTAGTCGCTTCTAACTTGTGAACGCTCCAGAAAATTCAAAAATTCTCCGAGTGAATTCGGTTTCTCGTTCGTTTTCTCACGATAAAATGAGAGGATAGCATCGAGTAAAAAATCCCTACTCCCTATCATCAATGAGAAACTATTTGAGAAAATGTCTGCAAAATGCCTTGCCCATTCAACTTGAGATACATTTGGAGGCGGTTCTAAGGGGTTTATCTTCAAAGTAGATTCGTCTAAGTAAATAGTATTTTCATAAACCAGTAAAGAGGTGTAATCTCTCTTCATATCAAATATTAAGTAATTAATACCAGCTCCTCTTATTTTGTTCAGTATATTAAAAATAAGGGAAGTCTTACCATGACCAGTCGATCCACTGATCAATATACTCCTGTTAAGGTCTTCCCTCGAAATAGAATAGCGTTTTGCTATACTTGATGACAATATCAAATCTCCTATTGGAAACTCGGCTGAGGGGTCATCATCAAAACTAGGAATATCTCCTCTAGTGAAAAGTTCAGCTATAGGAAATTCTAACTTCAATTTATTTATTCTCTTAAGTAACTGGGTGAGCAAGAATACTTGCATTCCAAAATTTGTGGTTTTCAAGTATCTATCTAACAATGCATATGTGCTAGATACGTCTGTAACGCGCTCAAATTTCTGAAGTGCTTCTAAAATAGAATTAATTATCTGGTCCCTTTTCGTTTCCATAGCCGCCCTGATCTGAGTTAGTCAAGAAAGTTGTGTCGTAAATAGCAGATCCCAACAACATGATCTCCTTGCCAACCAATGTAAGGGAGTATCTGAACAGAATATCGCGTTCTAAATACCTAGAATCTATAAGTTTGTGCGAAGCGGCTCTAACTTCTGTTGGCGAAAACCTGAAGAACTTTGTGAGTATTCTTGGACTAAGACCTTTATCGATAAGTGCCAATATGTAAATGTCAAGGCTACTAAAGTCCGATATCGTGTCTTTGACACAATTAACACACAAGAGTTCATTGAGAGGCAGAAGATGGTCATTACACACTATAGAATTGCATTTGACGCAAAAATTAACTTTAGAATCATCCTGTAGTATATGGCTGCCGTTAACACACATCGGCTTCACCCCCACACGTATTACCCCTCCATTTGGCATCGAAACCGCTCTGTGACCACTAAAATTGTATGGGTCCGCTATTACTGTTTCCTCATCTAACACCCTAGAAGTTTCTGTTGGATTAGTTTCAGCTGCCTTATTTTTGGCTATCATAGAAGAAAAAACCGATTGCATTTCTTCATCTTTTTGCTCCAGTTCGTCGAGTCTTTTGTTTAGTGAAAGAACCGCTTTGTATATTTTATCGAAATCGGTGTTTTCCATATTCATAATCCAGAGAAAAAATTGTATATCGATGATGATATAGATATTACTCCAGAAGTTAACCATGACAAGGGGGAAGACTTTTTCGCAGTTTGATTAGTGATGTTTAAGGTGTTGTGGTAAGTAATACTTATTTGGACTTCTTGCGTCCCGAAAGAAACCTTGAACGATTGGTTTGTCTTGTTTGATGCCTTCACATTGTAATAAGTTGTGTTACCAACTCTATTGATAGAAGTAAGTTCGCCACTGTTCGGGTATAAGTCTGTAAAATTTACAGTTTCTATGTGTTGGGAGAAGGGTTGTAGCTTTTTAGTGGTGTTTAGTAGCGAATAAATTCTACTCAATAATATAGAGTTGTTTTCAGCAAACGAAATAGAGTTATTACCTATTTGTTGCGCGGTACTCCTCAAGTACGAAAGTATCGTATTATAGTTCGAATACAGCTCATTGAGCTGGCTACTGTAATATTTTGTGTAATTTTCAAAGGAGTTCAGAATGGTGCTGTCATTTATTGTATAATTATAGTCAGACAGCGAAGTATTATTGTAGATTATAAATTTGGTGTTATTGTATGTTACCGAAGACTCTTGTGTTAAAGAAGAATAGATAAAAGGATCACTAGTGTTAATTCCATCGAAAACATAAAAATACTTGCCGGGGTAGATTGTTAGATTATTTTGCCTCCCACAATCGAATATATTTGTAAAGGTATATTCAGAAGGAGGATAGCCTTGCTTCTGAAAAGTGAGCATATAGACCCCCACTTCTAGGAAAAGTGAGAAACTGTCATTAGTGTTGTAAACTGTGTAGTTTGAGGTGGCATTCGGAGAGTTCATTAATTCGAAATTAAACGTTGGTTGTACTTCATTAAAGTTAATGTTAATTTGATTTATTGGATAGATC
>JAKAPM010000012.1 GCA_021807085.1 Nanobdellota archaeon
AGTCTCATTTTTAGGGGCATTATTCCGCCGGTCAGTATCATTATTGGTATGCTTATGGCTATGCTTGCCGCGGTAGCGGCGTACTGTGCAGTCTGGGCGAACGAGGCTACTTTTGAATTAAAAGAATTAAACAGCTGTCCGTAGTTGAACTGGTTCATGTTTGACAGGTAGAGAAAACCCTGCGGCCCAAGCTCCTTAGGATCTTGCGTATCAACCAGGTAGAGCGTCACTCCAGTAGCCGCAGCCAGCTTGCTCTGCAGGGAAGGGATGTCGGTGGCACCCCCGAAATAGATGTATTGCATACAGGAGAGGAAACCGTTCATCACGAACTTATTTACGTCTATGGTGCCGGGTTCGGTGTCTTGCGCAGAATAGAACGGACCATTGGACATGTTCTGTATGGACGAATTGTAATAGTTTACGGTGTTTGTGTAGGCGAAGCAGTTTGGGGACGTTATTAGTTTTGAGCCTATTGCACCGGCTACTGACTGTGCATTTGCAAAAACACCGGTACTGTTTATTTGGGAGACGCTGAAAGACAATACTATCAGGAGAAGTGCGAACGAGATTAAGAGGACCCCCCCATTCATAAACGCCATCATCTCTGTCAGTGCCATTATCCAGACCCCCAAAAATCAGCTGACATATGTTCCCCCGAAAGTGTTGTCGCTGTTCGGATACACTCCGAACACAAGATTACTATTAGCAGACACTATATTATAATAATTCCCACCATTCTGCTGCGTTTTTACTATGTTTAGGGTCACGTTGGTGTAGTCAGTCTGGTAAAATGACAGGTTCGACGGGCCGTACAGGCCATTGTATTTTGTCAGGCCGGTTATGAGGCTGGATACCAACGAATCCTGTATAGCACCCTGCAGTTTCGGAGCGCTCTTCTTGAATATGGCGGCTATTGCGTTGACTACCGGAGAATCCACACCGGCTATCAATGAGGATATATCCCCTGTGCCGCTTATGTAGGAGCCTGCGGCCAGACTACCGCTGGCGCTGTAAGCATTAGGGTAATCTCCGAGCGGAGCGGAGAAACCGACGATGCTGTCGTTGTTGATGAAAAACGCGCTGGAATCTATCTGGCCAGACAAACCGAAAGAATTCCCGCCACCTGTCCTTGTGGCGTTGAAGCCTAGATTGTAGTCTCCGCCCGACATCTGTGTCATGTTTATGCATGACACAGGTATCCCGAATCCCAAAACTGCTCTCGAGAAACCGTCCAGGGATTCTGTGAACATTATCGGAGAGCCGTACGCCTGTATGAAAGACCTGAATATGCATATGTTGCTGGAATTCGAGGAGTTGTATATGCCCAGCACGTACTGTGGAGGCAGGAGGATGCTGACAGATTCACTCGGAGAGTCGCTAGAAACAATCTTGTTCACAAAATCGGACAGCGTATTCGGGAAGAGCGCATTCCTGTTCGAACACATCGTGTTGTAAAGCCCTTGGTTTATGGAGAAAGATATAGAACCATTACCTGAGGGTATTATCAAAGTATTCAGATTCTGGCCAGGTTCGCTGCTAGTCTCTGCTATACTGCACAGGTCGGACAGGTCGGATATTATGGGGGAGGATGCAACAGTCGGCCTGCCGCTCGACTGGCCAGTAACATACGTCTCTCCGCCGTAGCCGACAAAGTAACTTCCCAACGGCATTACATTGTTGGTTTTTGTATAGATGTTGAGGAAGGTGGTAGCGTATCCTAGAACCTCCGCCCCGTTGCCAACGGCCCCAAGACCGTTCCAAGAACTCAGATCGCTGAGCTGTGACAGAGAACCCATGCACGAAGCTGTCCTGCCGTAAACTAACAGTGAGTTCACGGCCAGGAATCTTATATCTGATAGTATGTAACCGGGATCTACAGTCCCGACGAACGACTGCGATGCGCTGAGGCTAGTCGGAGAAGTAACCCCGTTTGTCGGCGTTGAATATGTGTTTGAGGATCCTCCGCCTGCGGCAGCAGAAACCTGTGCTATGTCCTGCTGCTTTACCAGCGCCTCCTGGTATGCATCTGCCAGCATGTTGTAGCGCAGCACGCTGGTCGGGAGGTTCTCAGTCGCTATGGCTGCTGACAAAGTCTTCGAATAGCTCTGCAGCGCCAGATTCATCGCATCGTATTTGAAAGGGAGGGGTTCTTGGGAGAGGTAAGCTGCTGCTATCTGGTTTGAAATGCTGTTAGACGGGCCGGTCAATGCGCCTATCTGCTGCCCGTTTATAGTTATGCCCTTATTGACGTAAACGTTCACGTTGGAACTGCTGGAACCGAACCAGAAAGCGACTATAGGAAAAACCACCAGCGCCGAAGAAAGCGAAACGCTCGAAATCACGAGCGCTTTAACCGCTCTAGAGATTGTGGCTGATGGACTTTCTGCCGTTCCAGGCAAGGCTAGAACTGCCCCTTCATCTACTATCTGCTCTACAGTGCTTGGTTCCTCTAGCGGCATCAAATCGGCTTTGAGGAGGTTACCTTCACTGTCCTCTAACGTCCTGATAAACCCGTTCGGCGTCTTTATCGCACTCAGCGTATTGCCGCCTAAATCCTCGAAAGAGGCGGCAATGACATTGCCTTCTTCATCGAAGATTATAGTTGATTTTGCAATATCTGGGATGTTATTACCCATGTTCTTAATGTCAGATGGAAGACTACTAGCGGCCTGAGCGGCGCTTTCGTGTGCGACCTCGCTTGACACTTCCGAGATGGTTGCCTCGGTTCCTACTCTCTCGGCGACAGTTGCCCCAACCCTTGTGGCTTCATCGGCTGTGCCTGATATCCCAGGAGGAGTCTTAAACTTGCCGAAACCGTAGCCAAGCGTGAAGCATAGGGCTACGCTGAACATACCCTGTCCGCTGTCGACAGTCGGACCTGTCGCATACGACAGATTGTATATCTTCGAACCCCCGGAGCAGTCGTACGCGTCCGAAGCCGGGTTCCAACTGCAGAGGGACGAGTTACCTGCAAGGGAAATCTGCATGCTCGATGGTGCGCCGTACAGCGAGTTTATCGCAGAAGCCATGTTGTTTGAAAAAAGCTGCATGGCCTGGGCGCCGTTCTGGAATATCAGGCCCTGCAAGTTTGCAAAATATATACCAACGAGTAGGAAAGCGGCAGATATGACTAGGATACCTATACCTATGACTATTTGAGCCCTTCTGTCCAACATATCGTTATAATATTATCTAACAGATGCCAGCTTATAACCATATTTAGGAATAGAAGAAGTAAGATGCAAAAATAGATGACTACATAATAGTAAAGTATTTATACTAAATAAATTCTAAAGTAAAGATCGAAAGGGAGGTACGGTTATGGGAATAATTGGAGCACTTTATGAAGGCGGAAAACGCGCGAAAAGACACTATGATTTGAACGACATCGTCGACGCTATCACTGAGTCGTCGCTGCACGTGAAGGCCGAAAGAAAAGGATATCGTTTCACCAACGATGAAAAGCGCAAAAACAACCAGATTGTAGCACCCGTCAACAAGATAGAGAAGATAAATTACTTTGCACAGGAAGATTTGAAAAATTCGGATTTCAACTTCTACATCACTACATACGAATGGTTGAGGGATTCGGCTGGAGTCGACATTTTCCAAAAACCGTACGTTAAATATATTGCAAGGGAACCGAGTGAAATATACAAATTACTGTGCAAAAAATCAGGCAAACCCTTAGGGATGATGGGAGTATATATAATAAACCAGAGGGATAGAAAAACGGATGTCCTGGACATCATTGTACTGCCGGAATTCGCAGCTGACGGTGCGCACCTAGTAAACTACCTCTCTATGATAAAAAGTTCGCATGTTACGCAGGGAGGAGTAAAGAGCATAATCGATGTAGTTGACGACGTTTACCAGCTGGACAACAAGGACCCAGTAAACGGGCTTAAGCTCTACGTTCAGAAACTCCAGCAGCAGTAAAACCAACCCAGGAGTAAAGAGGATACAGAGAGCGCCCGAGGCAGGATTTGAACCTGCAACCTAATGGTGCCTGCTAAAGATTAACAGCCATTCGCTCTGCCGTTGAGCTACCCGGGCACTAGTTCCTGAGCACCGCCTCTGTGGCTATATATTCTTTCAGTTTACCTAATATAAATTTATTGAAGTCGCGTATGCCGTGCTCTTTGTCGTAGGAGATCCTGTCCCCAACGACGTAGACCGATTTGCGCGAAGCCAGGAAATTCTTCAGGTCACTCATCTTCAGCCATACGCTGGGTCCTTCCACTTTCAGCACCCTGGCGAGTGGGAAAGTGGCGACTTCCAGGAAAAGGACCGCGTAATCTTCCTTGTAAACCGCTTCTGCAGAATACACGTCTATCCTCGCCGACCTGAGGTCGCGCAGGAGCCTGTCGAGCTTCCTATTATAACGCGACAGGAACATGTCCCTTGGGACGATTACTCTTGTCCTGTACACGAACAACTTCGTCCCCCTCCTTTTAGCCCTTTCCGCTATGTATTTTTCCCTGTCTACCACCGCAAAGAATCTGTCTGATGGCATTATCAAGAACGCCTTTACCGCAAACACGAATTTTGAGAAGTTTTCATAGCTCAGAGACGCGCATATATTGCGTTTCGGGTTAGTTGGATCTGGTAGCAGAATTGGTGGCTTCTCGCTGCCGATGGTAATTTTTTCAGACATATCCGCCCCATCGACGAGTATTTCCAGACCCGGAACCCACTTCTCGACTTCATCGAACAGCTTCTCTACGCTTCCGTATTTCATCACCATCAGTTCCAGGGCGTATCCAGAGAGACCGTGTATATACGTTTCAGAACCGTAGCAGTCGTTGGCTTTGCAGAACTGTTTCAACGCCACCACTCCCTTCCTCTGCCGTTCGGTTAGATGCCTATTAACGTAGTCTGCATGTAGTATGGAAAAATCTATTGAGTTGACGACGTCGGTGATTTTCTTGAATTTTAGAAGGGGCACTATCTCTACATTTATATCTTTTATCCTGCCCCTGAAATATTTCCTAGTTCCCCTCGCCTCGTGGAAGCCGCGCGGCACTACATTTGCCAACTTTGCCATATCTGCCTCAGAAGAAAACACTACGAATATGTCTATGTCGCTCTCTCCCTTTATCCACGTCTTTTTAGCGTACGACCCACCGAAAAATGGCTTGGCATCCAAGGATAATTTGGCTATGCTGTCGGAAACGTACTTGTACACATTTGACGCCACGGAATCGAGCTTTGCCGAATCCTTGGCGTTCGGCACGAAATGTTTATATGCCCTATTTATAATAGTATTAATCGCGCTCATACATATTACTGTTGACAGTGATTAATAAATATGGAATTTCTATCGCAAAAATTGCAGGGTGTGCTCAAAGAACTCGGCTTCTCGGAACTCACGGCGATACAGAAACTTGTAATACCTAGGATAGAGGAAGGAGGGAACTTGGTCGTCGGCGCGCCGACTGGATACGGCAAGACCCTTGCGGCTTTTCTCCCACTACTGGACAAGATAAACCCAGATAAGCCTGGCGTACAGTTAGTGTACGTGACGCCTTTAAGATCGCTCAACAGGGACATTTTCAAGAATATAATAAAGATAAGCAACAAGATGGGCGTAGAGGTAGACATAAGACACGGTGATACCACATCGTACGAGAGGGCCAACCAAGTCAGGATGCCTCCCCACTGTCTAATAACCACGCCTGAAACCATGCAGTCCGTCATGCTGAGCAAAAGGTTCGTCGAGCATATGAGGAATGTCAGGTACGTGATAGTGGATGAAGTGCAGAGCCTAATGGAATCAAAGAGGGGAACCCAGTTCAGCGTTGTGCTGGAGAGACTCAAGGAGAAAGCGAGTTTTCAGATAGTTGGAATAAGCGCTACTATAGCAGATTTCGAGGCTACCAAGAAATTCCTCGGCTGCAAGGAGCATGTCTACTTCGAGGGCGACAAAAAATATGAAGTAGAGGTCGCTTATCCAAGGATAGAAAACGAGGATGAGGCCATGGCGGCAAAAGAGAACCTCAGCGAAGTGGTGGCGAATTCACTTAGATATATAGAGACACAGATAAAGGGTTCTAAGTCCACCATACTGTTCACGAACACAAGGGAGACTGCCGAGCTGCTGGGTTCCAGACTGGTCAAATTCCTCAAAGATAAGAAAATGGAGGTGCACCACAGCTCCCTGTCGAAGGAGGTCAGGACAGAGATAGAGAGCAGGTTCAAGGCTGGCGACATAGACCTTATGATAGCCACCAGCTCCCTCGAACTCGGAATAGATGTCGGAGAAGTCGATCTGGTCATACAGTACATGTCACCGAGGCAGGTGGTCAAGCTGGTGCAGAGAGTTGGCAGATCCAACCACCACCAGAGTGGCGTTGCGGAAGGTAGGTTAGTCACGATAAACCTTGACGATTATCTAGAGAGCCTCGCCATAGAAAAATGCAGGCTGGAGAACAAATTGGAAGTGATAAACATGCCGAGGAACAGCCTCGACATATTGGCGCATCAGATAGTGGGGATAATAATAGACGGTGTCGAATACAAGAAGGATATTTTCAGGATAATAAAGGGGTCATACGCATTCGAGGAACTATCCGAGAAGGCATTCGACAGCACAGTTGATTTCTTGATAAAACATTATATGATAAGGTATTATGGGGAGAAACTGATAAGGACCAGAAAAGGCCTACTTTTCTACATAAGCAACATCTCAACGATACCCGACAAGCGCACGTACGTGGTCATCGACAGCCAGCTCAACAAGAAGATAGGCGTACTCGACGAGGAATTTGTCGCGGAAAACGGCAAGGTAGGGAGCCAGTTCGTGATGAGGGGCGAGAGCTGGCGCATAATAAACACAGAAGGACAAAAGATAACGGTCGTAAGGGCCAACAATTCAATAGGAGCGATACCAGCGTGGCAGGGAGAACTGATGCCGGTCTATAGGTTCGTGGCGGAGCAGGCAGCGGCTCTGAGAGAAGAATACAGGGACAGGTTCTCTGTCCTGAAGGAGCAGTACGACAATTTCACGATACCGGACAGGAAGAACATACTGATAGAGAGAATAGATGAATATGTAATAATACATTCTACGTTCGGCAACAAGACAAATGAAGCGTTGTCGAAGATACTGGCCACGGAGATATCCAGGATAACTGGCGAGAGTGTGCTGTCCAAGATAGATCCATACCGTATAATAATCAAGACATCGCTGCCGCTCGACAAGATAAAGGGGATGATAATGGATGTGGATGACCCGGAAGGACTAATAAGGGAGACGATAAAAAAGACCTCTTTATACGAATACCGATTTCTGAACGTAGCGAAAAGATTCGGCGTGGTGAACAAATACGCCGACTTCACGAAGATGCATCTCAGGAGCCTCGTGGACATGTATAGCGGGAGCCTTGTAGAAGAAGAGACGTACAATGAGATATTCAAGGAGAAGATGGACGTAAGCGCGGTAAAGGACATTTTGGGAGAGATAAAGAGAGATAGGATAAAGCTGGTAATAAACGAAGAGGAGCCATCTCCACTCTCCTATGAAGGTGTAGAGAACAGTTACGGCGGATCGTTGGTAAAGCCAGAGGAAGCGAGAAAACTGCTCAGGAGCTTGGTTGTGGAGAGACTGAAGAACACGAGGATGTTCTTGCAATGCCTGAACTGCGGGCACAAGGTTGGTGAAATGAACGCGGGGGACACGGAGGGCTTGAAATGCACGAAGTGCAAGGCAAGGTACATAGGGTTCTACAAAGCAAAATACAGGGACACGTATGAAGACATTGTAAAGAGGGGACTAAAGAACAAGAAATTATCCAAGGAGGAGGCCCTCATTTTCGACGGTATAAAGAGGAGTGGCGCGCTATACTTAGGATACAGTGGGAAGGCGTGTCTGGCCAGTGCTTCGTACGGCATAGGACCAAGAATGGCAAGCAGGATACTGTCGGCGTACAGTAGGAATGAGGAGGAGTTCACAGACAAGATAATAGAAGCAGAGAAAAATTATATAGAGACTAGAGAATTCTGGGGCTGAGGAAGTCAGATGCTGATGTCTGACGCATTGTGGTCCTTTCCGTGCGAGACACATATCAGGTCGGGGGAGAGGTCTCTAACTTTCTTCACACTGTTTATCAACGCTATGTAGTCCTCGAAGAACTTGGGTGAGACTAGCTTTGAGGGGCTACCGAACAGAAGGTCGCCCACTATAACCACCTTTGAATCTTCAAGATATATCGATATTGAATCCTTGGTGTGCCCCGGTGTCTCCAGTATCCGTGCTTTAACTCCGAAATCCTTGGGAAAGATTCCTTCCTTCAGCGTCATGTCTGGCTTGACGAAGTGTGGTTTGGAGAACTTGAGTATGAATGGGAAAGCCAGCGCCATGATCTTGGTGCTCAAGGATTTGGAGCCTCTTGCGACCGGAAGAAGTAGCCCGGCCTCGCCGTTCACGTACTTCATGCCGTTCTCGTTTATAGCAAGGTGGGCACCGCTGAGCTTCTGTAGGTAGTATGCGCCGCCGAAATGGTCTATGTGCGCGTGCGTGAGTATTATCAACTTGAGATCTGTTATCGAGTTTCCTATGCTGTTTATATATTTCACTATCGCGGAAGGGGTACTCTGCATCCCGGTATCGACCAGTATGAGCCTGTTATCAGGAGTCTTTATCAAGAAGACCTTAACTCTCCCTAAGTTTATCTCGTGGAGACTCTCATTTATCTTGATACCAGAGACTTTGGATGCCATAACCTAACAGATTCTCTGCCGGTATTTAAATTTAGCGAACGTATCGCGCTCAGTAGCTACCCTTCTCATCATAGCCTTTCGGCTCAGAAGGTGTTCTTATCTTCATCGCGCGTCTCAAGGCAGTGGTGGAAGCGACGAGTTGGTCGTACCGCTGGTGTTTGATATAAAGTAGACAAGCAGGAAAGTCGTGTTATCATACAAGTCGTTCAGATTTATGCTGGACAGGACGCTGCTGTCGGTGCTGAGCCTGCCATTTGACCCGGCGGACAGGAGCCCCCAAGCTTCAGATTCAGAATAATTGGTGCATAGATTACCGATGAAATATCTGGATGACATGCAAAATATGTCGCCGCCAGAAACATTGTAGGTTATGTTCTGCTGGTTCAGCACGGCTTCGGTCAGATTCAGCAGGTTGGTTATATTAGAAGAGACCAGTACTTGTACCGATGCTGCGCTAGTACCGGCTACGAGCGAATAGGTCTGCCCGTTACCTATATGCACTGTACTGAATATTGTAGAGGCGTTAGCATTGAGTTCTGTTGTCGGCACGAGCACGTCGTAGCTTACGACAGCTGTGCTGCCAGTGTGCGGCAGAAAGAAGAAAATCGACGATATAAAGGCTATAGCTATCAGAAGTGCCGCAACCTGTTTTACTATCCTCTTTACCATAACTAAAACCAAGTTACTTTATCAGGGCGTAACCTATGACTGCCACCAGCAGTATTATCGCCAGTCCTATGAGAAAAGCCACTGGAGAGAACACTATAAGCAAGATCATAAGAATAGCAGTGAATATACCGAACAGCATCCTTGAATATTTCTTCTGCCGAAGATAGTGTGCTGCGTAACCAGCAGCGAAGAAAGCAAAGGCAGCGGCGAACGCAAGTGCGCTTATGATTATTATGGCTATGTAATCGAAAACACTTGTACTTATCACCGCAGAAGAAAATATCGTTATCAGGACCATCGGCACAGCTGCAGTAACTAGAAGTTTCAGGTTCTCGTCCTTCGCGAGAAACTTCGGCATAAGTCCATCGTTCGACATATCATCTAGCGTCCTATTGGAAGCGTTAACGACCGCGAAGGCTGCCGAGAGTATTACAACTATGGATAGCGCGACGAGGATATCCTCGGTTATAGCACCCATGCTACTGGATATTATGTTAGTGGTGAATATCGAAGCTGTCGGAAGGTTCGCCGCAAGCGCGGAGTATATAGAAGTTATGCTGGTGTTGACAGAGGTGTAGGTGAACACTTGTATCACGGAGAACAGGATTATTGATGTTATTATAATATATATTATGGCTTTAGCCACCTTCGTTCTGTCCTCGCCCTTGTACACTATGGACGCTCCCTCGAATCCTCCGTACATCCAAAGCAGGAGAAGAAGACCGAAGAAAAACACCGGCGGCGTATACGGCAAGACTGAAGATTGCATAGATATCGAACCGATTGCACCGGACCTGAACGTAGCGATGGCACCGACTATTATCAACAACAGTATGAAGAATATCTTGAGAGCTCCGGCGAAATTTAGCGACCTCCTTACCTTGTTGTAGAAGAAGAGTATCCATATGATTAGGAAAGCCACGTCTATTGCAGCTATGGACGTGTAGGTTCCCACGCCGAAGAAAAGTGACAGTTCTCCGACGGAGGCTATTCCGGCCGCTGTGGCAGTTATTATGAACGACACTAGAAGCAAGAATCCGAAGATGAACGAATATTCCTTCCCGGATGTTGCTTTCAGGAAATTGTAGGGATCGTGGCTGTGTGTAAGGGATATATCATAGATCAGCATGGCCAGAAGGAGTGCTATGAAACCTGCACCTATCACCAAATACATCGAGAAACCGCCCCCGTAGACCAAGGCCACGAAAAAAGGTATAACCAGTATTCCCAGACCTATCACACCGGCCAGTCCGTGAAGGTAAAGGTCGACTGTGGAGTGCTCTTTCGCCTTGCCGACCCGTCTAGCAGCAGGCCTCTTGCTCCGCTGTGCGGATCTTTTCCTCCTGTTCTGCATATAATAAGTTTAATATATTTAGCGTATTTAAACTCTACCAGACCTGCGGCGTTCAGTACTTGCTCTCTTTCTTTCCCGCCTCGGTCAGCCCGACGAATCTGGCGTTCTTCCTGAATTCCTTCAAGTTCCTGGAATTAAGGTATGTCATAGCGGACCTAAGCCCCCCCACTAGATTGTTGATTATTTTGACAACACTGCCGTTGTACAGGACCAAACGCTCCGTCCCTTCCGGAGTGTAGCCTTCTAAGTCGACCGCTTCGTCTATCCTTACTGCACGGTCAGAATAAGCATTCACTGATGCCATGCCTCTGTAAAACTTATAGTTCTTGTTCTCTTTCGTAACTATCGCACCCGGGCTCTCATCCGTTCCGGCGAACATTCCACCAATCATAGCCGCGGCGGCTCCGCCGGCTATGGCTTTGGATAAATCCGCGGATTTCTTTATTCCGCCGTCCGCTATCACCGGAATGCCCGCACGCGAGCATTCCATTATCGCCGATAGCTGTGGATAGCCTACTCCTGCCACAGGCCGGGTGAGACAGGCGCCTCCAGGCCCTATACCTACCTTTATGGCGTCTGCACCAGCCCTCTTCAGGTTCAAAACACCGTCCTTTGTAGCGACGTTTCCGGCTATCACTCCAATATCAAAGCGCTTTTTGATTTCCTTAACTGTGTCTGCGACCTTTTCCAGGTAGCCGTTGGCTACATCTATAACTATGAAATCCGCTTCCGCTTTTACAAGGCCTATGACCCTATCCATGTAGTCGGATCCTATGCCTATTGATGCGCCTACCATCAGACGTCCCTTCCTATCCTTGGACGCGTTGGAATAACCGTCGTAGAGCATTATGTCCCTGGCGGTTATCATCCCAAGAAGCGTCATGTTCTTGTCTACGAGCGGCAGCTTGTCAACCTTGCCCTTCTGCATTATTAATTTGGCGTCGTCCAAAGACACGCCTTTTGTGGCAGTTATCACGTCCTTTGTCATTAGTTCCCCGACTGTCTTTGCCCCGTTCTCCTCAAATTGGAAATCTCTCCTAGTTATCATACCGACAAGCTTCTTGCCTTCCACTACTGGAAAACTGGACACGCCCTTGTCGGTTGTAAGCGCGAGCAACCTCGAAAGAGTGTAATCTTTGGTCACGGTGTATGGCTTCTCTATTACTATGTTCTGCTCCCTTTTCACCTTAGTTATTTCGTCAGCTTCCGCTTCTATTGTGTTGAACCTGTGTATCACTCCGACTCCCCCGGCTTTGGCCACGGCTATTGCCATCGACGATTCTGTTACCGTGTCCATATTGGAACTCAATATAGGAACGTTCAGTTTCAGCGAGTCGGTTATGTGTGTAGACGTGTCCACAGATTTCCTAGAATACACTTTGGACACTCTGGGAACAAGGAGAACATCATCGAAAGTCACAGCGTTTTTGATTTCCATGGGCACCAAAGTATAAAAGATGCACAGATTTAAATATCTATTAAGCCGGCGGGGAAACGACTCGCGAGCAAAGTATTAAACGTCCTTTCGCCTCAATAGATTTAGCACTTAACATCAGGGCCGATGGCGCAACTGGCAACGCGCTCCCCTTGCACGGGAGAGACTGGGGGCTCAAATCCCCCTCGGTCCATATTCGATAGCTATACAATTAAGTGGTAGAACCCCTTAAAAATTGGTAGGATAAGTTTAAGTAATGGAAGAAAAGATTTCTATATTCGGAGGGAAGTTCAAGCGCGTCACTGTGGAACTGATACTGTCAGCGATAGTCGTGTCGTTCCTGGAGGCTGGTGCACTCTGGCTGCTGGGATTTCTCCAGGTTGGTAGCTTCGGAGGGTTCCTGTCGATTACGTTTGTCCTAGCCGTTATAGAGATAATACTTATAATTCTTATAGAAGAGGCCCTGATATCTGCGAAGACTGTAGTGAAAGGCGTGATAAAGAAGAGAAAGATAAGGCGAATCAAAAAATAATGGGGCATCTGAGATTTGAACTCAGGGCCTCTCGATTATCAGTCGAGCGCTCCACCTGGCTAAGCTAATGCCCCGTAATTAAAATAAGTACACCGTTGTTTTATATCTTTCTAGTCAGAGGATATTGTGCGCGAAATAGTTGGCGCCTGCCTGTACGACCGGGTACAGCGTGCTGGAATAGGTGAAAACGAAATAAGCCATTACCAGGGTAAGTATTATATCGACGACCATAGGTACAAGATCGAATATCGGGAGAAAGATGGTAACAATCATGACTCTGTCAACTATGTACTTAACCGCGTGCACGGCTACTAGTATCAGCAGTATCGTCTCAGGTATCAGTACAAGCTGCCCTACCGCAGGTATATTGCTAAAGAGAAAAGACATGAAAGCGTAAGTAAGAATTCCAGGTATACCGGCCGTAAGTATCAGTATCGCAGTTAGAATTTTTGCTGCTGACGGCTGTCCGTAATACGACAACACGGCCGCTGTCACCGCAACGACCACGGCGAAAACTATCTGGAAGCGGATTTTCTTCGGCACGATGTTTATCAGGAACAGGACAATCAGATACCCTTCCAGCCATATGACATTTATATTTAGGAGCCAATAGGCTGCGAATACACCGAAAATAGCGAAGGCATACAAGTAACTCAGCAGTCGCATTATTCTATCTGGCTATCTGCTCATAAATATCTTAAAGCCGGCTGAATACCTATTAAAACACGAAATTACAGATAAAATAATGAGCAGTGCCATCTTTTTTGAAAGGGTAAGAGAGACGCCGGTAGAGAAGCAGAAAATAGAGATAGTTGAGAGGAAGGGCCTAGGTCATCCCGATTACATAGCGGACTCCATAGCGGAGGAATTCTCTAGGAACCTTTCAAAATATTATATAGAACACTTCGGCTCCGTACTCCACCACAACGTTGACAAACTGGAGGTGATAGGCGGTGAAACCGTGACCGCTTTTGGGGGAGGGAAAGTAGTGAAACCTATAACTGTGATGTTCTCCGGCAGGGCTACCAGCAACCACGGCGAAAAGCAGATACCTGTCAGGGAGATAGCGGTAACTTCCGCAAAAGAATGGATAAAAACCAACCTTAGATTCCTAGACCCAGAAAGCATCAGGTTCCTCTTCGAGACTAACAAAGGGTCTGACAACCTCACAGACGCTTTTTCCAGGAAAAACGGGGGTGTAAGTTCCAACGACACATCGTTCGGAGTCGGATATTATCCCCTCAGCGAAACTGAAGAACTTGTCCTAAAGACGGAGAGAATTCTCAATTCAAAGGAATTCAAGAGCAGGTTCCCGTTCACCGGAGAAGACGTCAAGGTCATGGCAGTCCGAAAGAGAAACGACATAGACATTACTGTAGCGATGGCGTTCGTCGACCGCTACATAGGTTCTGTAAGCGACTATTTCGACAAGAAAGAAAGCGTACTACAGGAAGCATCAAAAACTATCAAAGAGGGTGATAGTGGGAGAAAAGTAAGCATCAAGATAAACACTATGGATGTAAAGGGCCGCGGAAAGAACGGCGCCTACCTGACCGTCACTGGCCTTAGCGCAGAGGGCGGGGACGATGGAGCGGTTGGTAGAGGAAACAGAGTCAATGGTTTGATAACGCCGAACAGAGTCATGACGCTGGAAGCGGCGGCGGGAAAGAATCCCGTAAACCATATAGGCAAAATATACAGCTTGTTCTCCTCAGAATTGTCTAGGAAAATATTTGAGAGGTTCAAAATAGAGAACAGGATAAGAATGGTCGGCAGAATAGGCAACGGGCTCGACAAACCCATTGCGTTGTCTCTTCAGACCAGCACGAAAGTAAACGGGGACGACAGAAAGATGGTACTCAAGTTCATGAACGAAGAGTTATCAAAGATATCCGGCATAACAGAAGATGTACTAGCTGGCAAACTAAAGGTTTGCTAGCATTACGCGCAAGAATATGGCACTAGGAGAGTTTGAGGCGCTGAACCTCATAAGGAAACTGGAAGGAGTAAGGGGAAGACACACCGAACTGGTTACTGTGTACGTTCCCGCCGGCTTCAATCTAGACCTGATAAAATCGCATCTGCTAGAAGAAAAAGGGACGGCTACGAACATAAAGGACCGGAACAACAGGAAAAACGTCATAGACGCCCTTGAGAAGATAGTCAACGAGCTCAAACTGATAAAAACCACGCCGGAGAACGGCATGGTAGTTTTCTGCGGAAACATATCGGATAAGGAAGGGGAACCCGACATAGAGATATGGGAAGTTGAACCGCCCACAAAATCGAACATAAGACTGTACAGGTGCGACCAGACGTTCATAACCGAACCTCTAAAAGCGATGTACAGCCAGGGTAATGCATTCGCCCTCCTGGTAATGGACCTTAGGGAGGCGACGTTCGGACTTCTGGAAGGGGCGCGCATAACCCCACTGAAACACATAAAGTCCCTGGTTCCGGGCAAGTTCTCAAAAGGCGGACAGTCCGCAATGAGATTCTCGAGAGAGAGGGAAGGGTTGATAAGGGATTTTTATAAGGAAGTTGCGGAAACAGCTAAGGGCCTTTTCTTCAACAGGAATATATCTGGAATAATTATTGGAGGGCCTGGACCGGCAAAGGACAACTTTCTGGAGAGCGGCTATCTAGTAACCAACCTGAAGAACAAGGTCAAAGGGATAAAGAGTATAAGTTACACCGACGAGAGCGGCCTTAGAGAGTTAATAGAGAAGAGTGGTGACATACTCGCGAACGAGAGGATAACGATAGAGAAAGAACTTGTTCAGAAGCTGATGGCGAGTATATCCAGAAACGACAACCTATCGGTATACGGTGCTGACGCAGTAAGGAACGAGATAAAGAACGACAATGTGGACACCCTTCTGATAGGGTTAGTAATAGACGAGGAAGCGAGAAACGAATTCTACTACGCGGGAAAAGAGAAGGGATTAAGGACAGAGATAATATCGAAGGAATCCAGCGACGGCCTGCAGCTGTTCAATCTTGGAGGGGTTGCGGCGCTCCTGAGGAGACCGTCGAAGCGTTGAGCTGGTATTTCGTACGGCGTTCTGGAAAAGTTAAATAGTATGCGATACAAAAAAGGTTATGGACCTGACAATAAACGATAGCAAGACTGTGCGGAGGGTGGTGTCGGAGGTTCTCAATAAATACATCGATGAGAAGGATTTTCCGATGATATTTAACACGCTCGTGCTGGATAACGAGGGAACCAACGAACTCCTGCACACGCTGAACAACATGCTGATAAAATCCGACTACGCGCTCAAGATAAAAGAGATAATCAGTGATCTTAGTGACAGCTTTGCGACCAGACTGGACGTAAGGCTCAATAACGGCGATGTAAAACTGTTTGGTGGATCGTCACAAGATGTTGTGGTGGAAGTGACAAACAAATTCGACGTTCCGCTCGTATTCGAGGTGAAGCTGGAAGACAGAGACACTTTCCTCCCGATAATATACAACAAGGTAGAGGATGACTATTTCAACAGCGTATCAGAGGAAAAGATAATAGACACAGAGGATACGGGGAAGTTCAGGTTCAGGATAGGCTCCGCTAAGACCCAGAAGAGAGAGAATACTGTTTTGTTCGCGCTAGTAAAATCCAAGGATATAGAAGGACTTAATGTTATAAACAAAATAAGGGTAGAAATAAATTAGACGTTGCTTTCTGCAGTGTAGCGCGACAGCACGTACCTGAAAACTTTAGCGTCTCTTGACAGTCCCCTGGATTTGTATCTTTTCTGCGCCTTCTTTTTGAGTTTTAGTTTTGCCATATTCACATCCTCACCCACGTCACCTCATAGTACGTGACGGAATCTTCGTCATCCACAACCCCAAAGAGTATCCTCTTTCTAACGCTGTGGGCAACCCTATTGATGGCCGCGAAGGTTAAAAAGCTTATCGCTTCGTGTTCATTCACCGCGTAGAGTATCCATTCAGAATGCGTCTTTCCCGGTACATCGCCCTTGTTGTAGACCCTGAAGTCCCCACCGTACTTGAATGCTGTCTTAAGAATGTAGCCTGCGGTCTTAAGGTCCTTGAAAACTTTGTAGCGCAGAAGGAATCTCTTCTGTCTCCTCTCGCACAGGCTCATAAAAGCCTTCTCAGAGAGTTTCCTGCCGTTAGCATCGAATACCTCTAGTTCCCTGTCCTCCCTCAGATAAGCAGCCTCCTCGAGAGACAGTTCAAGCTTCCCACCTATGAACTGGCCGAACGACCCTTTGTTGGCTATTCTTGATGCAAGCTTCGGCTCGTAAACGATTACCTTGTTACCGACCATTATTGTCCTGTCTGTGACCATATAAGTCCTATAACAAGCGCCGAATATTTAAATGATACAGTATCCATTATATTAAATGGTCCAGATAAAGGAAGGGGACATCTACATCTGCACTGTCAAGAAGATTCTGCAGCACGGTGTGATAGTAAGGGTCGAAGAAACTGACAGCGACGGCTTCATCCACATATCGGAGATAAGCAAGAGGTGGGTCAGGGAAGTCAAAGACATAGTCAAAGAAGGAGACAAGCTGGTATGCAAAGTTATAAAACTTGGCGGAATTTCTCCAGAACTGTCGGTAAAGAGAGTCACCGACAACGAGAAGAAGCAGGCTCTAAAAGAATGGTCAATAGAGAACAGAATAACTAAAATACTCGAAAAAACCGCCGGAAAGGATAACCAGAGGATAATAGAGGACATAAAGAAGGATTACAAGTCTATATTCGGCTTCTACAACGCCGTAGTAAAGGATGGTGAGAAAGCCATCGATAAGATAAAGGTAAAAAAGGATGTCGCGGACACGGTCCTAGACTTCGTGGAAAAGACCAAAAGGAAGATAGTGATAAAAACTGACATGGAAGTTAGAACGTATGAGAGCGACGGCATCGACAGGATTAAGAAGCTTTTCGAAGAGGAGTATTCCAACAAGAAGGATTATGTCGTAAAATACATAAAATCTCCGCACTATCTACTGATGGTGAATGCCGGGGAAACGAAAAAAACGATATCTGAGAACAGGAAGATAATAGAAGCGATTGAGAAAAAAGCAAGGGAGCTAGGAATAGAGCTAGAAACCCGGGAAATAAAACAATGATAAGAATAAGATACTGCACGAATTGCAAGACGTACACGCTGAAAGGGATATGCGACAAGTGTGCTAACGATACGATAATCAATACACCGGTCAAGTACGCAAAGGACGAGACTGTAGCAAAGTACAGAAGAGAAATTAAAAAGATGACATTGGGGTAGGTTGGGGTTCATGAAGATAACCAATGTAAACTCGGTCTACAACGAGCTCAGACGTAATATACCCGAGATATACAAAATTGTAAGCAGGATAAGGAACGGTGACGTGTCAGCGTTCACTCCCCCATCGGCTTTTGTCGGAGAATATAACTATCCAAAAATACACGTAGGTATGCTAGTGTCTCCTGAGAGAAACTCGATTGTGCACGATTCTCCGAAGTACTGGGTACAGAATAACTATGACGTGTCGAGAATCTTTTCTCTAAGGAGCACAATAGTGAATGCGAGCAAGGCTGTAAGCGTTCAGGACATACACAATCCTATAACCGAGAAGATAAGTTTCTCCATACTCTCAAAGGAAGAAGTGGATGTTAGTATGAAACTCGCATCGGTTGGAGCTCCGAAGGCGAATTTCAGCGAATTCAGACCTAACGCAGTCAGTGCGACGTTGGACAGCCTGGATATAAATGACAATTTCAAAATAGATAAGCCAGTGGAAAAGGTCTATTACGACAGCGACCTGAAAGCCGATGAGGGGATAAAGTTCCTGTACGAGAACAACGTAGATGAGAACAAAATAAGCAAGATGCTCAGCTTAGGGACAATGGGTGTAAAAAGGAAACTGGTACCTACAAAATGGTCGATAACCGCTGTGGACCAGTCGGTTGGGGAGAAGTTCCTGGACAGAATCAGACTGTACGAGAAAGGGGATGACTATATAGTTAAGAGTGGCTCCTTCCTCGGCAACCTCTTCACGATAGTCTTCATGAAAGGGTGTTGGTCTTTTGAACTGCTGGAGACGTGGAATAGAGACGCAAACAATGTAATGATGGGGAAAGGTGATTACGAATTCTATTGGGGAAGAAAATCTTACGTGGATAATACGGCAGGCGCATACTATGCGATAAGATTAGCTGTACTAGAGGAATTGGAGGAGATGAAGAAACAGTACTCTGTCCTTGTAGTGAGGGAGATAACCCCAGAATATTTCGCACCGCTTGGGGTCTGGGTTGTAAGAGAAGGCGCTAGGAAGACTCTCCAGTCGCAGCAACACGGTTTCTCCAGCCTGGACGAAGCTATAAATGCGGCTAAGAAACGCATACTATTCCCGCAGGGATTGGAGAGCAGGAGCAAGCTAATCAAGAGTTACAACAACCAGACAAGACTTACGGACCTAAGCAACTAGTTTGTAGTGGACCAGGATCCTGTTCAGTATTATAGATGTGAGGAAGGAAAGGATCACATATGTCCAAAACCAGGACAATTTATTGCCTATGAAAGGTATGGAGAAGGGAAGCGTCGTCACTATCAGAGTGTTGGGAACCATGTAAATGGATAATCCTCCTGCGGAATAGGTCGCCGGCTTGTCCAGCCCAACCAATTTTGTTATATTCAGGCTGGAATTGGTTCCGTTCGAAAATGCGACGTCTAATGTGCAGCTGCTGTAGGCACCCGCTGATGTCTCTAGTGGTATAGAAGAGCTGTTGGACGACAATGATATATTGTTGCTGCCGTTGAACTGCAGACACGAGTTCTGAGCGATTAGGGTTGCATTGGCCGACCCGGATAACGTCGAGGAGAATGTGGTACCTGCGGTTATAGGTGCATAGCTGAAAAACGATGACATAATGAAGAAAACTATCAGGAAAGGTACAAACGTCACGAAGGTGGGCCTCATAGTCTGCTTCATCATCTTAGAGTTCTCCGCCATTATCTCTGCATACGTCGGCTTGAACTCTGGGTGGTCTGGCTTCATACCTTTCATCTTTCCCTGCAGCTCCTTTATATGCTGCTTGCTGGCGCGAACGATTTCGTGGTCCACTATGAAAAGGTACGCCAGCTGCCCAGAGGCCCCTACAATTATCGACACAACTATTATGATGATATCGCTCAAATTCATAGTCTAATAATATCTTTCCTACATTTTTATACTTATTCGGTTCTACCGAACAAAAGGGCCGTAGCCGAGATTTGAACTCGGGTCAATGGGTCCACAACCCACTATTCTACCAGGCTAAACTACTGCGGCCATCCACCACCTAAATTAGAGAGTTCTGTAATTAATAAATAAGCAACCGGTGATTACTATATATCGGTATGGACAAAGCGCAGGTCGAAAGGCTGATAAGGCAAAAGATAGAGAAGGAGCCTGGCCGGCTGATACCTGTGAAATCGCTAGTTAAACTTGGACTCAAAAGATACAGTTGCAGGGTGTGCGGCAAGAATTTCTGGAGCCATGAGGAAAGGGACTTGTGCGGCGACGTGGAATGCGTCGGCGACTACAGTTTCCTGGACAACAACCCTATGGCCCTCAAGGACGATTACATCGGCATCTGGAGGAGGTTCTCGAGAATGTTCGGCAGGTTCGGACACGAGGAGATAAAAAGATATCCGGTCGTAGCCAGATGGAGGGATGATATATACTTCGTGGAGGCTGCGATAGACGATTTCGCCCCGTACGTGATAACCGGCGTTGCAAACCCGCCTTCGAACCCGCTCATCGTGCCGCAGATATGCCTTAGGTTCAACGACATAAATAATATAGGTCTGTCTGGAAGGCATCTGACCAGCTTTATAATGGCTGAGGAGGCCGCGTTCAACACTGCAAAGAAAAAGACTTACTTCGACGAAAAGGCGATAATGTACATATACGAATGGCTGACCAAGGGATTGAAGATAGACAAGAAAGCGCTGACGTTCGTGGAAGACGCGTGGGCTGGCGCAGGGTACGCGGGCAGCTCACTAGAATTCTTCGTAGGAGGAGTCGAACTCGGCAACCAGGTTTACATGAGGTACATAATAGACGGTGACGACTTGAAGGAGATTCCTACTAAGACCATAGACATGGGCGCTGGTCTCAACAGATGGGTCTGGATGAGCCAGAACACGCCGACTGTGTACGAAGCAGTGTTCCCGAGAGTAGTGGATTATATAAAAAAGAAAACGGGCGTATCGTACGACAGCACCTTCCTAAAGAAACTCTACAAGTTCTCCGGGAGGATAGATTATGAAAAAACACCTTTCGATGAAGCCGTGAAAGATATCTCTAAAAACAGTGGATTGGATGAGGTCAGCGTCAGGAAGGCGCTTGGAGACATGCAGGCGGTATATTCCATAGCGGACCACGCTAGAACGCTCCTTGTCGCTATACACGACGGAGCTCTGCCGAGTAATGTCGGAGGCGGATACAACCTAAGAAACATCCTTAGAAGGTCGCTTGCGTTTATAGACAATAAGGGATGGAAGCTAGACATCAACGACGTAATAAACGAGCACAAAAAAGAATTCGGTTCGTGGTTTACAGAACTAAAGGAGTTC
>JAKAPM010000013.1 GCA_021807085.1 Nanobdellota archaeon
CCAATGCTCTTCCTTCGAGGCGGGAGAACGAGATAAAGGACCTTGGTCTGGAAAAATACTTTCAGGTGATAATAATCTCTAAGGAAACAGGATTTGAAAAACCAAGTGAAGAGATATATAAGTTAGCAGCCAGAGAAGCAGGCGTCAATATGGGGGATATATTATTCGTAGACGATATAGAAAGTAACCTAAATGGTGCGGTGGCAGCTGGGATAGACAACGTGGTTTTGATTGGAGAGCCTTCTGACACGGGTAGATATCCGATTATAAGGGATATCGGCGGTCTGCTGCCCCTCCTTAAAAACACTGTCTGATTGCAAAGTTTGCTGTTTACAAAAACTATCTCTGACAATCCTCTATACTTTTGTCTCTACTCTCTTGACTATTTCCTGTCCCACCTCTACCTTCTGGTATGGTGTGAGCTTGAATAGTTTGGAATACATACCTTGAAGTTCCTTTGGATTGTCCTGACCGAAGAAAGGAGGTTCCAGTATCATAGGCGTTATCCCATTAGAGCCGTTTACACTGTAGGAACCCTTCGAAGGGAACACCCCCATCGTTAAATTCGGCATATCTGATAGATACGCCTGCTGTGTGATTATTCTACCAACGTGGTCTCTGCTGCTAACCCCAAATATTGAATCCGCACCAGACGACCTGGCATACGCACTTATATGATCTATGTTTTCCTGTGTGTTTTTGGATTCTTTGTCTAGAAGAACTTCACCGATTATCTTGTCAAGATTATCATACTTCCTATACAAAAAATTCTGCATAGCGTCGGCTTCTACAACTCCACCTTTACTTACACTCCCTCCAGATATGTACATGTCTACATCTATATCATGCTTTTTCAGAAACCTTGCAAGGCCCACTGCCCCATCAAATCTATCAGAGACCACTGCATCCCAAGAATTGTTGCCTGATAGTATATTTTCACTGTAACCGAACACGCTCACTATAGATTTTGCCATGATTCACCTCACTATTTTTATCTATTATGCAGTAGCATAGAAATGTGCTTATATAAATACTTATAGACAGTTTAAATATACTCCAAAACTGTCATAAATCTATTTTCGATGCTGTAAAAATGAATGAAGTGAATGGATCAACAAAAGGAGTGTTTAGCCTACCAGCTCGTATGTCGCTGTCCCGGAATACCCCGTATTATCCCCTTAAACGAATGGGGCGGCTGGGATTTGAACCCAGGACCTCTGGCACCCGAAACCAGTGTCATACCAAGCTAGACCACTGCCCCTGATCTTTCCTCTTGTAGGGAGGATACGTACCAATAGACATTATGACGCTGTCGGTTTTTATTGCTATACCTTTCGCTCCGTTAAGTATGTCTGCTGAGGATATCACAGATTTACCAAGGGCTATTATTTCGCCTTTCAGCGTGCATATACCGACAAGTTCATCATTTCCAAACCCGTTGAGCTTTACGATACCGGGTATAGCCAGTGGAGAACCATGACACACGGGGTCCACAGCACTGTCTGACACGAACACCTTCGGCAGAAAATCCAAAGCTCTCTCTATATTCTGTATCGAACGGTCCAGAAGCCTCGGATCGCTCTCGTTAGTGTAGAAATACACTCCATCATCCAGGTCCTGCAATGTTACTGGATTGTCAGCTTCCGACAGCGTGGACACTTTGGTACGTCTTAGGTCGGTCATGTGGGCACCAGTCCCGAGTTTCTCGCCAATGTCGTGTATAAGCTTACGTATGTACGTACCAGACTCCACGCCGGCCCTGAACAGCACGTCCCTGCCTTGTATCTCCAGAATATCTAAATAGTACACCTCTCTCTCCCTGTATTGCCTTTTTACGTGGGATCTGACAGGAGGCATCTGCATTATCTTCCCAACGAAGCCCTTGAACGTATCTATAAGTAAGCGCTCGTCTACTTCTCCGTGAAGGTGCATGAGAGCGATATACTCCTTCCCACCTAACAGCAGCACGCTCAGCGCCTTCGTAGCGTTGTTTATCGCCAGCGGTAACAGGCCGGTCACTATGGGATTTCTTCAGGCTTCTAAAGTCCCTGAGTAACCGATCTTCTTAACGCCCAGCGGCGATAAAATCTGCTTGGCGACTGCAGATGCCGTTCTGGACCGTATTCCCCTGGGCTTATCGAGGAGCACGAAGCCGAAATTTATACGCTGCTCTATGCTCCTTTTTTCCGGATACGATCCGTAGGCATCGTTAGTTTTCTCATCCTTAAGCGAAAAAACCTCGTGCTTAAAATTCTCCAGAGGGAGTCCCATTCTGAGGGATATACAGCTGGAATTTATAACCGTTGCATTCTTGGTGGCGACTGTGGCAACCTGTGGGCATCAAACGTAGGCGGAAGCAGTCTTGATGTAGAAAATGGTTATTTTCAGTAGGTCCTCCGCTGAGAATCTGCTCGAGTTTATCACAAAATCGAAGGGACGCAGGTCGCTGTCCACCTCTATTCCATACAGTTTTTTGTAAATCTTAAGCGTCAGTTCGTCCTTTCTTTTTGTAAACGAGAGTGCCTGCTTGAATGGTATAGAATCACGTGAGGCCACACGCTTTGCACGCGTCATCACGTCGGCTTTGACGTATATCTTTATCACGTCTTTCCCGTTGACTTTCCACGGGGCGACCCAACTATCGAGTACTACATTGTTCTTGGACGAAAAGTTTTTCACGATGTACCTGTCAAGTTTGGCATCGGACTGCGGGTGTGCAAGCCTGAACCTCAACGCATCCAACCCTTCCTTTGACTCCCAAACGCCAAAATCTTTCTTCGGTAGTATGTCCCTGAGCTTTGAACTAGCGGAAAAATATTCGAATTTAAAAGCCATTGACAGGCCTCTAGCGAGGGTGGATTTTCCAGAGCCAGTCAGTCCGGAGATTATTATTTTCATAGGATCAGGATATCGGAGTTGTATTTATCAGGTTACTGTTGTTCTTGAATACAGGGGGAAGATAACTCAGGTTGGCGCAGTAATTGGCATCGGATGATGAGAGCGAACACTGCTGTGTAAGCAGGTTGTATTTGGATATCTGTGAGTAGTTTATCTCGTATACATTCACGTTGGTCAGCACCTGATTTTCCACACTGAGGAGCGAATTTACTGGAAGGTTGTCGGAATACACCAGCTTGAAGCCAGGTACTGATTCGTTCAGTAAATAGAGCTTTGTGAACAGAGTATTCAGAGTCTCATTTGGCATGAAAAGGATAGAGAAGGAATTCCCAAAGTTGCTCAGGTTGACTGGCAGCTGTTCGTATCCTCCAGAAGCGTTAGGGTAGCCACCTATGTGTAGGTAAGCCGTGTTACTTGCGTTCAGAAGCATGATGCCGCCAGGCACACCGTCGTTGGAAACCTTTGTGCAGCCTGCACCGTAAACGCAGTTATAATCCAATGGAAGCGGAGGGGAGAGTTGCTGTAAAAGATTGTTGTACAGGATAACGTACGGATTGCCGAAACTGATGCTTCTGTTAGTCGCGTTGAAAGGTATCGTTACGTTGACTATGTAATAGTTGGAGCCGCTGCCAGCCTCTCCTGGAATGGTGCCGTTGAAGTATATCGGCACGATATTCGGAAGCGCGCTGAACGTCACGGTGTACTTGTAGCTGCTGTTGCCGCCGAGCTTTTGGGTATTGTAACTTTCCCCAGTAACCCCTATCGGCGAGAATGAAGTCGGCTCCAGTGCTATGGTGGATATCGCGGAAAATTTCAGCACCTCGCTGCCGCTTATGACCGCATAGTCTGGTTGGTGTATAAAGTTTAGGTATGTTGAATACGTGTACGGTGATGTCGCTTCGAAGAAGTATTTTGCTATCATAGACTGGTATCCGTAGGCATTGCTGCCGTCTGCAACGGAAGTTCTGTTGGCTATGGCCTCTATCCAGTATCCGTAGTCCCACCACGCTATGACCGATGAATTAACAGGAGTGTTTTGACCTATCCACTGCATTGTGGGTCCCCACAGGAGAAGTCCGCTGCCACTCTGCTGTGACACGTGATACGAAGTGGTGAGACTGTTGTTTAGGTCTAAAGCGACCAACGCCACCGCAAGCACGATGATTATCCCAACAACGGCGAACCTTATGTTCCTATTGTGCACGAGGCTTTCGGCGAATGCTATGATATATTTGAACGATACGACTATGGCTAAAGGTATGATTATTACCGCCACGAATTCGGTCGGTTCCAGGAACCTGCTCTCGATATTTGACAGCGTCAAGGTCAGGAAAAAGAATGCGAACATCAACATAGATATTATTGACATCGTTTCTGTGGTTTCGTCCTGCCTGTCGAAGGCGAAGGCCAGCGCTATCAGCACTACCAGCCCCATTGCACCGTATTTATAGTAGTGCTCCGCCCCTGTAGCGTTCATGTTCAGGAACACTATGGACATTACGAATGATATGGCGGTCAAGAAAATCACGACAGAAATATATTTCTTGAGCTGGCTGTTTGGTTTGAAAAGCGCGTGAAACACTGGTATGAGCTCGCCCACTATGAACACTGACAGGAGAGAGTAAGCTGTCAGACCGAAGTTGAAGATTCCTCCGTTGAGCAGGATCATCAGGGGAGTACCGAGAAGGAAAGGCACATACCAGTGCTTGAATCTCCTGATAAAGAAATAAAATAAGAATATCCCACCCAGGGAGAACAGAAGGAAATTAACTGGAAGCGCGTTGGCGGAACCGGTGCTGCCTAGCACGAAGTTGTAGTCTACGGCTCTTTGCACCAGGTTCAGAGGCTGGTATTCGGCTATCGTCTGGCTCACGGGGTTTACTATACCCACGCCAAGAGGGTAGAGTATCTGGCTGTATATATCCGAAAAGAAGTGGTTGAATGTATGTGCGCCTGCGAGGAGGAGCAGAAGCACTCCCAACCCCGCACTGTAAAGAATGGAGGAAAAACCGTGGTTTATGAACGGGAGTTTGAGTTTATGCTTGTACCTATCGTATACGACCAGCTTGAAGATGACAACAAGATATGCGAAAAGAAGGGGGTAGTAGTAAACGCTGTGTATCACTGAATCTATGGAAATATTCATGAAGCTCATCTGCATCAGCACGAGGATACCGAACGGCAGATACGCGTACAAGTCACCCTTTTTGGCCCTGTCGGTGAGCACTAAGAGTATATAGAATATCGGGATCAGCAGAAGGAGATACCTGGAATAACCGGACGCATCCACCGCAAAGCCGGAAGCGACGGCGGTAGCGAAGCCGTACACTACTTTCGACCTGATACTCCTTGATTTGACAGATTTTACCACGAAGTACACGGCCAGAAGTATGAACATTAGCACCATAGAGGTTTTCTGAGAGAACCCGGCATCAGACCTGCTGAGGAATGTCAAGAAAGCAGGTAGGATGAACGCGCTTATGCTGGCTATCCAATAATCTCCGAACAGCGCGAGGCACAGGAAGAAAAGGAGGAGGGCTGGGAATATCGTGAAAAACGCAGGAAGATACATGAAGGAAGTCATCGGAACCGCGCCGTTTACCAGAGGGTCTATTACCCTAGCTGCGTACGCACCGAAGAAAGACACCATAAGCTCGTCTCCTCTCGGCACAAGTCCGATGGGGTAGTACTGGATATTACTTACGGCGGGTACGTTTCCTGTGTGGAGTATGTTTAGCATACTGAGATAAAACGTGTAAGGGTCCAGCCCAGTAAGAGAACCCCCCATATTCAGATAGTTGTTCCCGATAACTGGCGAGTTCTGCTGCAGCGGGTTCAGAAGGGCCGGTATGCTGGCTGTGTGCACTGTCCAGCCGACTACAACCGCAAATAGCAGTAGAATATAGAAGAGGACCCGTCTTTTTATGAATATGTTATAGCCGCCATAGGCTATTTTCTTGACGTTCTTGGAGAGATAACCGAAATTGACCTCTACCTCTATCTCGGTTATCTTCTTTTTGGAGGATTCTAGTACCTTCTCTTCTTTTTCCAGCTTGGAGAGCCTCTCACTGTCCCTCTCCAACGCCCTCTCCTCGGTCTTTAGGGACTCCTTTTCGCTGCGAATCTCCCCCTTGATTTCTGATTCCTCTTTTTCTATCGATTTCTCTATCTTCTTGGGTTCGTCGTTCTCGGTCATAAAATTGATAATAGATTTAGTTTTTTCGGATTATTAAACGTTCCTAAAGTTAAAATACTTGGGATTCTATATCCCAGTTATCTTTCTTCCAAAACAGGGATTCGGGCTTGTTAAGGAATATGAAATGTTCGGGATGGGCCAGGTATTCGTCGTATATACTCTTGGAATAATCCAGAAAATCGATTTTCGGGGCGTTTTCGCGCTTGATGTCGATGTCTTTGTAGTTTCTGTTCGTAACAGTTTTCTTGTTCTTCAACAGGTAGAGTGCGCCGCCTTCCATATCTTCCATCGGCTTGTAATCGGACTGGAAGAGGGTGTTCACCAGATTGGCTTCTATCAGGATTGTTTTTCCCACGTTTATTGAAATGTGTCCGTAATTTGGCGGCATTATCACTTTATCCCCCGCCTTAGCGTGCACAAGCTTAACATCATAGCTTCCGTCCTCATTTCTCCTCTGGAGAAGATACACCACCTCCCCGTATATTACTTCGTAGAGTTCTGGATAGCTGAGCCCTTTCTCCGCGAGAGGGTGATAGTGGCCCAAAGTCTTGGTGAATTCTCCACCTAGATCGTAGTTTTCTATCACAGTCACATCATATCTTATGTTGTGAGCCTTGAATATTGTAGGATTCCGCTCCACACCTGCATTCCTGAACATCCTGTACAAGATCGTATCCCTGTTCGCGTCTGTTATGAATTCCCTGTTAAAAAGGACCTTTCGCATCTCGTCCAGCCTGCGCACAGAAAAGGGAAGTTCGATACCGCCGGAAAACAGTTTCTTTTCCTTCTCGTCAAAAACCAGTTCTACTGCCTTGACGTTCAGTTTCATCCCTATTACACGAGCTGCAGATATTAAAATATTAGCTATCTCTTGTAGAACGCTCTTATGAATTTATCAGCGCGCAGAAGTTTTACGAAGAAGCTCATATCGTGCCTCGTTATCGTGCGCGTGGCGTATAACAGTCCGAAATAGACAAAAAGACTAAGGATTAGGATCCACGGGAGCAGCGACAGTGTTGCCACAAATGCAAGTGCGTAGTAGAGAAATATCCCCATCAGCGCTGCAGAAACGAACCCTTTAGCAAGGTCCAAGTAAGGTATGGATTTAGAGAAAGATATTATCCTCAGACGGTTGAGGAACGCCAGATTCAGCACCAGCATTGTTATGCTGACGAGCGTGTACGCTTCGGCTGCGCCAACGGCTGAGAACCTCGGCACAAGAACTAGCGTCGAAACTAGACCGACTACTGCGCCAGCCACCACCGAATACATCCAGTACTTCTGTTTCCCTGTAGCGCTGAGTATCTGAGTAAGTGGCCCGAAAATCGCCGTTAATATAACGGGAACTATCAGTATTACGAATGGTGTCTGTACGCTCAGAAAAGAAGATCGGTACAGGTAACTTATAAGTTGCCGTATGGATATCAGTGACGCAACTACGAACGGTATAGTTATCAGGACGGAATATTTCAGCAGACGCTTCTCGAGCATATAGAAATTTACCAGGTCTCTTTTTTCAAAAAACTTGGTTATGGACGAGAAAAACGCGGATCCTATTATATTTGCAGGCATGCCCAACATTCCGACCATTATCAAACCCACTCTATAAAAGCTAACGTCGGACATATTCGCAGCGACAGCACCCAAAAACAGGGTTATCACCGGCCCGTAAAGCGTGCTTATCAGTGAACCGGTGTAGGAGAAAGCGCTGTAATGCTTCAGATGCGACAGTTCGGCAGCTTCTGGTCTGTCTTTTGCGGAGTTAAGCCTAAATATCCTGTACACGAAAAACAACCCGATGGTAGCTATAACCAAGTACGTTACATCGTACATTGCTATTGCTCCTAGAAGGCCGAAGCCGATGTACACAACGACAAGCTGCACTATCCTGAGTACGTCGTATATAACCCCTGTTATGAATCCATATTTCAGCTTCTGTGAGCCGGTGAAAACCGCCGTAGTGAAATTATCGTTTATGGAATAGAATATAACACCTATCGCGAGTATCCTTATGTATTCCGCTAGGGAAGGCGTCCTGTATATCACGGCGAGCGGACCGGATACGGCGAAAAGGGCGACAGAAGCCACGGAGGATGATACCATCAGCACGATGAAATAGTGGGATATGACCCAATTTATCAGCCCTTTCCTATCCTTCGCCCGGTACCTGGCTACACCATACATTATCGTGCTCCCGAGACCAAGTGAAGAGAAAGTACTGGCAAAGCCCCAGTAGAGGACGGCTACGGTGTACACTCCGTAGTTTGTAGGGCCTAGGAACCTGACAAGAAGTATACTGAGCAGGAATGACACGAAGAACTTGGAACCCATTCTCAGAAAGCCGTACACACTGTTGGAGGCAACTATGTTCTGTTCCTCGTCGACGTTAACGGACTCTGTAATGGGCTCTTGCATAGTTATAACTAAACTAAAGATTTATCTGTTTAAAAAGTTACTTTAAATAATGTTCATATTGATAGATGTACTATTGGTGGTGCTGAGCTCTTTCGCAATGCCGCTTGGATACATAATAGGAATATACACTGAGAAGGAGATTAGACATCTGGCGGAAACCGCCAAGATGCACGCGATATTCTCTTTCCCTATGATTATAGTAGAGATATTTGTACTGTCGCTTCTGCCGCGCGCGGTGCCGGTAACGTACGCAACCTTACTGGGTGTAGTAATGTTGGCGAATATGGTTATGTCCGCACTGAAAAGTTCAACCGATTACGACTTAGTTAGGACTACAGAGTACCAACTACTGTATCTAAGCGGAAACTTAGTAGTGCTCATGGTGGTGTTCCTGATATGAAGATAGGGATAATAGGAAGGACTAACGTGGGCAAGAGCACGCTCTTCAAAGCGCTGACTCTAGAGGAAGTAGCTGTAGAGGACAGACCGTTCACTACAATAGACCCAAACAGGGGAGTAGGTTATGTAAACTTCGATTGTCCTGAGAAGGAGTTCCACACAAAATGCAACCCGCACAATGCGCCGTGCGTGGATGGTACTAGATACATACCGCTGGAGTTGATAGACGTAGCTGGACTTATAGAAGGAGCCGGTGAAGGGAGGGGGCTCGGGAGCAAATTCCTGAGCGAAGCTATGGAAGCGGACGCCCTAATAGAAGTGATAGACATTTCTGGAAAAACTGACGGCGCAGGAATGAAGACCGAAGACTATGATCCAGGCAGGGACATCAGCATGGTGAAAGAAGAACTGAAAGTGTGGCTAAAATCCATAATACTCAGATACAGGCCGAAATCAGGAGAGGACATTGTGAACAATATTTACAAAGGACTCACAGGATTGAAGATGAACAGGGACACGGTAAAAATGGGGATAAAGGAGCTTGACATAAAAGAACTGAATGATGCGACTGCAGAAAAGCTGGCCGAATACATGATTGAGAAGGACAAACCGGTAATAGTAGCATGCAACAAGATGGATACTACCCCTGACTTGGACAAGAAGCTTGCGGACCTGCGGTCGCGCTTCAAATACACGTTCGTACCATGTTCAGCGGCGGCGGAGCTTACCCTAAAGGAGGCAGAAAAGCACGGGTATATAAAATACAACGAGAAAAGCGATTTCACCGTAATTAAAGCGGGAGACAGCGAGCAGAAGAAGGCGCTGGACATAATAAAAAGGATCACCCAGAAATTCAGCGGCACCGGCATTGCGGAGCTCGTGAAAGAAGCTGTTTTCATGGTCAAAAAATACAAAGTTGTTTTCACTGTGGAGGATGAGAAGAAGCTGACTGACGGAAACGGTAGGGTCCTCCCGGACGCGTACCTAGTAGCACCGGAGCACACGCCGAGGGATGTGGCCGGACTGGTGCACAGTGATTTCGTGGAAAAATACAAAGGGGCAATAGACTGCAGGACGGGACTCAAGATAAAGAACGACGAACCGGTTAAGAACGGCCAGGTAATAAAGATAATCGTATGAACAACACGAAGGTATTTCTCAAGGACGAGAAAGTATTTGCCAGAATAATAGAAGCTTCAGAGCTGACTGAAACGGACACCGTACTGGAGATAGGTAGCGGCGACGGTAGACTGACAGGAAGGATAGCGCCACGCGTAAAAAAGGTGTACGCAGTAGAGAAGGACCTAAATCTCCTGGACGCTTCGAAGGTCTTCCTAAGCGAGCACAAAAACATAGAATTTGTGGCAGGAGATATACTCGAACTGAATTTCCCTGACGACGTGGATAAGATAGTCGCGAACCTGCCGTACGCCATCTCTTCCCCAGTAACGACCAAGATAGTGCATTTCCTTGCGAAAAAACCTGGTTCGTTCGCAGTCTTGATGTACCAGAAAGAATTCGCGGAGAGAATGCTCGCCTTTCCTGGCATAAAGGATTACTCTATGCTCACAGTGTTCTGCCAGTACACTTCCAAAGTTAGGAAGATAGCGAACGTTAGCAAGAATTCGTTCAGGCCTAGACCTGCCGTCGATTCCATGATAATAAGACTGGAGCCGAAAAACAAAAGGGTAGACGAAGGGTTCTTGGCGTTCACAAAACTGATATTTCAGCACAAGAAGAAGAACCTCTATTCCGCGATAATGGACAGCAGACGCGGTATGAGCGTTGATTCAAAGGACGAGCTAAGGAGAAGATTGGCGAGTATGGACAAAACTGTGCTCAAGGAGAAGGTATTCTTCTTCTCAATAGAAGAACTGGAACATATATATGAAGAGGCGGTTAGAGTGAAGATATGGTCAAGGTGAACGCGGGAAGGCCGCACAGAAGGTTCTATTACAGAAAGAACAACTGGGAACTGTTCCCTTTTACTCGCGGATTCGTTGGAAGAAGAAGATTCAGGAGGTTCAAGGACAGGTTCAGCCTCCTGGAAATAAGGAGCATACTCGTCGCATGGCTGGTCCTGGCCGTAGCATTCGGGTACGTACTTTATCCTATCCTCTTTAGCACTGGTTTCGTCTACGTGTTCGGAGCTGCTGCGATAGTTCTCGGTCTGGGATTCATATTCCACGAGCTGATGCACAAGTTCGCGGCACAGAGGTACGGCTACGACGCTGAATTCAGAGTATGGCCGTTTTGGCTCGTCTTCGCGCTGATTATGGCATTCGCGGTCGGAGTCGTGTTCGCGGCTCCTGGCGCAACGTATTTCCAGCCGGATCCTAGGGAATACTATATGGACCCAAAAGGTTTCACAAAGAGGTACGGGATAATATCCCTTGCGGGTCCGGAGATAAACATAGTGTTCGGCGCCGCCTTCCTAGGTCTTTTCTACCTGGCGAAATCCTTCATAAACGTTGCGACAGCCTCCACACCGGGCCTTTTCGCCCTGTTGGTGTTCTCGCTTGGTGCGTACATAAACTTCTACCTGGCCGCGTTCAACATGATACCGTTCGGAAATATGGGCTCTATATCCCTGGACGGATACAAGGTGTGGCGCTGGAATAGAGTTTACTGGGCACTGTTCTTCGCAGTACCGGTGGTGATAACTGCCCTAATTTTCCTCGGATATATACCAGTCGTATCCCAGCTCGTACCGATACTGAGTAGAATATAGATTTTATAAGCTATAAGGGATTAATAAGTAGATGAAAAGGGACTCCTACCCCGCCAAGAGCAAAGAACACATAGTGGTAGCCTTCCAGACTGTCGGTTACATCTCTGTGCTGGTGGCTAGGTACCTCGAGGAGAAGGGAATAATCAAAGACCTTTTCGGAATCAATATAGAGGATTTAGAAGAGTTTGCGATGATAAGGAAAGGGGAGATAGTCAACCCCATAAGGGTCCTCGAAGGAAGCAATTTCCTAGTCGTTACTTCGCATTTTCCGCTTCCCAGGAGCGCTGCGAACAAAATCGTCGACAAGATATTCGACATGTATAAGAGCTACGGTGCAAGGGACATAATAATCATAGAGGGCTTACCTATAGAGGAAGGCAGAGAGAAGAGCAGCGTGTATTACGCCAGCAACATGGATGATGAGATACCTAAGAAAACCAAAAAACTAGAGGAGGGAGCGATGATAGGCTTGAACGCTTCTATGGCGATAAGGGGAAGACGCAAGAAAATCCCGGTAAGAACACTGATGGTCGAAACGCACGAAAATATACCCGACGGGGAAGCGGCAGCGCAGCTTATAGACTCTTTATCCGACATGATAAATATCAAGGTCGACACTGCGGAACTGATAAGCGAGTACAAGAAGACCCTGGCAAAGATAAACGAACTGATAAAACAGGTGCAGGCGCCGAGGAAGGACGACGGGCAAGAACAGCAGGAAATGTACGTGTAGACTCTTTTCTTGTTTCTAAACGCCTAAATTATTTTCCTTTTCTAACTTGTCTGCGACTTCGTTGAGGTATTTTGACACATTGCCGTCCATGAACGAGGTTGAATAAGCGGTTATGTCCCTTATCGGCACCCATTTGTAAGCTTGGAATACGCGCAGAACATCCGGTTCGCCCTTCTTGTAGAGCACGACGTAAAGGTAATATGTTAGTTTCGGATTCTCGCTGGGCGAATACTTGAATACCTTGCCGGTGATATCATACTCCATCGAAAAACCGTTGAGAAGCGTCGTTATTTCTCGCCTTGGGCTCATGTCCTCACTTATTTCCAGATAGGGGAACACCCAAGTCGCTCGAGGCATTAGCCTGTCCTGGCTTTTCAGTTTTACCATCAAGACATTGCCTCCCTTGAGGACTAGTGCCGAAACCCTTCTAAGCATAGATAATCTACACCGCAGTGGTTTAAATCCATTAAACTGCAGCTGGACATGAACCGGGCGATGCGGGCCGGACAAATAAATTAATACTCTGATGGAGACTAATTAGTCATGGACAAGTCTTATGCTGCAGTCCTGGCGGCGGTTTTCGTGCTAGTGTTCGCTGCCATAATATTCTACACCAATCCAGCGCAGAGCCACAAGCAGATTGCCATCGGTCTGTGCGAGATACAATGCCAGCATCTCAACGTAACAAGCACTGGCCAGAACAATTTCTGTGCAGCTAAGAATATAAGTTATGGGTATTCGTGCGCCGTGTCCAACTCCGCCAACGCCGGACTATGTAACAACACGAACTCGGTATACGTTGACACTAACTGCCAGCTGGTTTATGTTGGTTGATGGGCGCTACTTTTCCTTCACTAGCTTGAGGAGCTTTGCTATCTTCGAGTTTAGAAAGTCTATCCTGCTCTGCTTGTCCTGCAGCATCTGACTCTGCTCTAGATGTCCCAGAACGGACCCGCAGTATGGGCACCTGAAATCGTTCTGCAGCGCCTTGTTTATATCGTATCTCCTGTTGCATGTTCCACAAACGTAAAAGTCCTCGGCCTTGTTCAGCTCTATAGATTTCCTAGTCTGCTTTATCTCGTCTTCGTAACTCTCCCTTATCAAGAATATCAGGCGCTGGATGTTGGCGGACCAGTAATAAGTGTACCAGGACTTGCTTCCCTTCCTCGTCTTTATGTACGAAACGAGCCCTTTGCTGTACAGCCTGTAAAGGTATTTCCTTATGGCGTTAGCCCTCTCGAATCTCAGGGCCCTGGCGAGTTTGTTCTCTTCCATTTCGCCCTTGTTTGTGAGGTACTTGAATATCTCGAGGCCTTTGTCGCCGGCTACGTCGGTAACGAACTTTACAGATTCCTCCATCTTCAGGAGTTTATTTGTATCGATGATTATCTTCTTGGCTTTGACAATGATTCTTTTCGGGGCCCTGCTTGTTTTTTTGACTGGTTTCCAGTGGGCCTTCTTGGTGACCGAGAATCGCTTTTTTCGTCCAGAAACCGCTCTAGCTTTCGCCATAGACTATTCTATCGTCCATTCTTATTAAACCTATCTAATTATTGAAAACAAAATTGAACCGAGTGGGGTCAGAAGCAGGAAAAACACGGAGAACAGTATCACTATAGCGTTGGTTATCCTTAGCTGTCTTTTAACGTTCTTCGTGAAATAACCCACTAGTTCGTACACTATCTTGCAGCCATCTGTGATATAAAATATCGGCAGGAAATTGGCTATGCCCAAGCCGAGTGCTATTATGAAAATCCAAAGTACCAGGCCGTCCAGCCAGTACTCCCCTTGCGATGCGAGGCCGTTATTAGGGTAGGCGTTCGACGCTATGGGCGATATCAGGAACGGCTGCTGGCTCTGGAGCGAAAGATACCCTTCGAAACCCACGTAGCTGTGGTTTGCGTTGGATGTTATCGAAGAGTTATAGGCAGTCCTTATGCTGTACACCGTGCCGCTGGTAGATGTGAAGTTAACGAGAGTGCCGGGTCTGACGTTCAGGTAAGAGTAGAGCTGGGCTGGCTGGAACACCTCGCTACCGTCTATTTTGAGTATGGTGGTGTTTGCCGGCAGACCCGCCGCCTGCGCCGGTCCGTTGCTGCTAACGTTGACTATGTGCAGGAGATAGGGAGTAAAAGATATCGCACCGGACGCCACCAAGTAGTGGGAAAGCCAGAGGTAGAGCAGCAGGAATATTACACCCATTACTACGTTTGTGAAAGAACCGGCAGACAAGACCTTGAGGCGGTCTATCCGTCTTGCCCTACTGAAAACTTTCTCATCGGGTTCCACGAACGCCAGAGGGAGTATACCCAAGAAGAATCCGAATCCGGACGACTTCAACTTTATCTTCCTCGCGAGGGCAACCACGCCGTGCGATCCTTCGTGCAGGACCACGACAATCAGAAGCGCTATCAGCCAGTAAAGTATAGGCACCCCTATTACGCCCGGCACGCCGGAGACCGGAAGGACGAGATCTGCGGCGGGAAGAGTAGAGGACGGGTTCGCCATCATCAGACCGAGATATGGGATGGAAAGGTACAGGAAGTAACCTATTGATATCACCGCGGCGAATACACCTATTATTGAGTACACGTTGATAAAACGCCTGAATCTGGAAAAATCCTTCATCAGCTTCAGCCCGAGCTTGGTGCGGTATATGAATATCACCTTACCCTCCACATCGAACTTTTTGCGCTTTAGGAAGACAAAAACACCGAATAGAACGAAGATTATGAGGGCGAGTATGTTGTTCTCATTGGAGTAGAAGAATCCTGCAAACGTCATCCTAAGTCTACACCTTCAACTTTCTTAACTCTTTGTGTTTCTGCCTCAGAGATGAGGAACCACATCTCCTGCACTTTACTTCGTTCAGCCTTATCAGCTTAGAACTGGATATCCTCATCTTGGCGTTGCAGTTTCTGCAGACGTAGATATTGCCGAACAGTCTTGAATCAGCCACCGGATTAGTTCTCTCTGCCATTTGTATTCCTACTCGTCTATGTCTATAGTGAGTTCAACTCTTAATATATAAAGATTTGCATGCATATAGCATCTTATGGCTGTGGATATCGTAAAGAACGACGAAAAAGGGCTTGTTGACAGGCTGAAAAAGCTCGGATTTGACGGGGTCTTCCACAATCACAACGGCCTGATGAGCATGGTAGACGACGAGAACGCGTTCGAACTGAAGGTTTATTCCGGCAAGGATTACGATTTCACCATTCAGAAGGGCCGTGCAGACGTGGTCGAAGACCTTGAGAAGAACGGCTTCATCCTGAACAAAGGACTCTGTCACAAACTAAAAGAAAACGGGATGTTCGTAGTTTTCAAATTCTCGAACCTGATTGAGAGTGAGAATTTCTTCAAGACGTACAAAAACATGCTGATAAATGGGAGAACGTGCGACGAATACAGTGTCCCGTGCATTTATGCATCGTACGCTGATAGTGTAAAAACAGCGAAGTCTCCAGCCCAACTGATAGCTTTCGCAGAGGAATTCAAGTACAGGTACGACAACCTCCTAAAATCCTGGGATAAACTGCTGAAAAGGAGCTAGATAAAAAAATTTGGCCCAGCCGTGATTCGAACACGGGACCTCTGCTTTACTCAAAGTTACTGGAACGCTCTCGTATAAGAGCAGCGCTCTAGCCGGGCTAAGCTACTGGGCCATTAACTAATAATTCAGCACTTTATAACTTATATATACCTTATTGCCTCACTTGCACTACACAGAATTACTAAGAAGTGTCGGGATAAAGGGACACTGATACCTTGTTCTCCAGTATGCTTCTCTTGCGCTCGCTGAGGTAATAACTCTCGGCAAGAGTTATGCCGGTAACGTGCTCTATATACAGATTCTTGAGTTCGTTTATGCGGTTAACAACTATTTTTGCGTCGGTTTCGGAATGTACCATCACAACATATTCTCTTATCGGATTCCTACGGTTGTATTTCCTATCGAGCCGGTAAATCTTCTTCAGGGTCACGTCTATGCACTTTACAAAGTTAGGTTTGTCGCAGTCGCTCTCGAGATAAAATGTGGCGCGCCTTCCGTTTTCATCGTCTACAGAATAAGAGAAGTATCTGTTGAGACCGCCCTCAACGTTCTCTTTAGAAAAACCTACCAACCTATCTAGTCCTTTCATGTTCACATGTACCCGAATAGTCTGAGCTTCTCCATGACCCCTTCCTTATCCTGCGATCTTCCCGCCCTCTCCTTGGTGTGCTCAAGGTCCTGTTCCCACGCGGGCAGGTCGCTGACTTTCTTTGAGTCCCTCTTTCCGTCTATGGACCTGTAACCTTGTTTGTACAGCGGATGTATTGGTAGTTTGTTCGCGAACAGGTACTCCCATACGTTTCTCTCCGTAAACGGCAGTATGGACTGTACGCGTACGTGGTTCGGATGCGACCTGGGACTGATGAAAACCTCAACCGACCTTGCTGCGTTCTCGTCCCACCTGACACCTGTGAAAAGTGCGTCAAACCTGTATTTTTCTATTGCTTCGTTCATGGCTACGGTCTTGAGAATGTGGTTACCGACCTCTGTCTCTAGATCGTACGCAAAACTGTCTCCGGTAAAGCCTATTCTCTTTACCTCCTCTTGGTTAGTCTTGTTGAGATCCTTTACCTGTATCATATTGTCTTTTCCTACATTCTTCAGAACGTCGTCATTCCTCGCGTATACCATCTTGAAGCCCCACTTTTTGCTGATTTCATCGAGCATCTTGAGTGTATCCTCGTAGTGGTCGCCATGGTCTATGAACATAGCCGGCGGCATTGACATGTCAAGTTCCTTACAGGCTTTCCTTACTATATCTAGTACCACGGTGCTGTCTTTCCCCGCGCTCCACACCACAGTGGGCCTATTGAATCTCTTTAGGGCGTCCTTCACGACTACGAGGGCAATCTGCTCCTTCGCTTCCAGACTCAAGCCACCTTCTATCCTCTCTGTTCCCATAGAATATTCCGCCATATCACACCTCACATGTACCCCAAACGTCTCAGTCTATTTTCCAGACCCTGCACATCCTCGTTGTTTTTTCGGGTTTTCTCTCCTTCTTTGCCCTTATCAGAGATTATCTCCCTGAGGATGTATTCCACAAAGCTGGACAGAGAAGTAAATCCGGTTCCTTTCAGGAATTCTTTTGTCTTCTCGGCCAGCGGCTTCGGTATTGACACGGTTGTGAAACCTTTCTTTTCCATAATTACTTATAATTATAAGTAATTAGATATAATTAATAGTATAAATACCTTTCGCTATTAGTAGCGTTGTAGTTTAAACGCAAATAAAACTACAGAATAAAGATTAAAAATACAAAGCTAAACTTCTATAACCTATTAATAGAACGGTCTATGTATAGATAAAATGAGTCTGGTGATATCTGCAGTGATTGTCATCGCAATCGTACTTTTCGTGCTGTTAGTCTACCCACGACCCTTTTCTATTAACCTTGGCAACCCGACGATACCACAGAATCCACTCGATGGCTACGCCGCTTCTTGTGACGCTGCCTGCTTACTCTCCTCTGCTATGAATAATGTCACGGCGTGGTGTGATTTTCAGAATTTCCAGTACAACGTTACCGGACAGACGTATAACTGTGCCAATGTACCGAACGGAACCACTAGCTGCCCGTTCGATAACATAACTTACTACTGGAATGCTACATTTGGCAGCCCATACTGCACTAACCACACGCCTTGAGTTCCATAGACTGGCAAAAGACTGAGAGAATTGACCAACATCAGCAATGAGATTATATCATTCAAGATAAATTCTCTCGCGTGATAAAGGACTATAAAAGCAATAAAAAATATTAAAAAATCCAGAAGAAGATAATACTTATGGCTATAAATTTGTTCGACCCGGCGGCCCAGGGTTTGTACGTCACTATTTTCTTATCATATATATTGGGGATAGTCCACGGTGTTACGCCGGACGAGCATACCTGGCCGATAACCTTCTCGTACGCGATAGGGAGCACAACTACAAGAAGAGGTGCGGAATCAGGAGCGGTGTTCTCGCTCGGGTTCACGCTACAGCGCGCAATAATGTCGGAAGTGATGTTCTTCGTTTTCGCGTACGGACTAACATCATTCAAGGATTTTATAAGTTCGCCGCTGTTTTTTGGGATAGTCTACACAGTAGTCGGGGTTGTTATGTACATAGCTGGACACTACGTAAAATACGGTAAGTATTACCCCCACATTGAAGTGGACGAATTCCTTAACAGAAAACTAAAGAAAAGATATGTGCACAAGGAAAGAGACTTTTTTAAGAGCGATGTCAAGATGTCTATGGCCCTTCTGCACGGTATTATAGCTGGTTTCGGTTTCGGTGCCTTCGCACTCATAATCTACTTCATTTTCGCACCATCCATGCCAGGTCCGGCGCTAGGCTTCGTTCCTGGGCTGGTCTTCGGGTTGGGGACTATGACCGCGCAATTCGCATTCGGAGCCATCTTTGGTACATGGATAAGAAAAGTCAAAAAGCTCGGCTTGAACGGCCTAAAGTTCTTAGCAAGGTACATATCAGCGTCGGTCCTGCTCTACGGTGGCGCGTTATTCATTCTGACAGGTATAGCAGTAGTGATTTTTCCAGAGATACTTACATTCGGGGTGGTTACCCCAATATCGGTGCACAACCTGCACAATCTCGGCGTGGGTTTTTTCATTGTGATAGCAATAGTTGTTGGGATAGGGTTGTATTCGTACGCCAAGGGTGTGAAGATAGCAACGCAACGATTCAAAAAAAGATGATTCAGCCGCGTTTTTCAGGCAGGTTGGACATGTATCTGGCGTTGGACAGCATAGAGTGGTCGTTGTTGAAAAACACGAATGCTTTCCTGCCACCGAGCGCTTTTACACCATCAAACACGGAACGCAGCACTGGATTTGAATATCTGTAAGTGTACCATACGCGCCTGCCGTGCATACGCAAGTATATCTTATCCGAAGTCCTAACGTAAAAATTCCCTATAGGGGAGTCTATACTGGTCATGCAGATTTTCCTGTCCTTGAATTCCAAATATATAGTATCGTTGAACCACGACACGTGCCTAGGCTCTATAACTGCCTTTTCGTTGAGTTTGAATTTTTCCACTATTCTAAACACCCTGTCTTTGAATTTTGACGTGAAATTCGGCGGGAGCTGGAAGAGGTAGTTGTCGACTATCGAGTCCATGGGAGAGAAAATGTCCAGAAACTTCGACATAGAACGTTCCGCTCTCATGTTAAGTTTGAACATCTGTGTTATAGTCCTGTTCACTTTTACGGACCATGACAGTCCTGATCCAGCTGATATCCAGGATTTCACTTGTTTGGAGGATGGAAACCTGTAAAAACTGTAGTTGAGCTCTATGGCGTTCAAACCTGAGTTCTCAACGTACCATTTGAGATTGCCACCGCGGTTCCATTCATACATCCAGCCGGATGTGCCGACATAAAACTTCATAATGATAAGAATAAATTTACAGTTAAATTATTTATGACATATGGTTGCGACAATTGAACCGGTACACTACAAGATAATTATAATACCGGACGCGGACAAGATGGTCTTCCTAGGTAGAGAGGACATAGACCTTAGAATATCAGACGCTGTGGACAGCATAACTCTGGACTCAAAACATCTGCGGATAAAGAAGATTGTATTGAAGGAAGGTGACAAAAGCCTAAAGTGTAGGTTTCACACGTCGGAGAAGGAGGGAAAACTCACTATAAAAATGAAAAACAAAGTGAAAGGGGAAGCAAGTCTCCACATAGAATTTCTGGGTAGAAACAACGATAAGGGGTACGGATTTTACGCCAGCAGATACAAGCTTAACGGCAGAGAAGAAACTCTCCTGACGACCCAATTGGAACCTGTATACGCTAGGTATTTTTTCCCTTGTTTTGATGAACCTAAATTCAAGTCGAAATTCGAGTTGTCGGTCGAAATAGATGAAAAGCTTGATGCAGTCTCAAACATGGGGATAGTATCGAAAGGAAAGACGCGAAATGGCAAGAAAATCGTGAAATTTGCAATTACCCCTCCTATGACCACATATCTTCTTTATTTAGGTGTGGGTACCTTTGAAAAGAAAGAGGTCTACGCCAACAACACTAGAATAAGACTAGTATCCACCCCAGGCAAAACCGACTTGGCTAATATAGCGCTAAAGTACGCGCCGCTTCTTTTGGACTACTTCGAGAGATATTTCGATGTCGGATACCCCCTCGAAAAACTAGACTTAATAGCGATACCGGACTTCCAGGCGGGAGCAATGGAAAACTGGGGAGCAATAACCTTCAGGGAAGAGCTTCTTCTTGCGGCAGACGACTGCTCACCAAAAACCAAGATTAGGATAATAGAGACGATAGCTCACGAATTAGCACACCAATGGTTCGGAAACCTGGTGACAGCCAACGACTGGAGAGATATATGGCTAAACGAAAGTTTCGCGACGTTCATGAGCTACAAAGCTATGGAATCTATCGACCACTCTCTTCTTGGGGAAGAAGCGTTCCT
>JAKAPM010000002.1 GCA_021807085.1 Nanobdellota archaeon
CCGATCTGAACGTTATGAAAAGGACCAAAATCAGAAGACCTATGGCTATGAGGATGATTGTATTGATTGGAAGCCCTTGGGCTCTCTTATTAAACATAATAATTAATGATACCTTTTAACGTATTTAAATATTTCTATACGCAGGGGGGCGGAAAACGGCGCGGCCAAGGTTCCGCTTAAGGTTTATATAATAGACTATTCTTTATCTATCATAGACTATGGTTCTTACCAGACTGTTACTAGACGTCGCAAAGCCTGTGGGGGAGTACAATATAATAGACCTTGCAAAAGACCTCTCCAAATACGTGAGCGGCGGCACTGTTTTCATAAAAGTGGAAGAGGTCGACATACGGACAGAAGCGCTTAAGATCGTGATAGAAGGCAAAAAAATAAACTTCGAGGGTGTAAATTCCGCGATAAAGGATAGGGGCGCAGTGATAAACAGCCTGGATGAGGTCACGATCTCCTCCAATGGAAAAAAGAAATAGATACACCATCCTGGGCCTTACTGACGGTCTTTTCCTTGGGATAGGGATAGCGCTCGGGATATCGTTCTTCAACGACTATAGTTTCACGTTCATCTCGATACTCTTGGTCGGGGTAACCGGCGCACTGTCGAACCTTTTCGCGACCTACAACGCGGAGGAGTACGTGACTGGCGAGCAGATAAAGGAGTACAAGAGGATACTTTTCGCCAGGGACTACAATCCTAGGAAGATAAGGCACGCCAGGCACGCGAGCAGCGTCAAGGCGGCCTTGTCGAGCTTCGGCGCGACCCTCGTGGGCAGCTTTGTAGTGCTTGCGCCGTACATAATATCCTCCGCGGTATCTTACGGCGGGATAAAGGAGACTAGTGTGGTATCCCTGCTGATAAGCCTGGCCATACTAGGATACGTCGGCAGCAGAAACAAGGAGAAGAAGGACAGAGCGAAGGGGGGGCTCAAAATGGTGGGTCTGGGCCTGCTGATAGCGATGGCAAGTTCTGGTGTTGGCCTTGCGGTCAGCTCTCTCCTCTAACCTTTCCTGGCGATCTCAGACATCTTCTTATTGAACTTCAGGCCTTCGAGCATTATCTCTTCGGCTTTCTCGCCTGTTATAGGAACCTTCTCGCCGTGGAGCACGTCCCTGCCTAACTTGTTTATCTCGCCGAATATCTCCAGGTAGGTGTTGTCTATCAGTTTCTTCCTTTCTAGGTTGCGCAGCATGTCGCCTATGGTCTCCGGGGAAGGCGGTACGTCGCCGTCCCTCATTATCGCGGCCTGCGCGGCGTTGACCACGGACCAATAAACGTCAGTTATAACGCCGGCTAGCCTCAGCCTGGCAGAATTAGAGTACAGTTCTCCCCTCGTGAGCGCTGCGTATATCGATTCTTCGGTGGGTTTTATTTCGCCCATGTTGAGGAGCGCCTGCAGCGGCTCGAAATACCCCGTGTCTATCAAGGGCACCCCGTATTTCAGAACGTTTATCGACACGGGGTCTGCGGCCAGCACGCCCCTCCAGAAAGCGGTGAGCGTCACTGAATTTATGTGGAGCTTGATTTCCTTCTCACGGAGCACAAGTTTGTCGACGTCTGCGAATATAGCCCCTTGGAGCCCCTGGTCCAGGGAGTTCAGCACGTCGTCGAGTATCAGCATTATATCAACGTCGCTCTGCTCCGTCTCCTTTCCCTTGCTGTATGATCCGAATAGCACTATAGTCTTCATTATCTTGGGATACTTGTCGAATATTTCCTTCGCGAACCTGAAAGCTGCGTCGTATCCCTTTATCTCAAGTTTTCCAGTATCGTTCCCCTCATCCATATTAGACCATCGGTGCCCCCGAGAAACCCCCTTCCTTGTTTCCCTTCTCCATGTATCCCACGCCAGGTATCGGCGATATCCCGGAAAAGCCGCCGTACGGGAAGAAATCGTGCTTCAGGCCCAGGTTGGAATACGAAGAATAATCGCCTATCATAGAGGAGTACGGCTGTCCAAGGTACGCAGGCATCGATACGTACGGAACGTTCCCGTATATCGGGGCACCCATGTACTGGAGCGATTCTATCGCACCTGCTTCTATGCCGCCCAAACCCCCGAATACTTCCATTATAGCGGGGACTTCTACGCCGGCGTTGACGAGCCTCTCATATATCTCTTTCACGGGAGCGTTGCCCTCCCCCAGGGGAAGGTGCGCGTCTATATCGCCCATATTGTCATTTAGGTGGTATCGCTTTAAATAATCCTTGGCTGCCATTGCCATCTGTACTATCTCCTTGTCGCTGTAGTATTCTCCCTTCTCGTTCTTGAATGATTTGAACGTGTTTACGTGGCCTATATCAAGGTTTATCCCTATCAGCTGCTCGGCCATTTCCTTAGCTCCTCCCTTGGACATGTGCTCGTTCTTCATTAGATTACTTGCGAATTCTTCCCTGGCTTTCCTTACCGCGACCGCGGTGTCCTTCGGGTTGCTCAGCGACATGTTCGGATTCATGGGGTTCTCCACGAGTATCATCGGCTGTGATTTGGTCCTGAACGAGTCCATCGCAGCCTTGGCTATACCCTTGGCGGCGAAATCCGCGGCCTTGTCGTCGAAAAGAACGTATCTGCCCTCCTTCTTTGCGACATCCCTCTCGTGCCTGAGCTCCGCCTCCCTGACTGCCAGATCCTTCTCCCTCTGTTCGATGGTGTTCAGTTTGTCCTTGGCGCTCTGCAAAGCGGCAATGTTGTGCGCGCCGGCGGCAGCGGCCTCGTTCGCGAGGGCTTCCGTCTTCTCTATCTGGAGGTTCCTCTTCTGGAAATCTATGTTTCCCTCCCTCTCAGCTAGGTCGTATTCTATCCTCTTCTTTATGAACTCGAAATTAGCAAGAGGGGGGAGAATGACCTTTCCGTCCTCTTCCTTTATGCCTTTGTCCCGCAGCCGGGTCATCAAGTCCCTGTCGTCGCCGTATATCTTCTTGAATTCATCCAGACTCATATCGAATTCCCTCTCCTTGAGGGGGCCCGCTTTGTTTTCCGCGTTGTCGTAAACTGACACCGAAAGGTTCTTGTCAGGATTACCTAGATTGTCAGAGGAGGCGTGGAATATGATAGGCATGTTCTTCCTGCCCATTTTGGCGCCTATGTCGTCAGCGAACTGAACCGCCGCGGATATCTCATGGCTGACCTGGTTCTCGTACACTTCGTCCTTCTCGCCGTTCTCCGGGTTTATACCGGAAAAATTTATGGCCCACGGTGCGTGTATGCTGAGGTCAACATCGTTTATGCTGGCTAGGTTGGATATGGCTTCCCTCTCAGTCTTGCCTATCGACGCTGCGGAGCCGCCCCTCTCATTCATGAGGCCGTAAACGCTCGCTATATCTATCTCGACCATCCTGGAGCCGCCCCTCAATATCTTCGAGAACTCGTTCAGCTGGTTCTGCTCACCCAGCGATACGCCGAACTGCACCTTGTTGAAAGGATCGTTGAATTTATTGTTCAGCATGTATTCCGTCATAAAATTCTCCTCGAAACGTACTAAGAATTATAAGGATTCATCGGATTTATAAACGTTTTATCAGTTTCCGAATAGGCGCATGTGCTCCTTGAACATGCACCTGTTGAAGACAACGGTTATGCCCTTGGATTCCGCAAGTTCCTCTGCTTCGGCGTTCTCTATCCCTTCCTGCATCCATATCACTTTAGGGCCTTTGGCCAGGGCGTCCTCCACTACCGCATAGACCTCCCCGGACGGCCTGAATATGTCGACTATCTCCATATCCTGATCGACTTCGGACACGCGGCGGTAGCATTTCCTCCCAAATATCTCCTCCGCATTCGGGTTCACGGGTATGACGTTGTACCCTTTCTTTATCAGATACGCGGGCACGGTGTGGGCGTCCTTGTCCCCGCTCCTGGAAGCGCCGACGACGCATACATTCCTGTAATCTGAAAGAATCTTTTTTATTTCTTCGTCGCTGTGATTGTCTGTGTCCATTTGAACTGGAATGAGGAGATGCCTGAAGCCTACGGAGGTGTTACCTTTATCGCCTGCACCGGGCAGACGTTCTGGCACGCCATGCAGAAGATGCAGTCACTCTCTCTTGCGGGGTCCGCTTTCCTATTGGAGAGGGGATGTCCCGGAGTGTCGTTCCATTCTATAAGGGAAACGGGACACGCGGGTATGCAGGAACCATCGGCGTTGCATACGTCCCAATCTATCGCCACTACCGAACCGTGTATGCCGAGCTTCGCAGGCGGCTCAACAGGCCCCCATACGTCGTGACCGCTATGCTGCTGCGCCTTCTGTCTTTTTGTCTTGAAATCTGGGTCTATCCCCATATTTTAGGGTTAAAAGTTCATCGTATATAAACATTAGCGCGGTTTATGCCGTCGAGCGCCCCTTTCAGCACCACAGCCGGTTATGCTCCCGGGCCGGAGCACGTCGGCGAGTATCCTATATCTCATCCCCATCATGCAGCGTATAAGAGGAATGATATAAATCGATCGTACGTTAGTGTGTTATGATACATTACAGGTTCACAAAGGATGCCCGCATACTGTTTGTCGGGATAAACCCGCACTACGGCTCGGACAGGAGGGGAGTTCCTTTCTCCAACAACAAGACGTTCTGGTACCTCCTGAGCGATGCCGGTCTTATACTGGAGGGGCGAGACGACCTTAGAGACGACGCGGGGCTCAGAAGGTTCTACGACAGGAAATTCGCGGGCAAGTATGGGTTAAACATCATAAACATAGTCGACAGGCCGTCCGTAACGGCGTCAGACCTGAAGGAGGGGGAGGAAAAATACGGAAACAGGAGGCTGCGCAGGATAGTCAAGGAATACTCTCCAGCAGTCGTGTGCTTCGTTGGAAAAGTCACCTTCCAGAAGTTCTCCGGCACGAAGAACCCGAAATTCGGATGGAATGGGAAGCTTTTCAGGTCGCGTGTGTATGTAATGCACTTCCCGATAAGGGGAAAAGCCTCGATAAGGGTGAAAGAGCTGAAAACTGTCGCAAAGAACGTTTAAATGGTCCATTCTTCATAAATTTAAATGGGAAAAAGCCTGGAAACCGCGCTGACGGTGGGTATAATAAAGGTGAACTCGCAGAGGTACCTCAAACACAGGCCAAGCATAATCGCAGTAAAGGAAGCCGCAGCCGTTAACAGGAGGCTCAATCTCGACATAATAATCGGGCCGGAATGGAGCCTGATGAACAGGGAAGAGGAAGAAGGGCCGTACTCGCCGGAAGAGCTGAAGAGGCTCATAGACTACTTTAAGGCGGAGACTCTGGGCACCAAGACCCTTTTCATACCCGGAACGGCGATAGTCGCCACGAGACACAACAATATATACAATCTTCTTCTGGCATTCAGTGATGGGGAGATCGTCTACGCCACGCTGAAGAACACGAACGGAGGAACAGACGACTTCGACGCCGACGACGCGTACAACCTCATCCTCGGGAAGGGAAACCATGAATTTAAATTTAGGGGTTACAGGATAGGTGTTGAGATATGCTCCGACGCTGACAGCCTATACAGGCTCCACACCAGCGGATTGGATATCCAGCTTCTGGTATCGTGCGGGATAAGGACCACCAAGCTGGCTGTCAAGAAGGGGGGGTACCTAATATGCGCCGACGGCCTCAGAGACAGGAACATGCTCAACACCCACAGCGCGTATGTGCTGTCGAGGAAGACGGACGAACCGGTTGACCTTGATGACTATCTTCAGTTCTTCAGGGGAAAATCCGAACTCACGGGCAAGAAGCCGGGGTTCACGATGCACAGCTGCGGCAAGAGATACAGGGAACTAGAAGTCTACACGCTGAAGACGCCGTAAAACGCCTTCTCCCCCGAAAGCTTAAGCTTAAATACTATCACAATTCAGTAATAATAAATGGAAATACAGGAGTTTACAGAAAGCGGTCTCGAGAAAGCCCTCGAGATGCTATCTAGAACGAAATCGCAGTCGGGCAGACTCAACGTGTACAACAGGTACACGGGAAAGGTCGAGGGGATAAGCCTTGACGCAGAGCAGATGAAGAGGCTTGGAAGAAAGGGCTACACGCCAGTCGAGAACAGACAGTACGACGGCTGGAGCGGACCTCTGGAATTCTACGCCTACGTCGCCAGCGTGAACGGTAAGAAGGTTACCCTGTTCGATTACAAGCACGGCAAGGGACGCCTTGACTGCAGCGCCTGACCAACAGCATCGGGAAACGCGGAAAGGAGCGCAATCTCCCACTTTTACGTCCGCCGAAAAGCGGCGGATCCGCGCAATAAGCATACTGTGTGGCTTTCAGGCTTTTGTCTGTAAGTTTCTCGGGAGCGGGGATAAAGGGCTTAAGATAGGGGGTTGAACGCAGAACGCCAGGAGGGCAGACTGGCATCAGGATACTTTTCTTCTGAACGCTTCACAAGCAGGACCTTGCCATCTTGGTTCCTGAGGACCGCCTTCACCCCAACCTGCAGTTCCATTTCGTCGCACTCTCCTCGTCATTACAGTTAAAACGTGCAGGGGGTGGGATTTGAACCCACGAGGGCGCTTAGCCGCAGGATATCTTATCCACCCTGGAAGGGTGGAATTTATGAGGATCTTAAGTCCTGCACGTTGGGCCAGACTTCGCTACCCCTGCTGCCCTTATCGGACTAGACACTCTTCTCTCGCATCAGGCGTCTCTTCCTCTTCCTCTCCAACATCTTCTTCTTCCTGGTCTTCCAGCGGTCTTTGTGGTATTTCTTCCAGTTCTTCGAACTTCTTTTCATAATAATTCTATCCTCAAACCGTCAATTTATACTTTAGCTCCGGTGACGCCGGTGCTCCCGCGGTAGTTGCCGCTGTACGTGTTCTGCACGTCGCTGCTCGTCTTGCTTATGATAAGGTGCAGGAACCTCGTGTCTTTGGATATCTTGACCGGTATGTTCCCGCCTATCACCATTATTGTAAGGTTGCCCTCGTACCCAGCGTCGACTATAGTGGGCGGTATGCCTATTCCGAGCCTGGCGAAAGTTGACCTCACGTTGCACAGACCGACTAGGTCGGGGGGCATCTTTATCTTCTCCTTTATCTTGACGAGTATCCTCTCCTGCGGCGACAGCACGAAATCCTTCTCGACCTTTTCCTTCTGGTATATCTTGTCCAGCGTCGCCTTGTCGTTTAGGTCGACCGGGTCCTTCGTGTAATTGAACCTCATTATCTCGTCGTCTATTCTAAGGTCCACGCCGTTTTCCCTGATGGTTTCATCCGAAAGCGGGTCTATCACCAGTTTCTTCGACGCTAGATATCCCTTTATGTCAAAGTCACTCAATATCATCTAACCATCAACTTTTCGTAGTATAAAAGTATTTCCAGTTCGCCAGTGACCACACGCACGGAAATAGGTATAAAAATCTCGCCGATATAGTAAGGTTATGAAACTGCCTGATTTCGACAACTGCAATTTCATAAAGAAATCCAGCATAACCTCCGGAGACAGGACCGAGAAGGTCCTGATATACAGACTCAAGGATTCGCCGGACTTCCATTACGCTTTCGTGTGCCCCGCGTGCGGAGAGGACAACGATTTTCCCGGCGGGCTGGAGAGCAGAAAGGAGAAGGTGAACGGCAAGAACAAGGAATTCTACAGGTTTTCGTGCAGCAAATGCCACGGCGAGTTCGGAATCGAGAGACTCAGACCTGGACGCGGCTCAAAGGCCGCGTGAATATGGCCCTTGACGTTGAGAGAATAAAAAAACTAGTCAAGGATTACGGCGTGAAGAGCGACAGCGAGAACGGCCAGAACTTCCTAGTAGACGACGCTGTTCTCGGCAGGGAGGTAGACGCCGCTGGACTAGGGCGCGAAGACACTGTCCTGGAGATAGGGCCGGGGTTCGGTGCGCTGACGGAGGAACTTATCAAAAGATGCGCAGTCGTCGCAATAGAGAAGGATGTGGGAATATATTCCTATCTGATAAACAAGTACGAGCTCAGTCCGGAGCTGACGCTGATAAACGGGGACGTTCTGGAGATGGTCCTCCCTAAGTTCAACAAGGTGGTGTCGAACCCACCCTACAATATAGTTGACAGGATACTGGAAAAACTTCTGCACTACGAGTTTGATACGGGGGTTATGGTCCTTCCAAAGACGATATCGGACCAGCTGGTTGGCGACGCCGAACAGACAAGGCTATCGTTCGTGCAGAGGCTGTTTTTTTCGTTCGAGAACGTAATGGACGTGCCGAAGGAGGCTTTCTATCCACAACCAAGGGTCACGAGCAGGATGCTAAAGTTCGTGACCAGGAAGGGCGGCATGATGAAGGAGATAATGTTGCATGATGAGATGACACTCAAGAACGCCATCATGAGGGCGGACTACGCGGTGAACGGCAGCACGAAGAACGCAAGCAGGCATATGATCGAATCCGTCAAGACGGAGCTGGGCGATTCCCTCGGTATGGAAGTGAAGGGGCTTGGCCTCAAAGAGCTGGAGAAGCTGTCCGTGCTCCTGGGATAGGCACTATTTCTTGTCCTTGCTGGCTGCGGCCTCCTCGTTCGGCATCTTTACGCTTACAACCTTGCTAAGGCCTTCGTTCGTCATAGTCACGCCGTAAATCACGTCGGCGTTTATGAGGGTGCTGTCGTTGTGTGATATTATTATGAACTGCGACGTCTCGGCGTACGATTTGACCAGACCAGAGAACTTGGAGGCGTTGAAAGAGTCGAGCGCAGCGTCAACCTCGTCGAGTATGTAGAAAGACACGTTGACGTACTTGGATATCGCCATCAGGAGAGCTATCGAGAGTATGGACATCTCCCCGCCGCTTAGCCCCCTCAGGTTGTGTATCTTCTTGTTTGGCAGCTCTACCGCAACGTCCAGACCCCCGGAGAACAAGTTATCGGGTGTATCTGGCACCAGTTCAGCGCGGCCATTGGTTATGGAATTGAAGACTTTGGTAAAGATGGAATTTATCTCTGCGAGGGTCTTCATGAAGGACTCGAGTTTCTTCTTCTCTATGTCCGTTATTGCCTCCATTATCTTGGCCCTCTCTTCGGATAGCCTGCCCAGCTTCTCGTTGAACTCGTTGTATTCCTTTTCGGTGGTCTCGAACTTCTCCAGGGCCAGCTCGTTTATGGGACCGAACGAATTCACTCTGGACGACGCCGAGTTTAGCTCCCTGGTCACCTTCTCCAGGGATTCTCCCTCCTCCAGGACCAGGCTTGGTACGTTGTGCTTTCCATATTCTTCGTTGATGGCGTCGAGTCTGGCCCCGAGCTCTGCCTCCTTTATCTTGAGCGAATTGAATTCCTTCGCCAGTTCGCTCTCCCTGCCCTTGAACTTATCCCTTTCTTTCTCGAGCGAGGATATCTCTTTGGACATCTCCTCCCGCGTCTTCCTGAGTTTGGTTAGGGACTCAGATCTGCTGGCTAACTCCTGCTTCGACTTCTCGAGTCTGGTGGCGACGTCCGTTATGCTCTCGTTTATTTCGCTGATTTCCCTCGCGAACCTAGAGTTCTCTTTTTCCAGGTCCAGACTCCTGCGCGTTATATTATTTAGTTCCGTCTTGAAAACGTTCTCTATCCTGTTCATGGCGGTATTGATGGACACCCTCATCTCGCTGGCTTCCCTGTCGAGCTGTTCTATCTCTTTCCTGTAGTCTGTGAGGTCGGGGCGGATCGAATCCAGCTTCTCGAGCTTATCAGACAGTTCGCCCCTCTCGGCTTCCAGTTTCACTATGGCTTCGGATATCTCCGATTCCGAACCGCCGAATCTTACCCTCTCCCTGCTGGCGGCGCTTATCTTGTTTGCAAGTTCGGCGGATTCCTTCTCCAGCGTCTTTAGCTGCGCCATCATGTAGGCTAGAGAGGATTCCTTTTCGACCAGTTCCGATTCGTAGTTCTCCTTGTTCTTGGTGTGCTCTTCTATGCTCTGGTTCAGTTCGTTTATCTTCTTTGATATTGCGGCTATATTGCTGGCTTCGTAGTGCCCACCGGATATCACCCCGGTTTTCTCCATTATCACGCCGTCGGCTGTCACCATCCTGTACTTACCTATCGAACCTTTCGCCTGTTCGAACCCACTGACGAGAAGGGTGTCGCCGAACACGAACTGCATAGCTTTTTCGAACTTAGGGTCGAAGGACACGAGGTTTATGGTGTAGTCCACTGCGAAATCCAGCTGGGGTTTCTCCCCGGTACGCACGCCGTATATCTTGTTCAGGGGGATGAAGTTGAGCGAACCGAGTTTTTGGGATTTCAGCCTGTCTATGCAGGCTTTTGCCGTATCGTCGCCGTCTACGACGACGAATTCCGACCTCCTGCCGATGGACTTGATTATCGAATCTGAGTACCTTAGGTCGTTGACGGTGAAAAGCTCCGCGACTGTTCCAAACACACCCTCGATTTCCTTGCGCAGTCTATCGGCCATCTCCATTGCCCTGCTCTGGTTGAGTATGCTGCCCCTCGAAGCCAGCACGTTTTCCCTGAGCCAGTAGAGTTTGTCTGATTCGCCCTTCAAAGCAGACTTGAGCCTGTCGACCTCTGGTTTTATCTCGGAAAACTTGATGGTGAGTTCTTTCTTTTCCGAATCGACCCTGTGCTTGGATTCATTGAGCTCGCTAAGTCCAGCCTGCAGCTCAGCCACCTGCGGATACTTGGCCAACGTTAGTTTGTGCTCGTATATTTGCTTTTCTATCTCATTTGCCCTCTTCTCGTAGGTTTCCTTGTCCTTGAGGTACTTTTCCGACGACAACGCCGATTCGGTAAGCTTCAGCTTCCTGGAGTTGACCCCATCGTACTTCTTCCGCAGCGCCTCTATGTCCATGTTCTCTTTGTCTATTGACCCGGTTATTTCCCCTTTGGACGATAAGACCTCCTTGAGTGAGGATTCTATTCTGGCCACTTGGTCCTTGTCGGCCTTGAGTATGGTGTTGAGTCTGGTGAGTTCCGATTCGAGTTCCCTGGAGCTGCTCTCCGCCCTGGATATCTCCTTCTCGCCTTCGGATTCCGCCTGGGTGTTTATGCGGTCTATCTCACTTCTATCGGACGTTATTTTCGAGTCTATTTCCCCGAGTTCCTCGGCAATTTTCCTGTTGTCCCCGTCGATGCTCCCTATCTTAGAACGCACGCCGCTGAGTTCGCCTTCCACCGCGTTCTTCCTTATCAGTATCTGCTTTGCAAGAAGGGTTTCCTGCCTCTCTTTTAGCTCCTTGAACTCTATCGCCTTCTTTCGCTCTTTCTCGAGCTGCTCCATCAGCTTCTTCTTCTCGTTAAGTATCGTCTCTATTTTTGATATGTTACCTTCGACCTTCCTCATCTCGGTCATCGCTTTGGATTTCTTGTCCTCGAAAATGCTTATGCCGGATATGTCGTTTATTATTCGCAGCCGGTCTTCTGAGCTGTAGCCTATGACCTCGAGTATCTTGCCCTGCGGCACTATGTTGAAGCTGTCCTGCCTCACTTTCACTAGTGACAGGACGTTCACTATCTCTTCCCTAGTAGACGCCTTTCCGTTGACTCTGTAAACGCTCTTGCCGTTCTTGTCAACCTTCCTGCTGAGGGATATTTCCCTGTCATCGAAGCCGGGAAACGACTTGTCTGAGTTGTCCATCAGCACGGTGACCTTGGCGTAATCTGAGGCCCTGCCGTTCTTCCCGCCGTTGAATATCAGGTCAGTCAGAAGCTCGCTCCTCATCTCCCTCTTCGACGTGCCGCCCAGCACGAACATCATCGCGTCTATTATGTTGCTCTTCCCGGAGCCGTTGGCACCTGCTATCGCATTGAAGCCCCTGGTAAAATCGAATTTTATGTGACCTGCAAAGGATTTGAAATTCTCCAGTTCTATCTGCTTTACGTAGGTCATAGTGTCTGAATACAATTTTTAATATAAAATACTAACTAAGTCCGCAGACTTATAAGTCTTTGAACTTTGACGGGTCGAACGTGTACTTACTGACGTCCTTCTCCACAACCTTGCGCCTGCGGCGCATTTCTGCAAGCCTTTCGTTTATCTTCCTGGCCGACAGTTCCTTCATCTCTCCGCTCAGCATCCTGCCGCTCTTGTAATCGTCGTATACCTGTCTAATCTTCGCAGGGTCATCTTCAAACATCGCGTATGCGTTGAATGCGAAATCCACGTCTGGATTCGCGCCGTATTTCCGCTGTTCGGCTACTGTGTCCTTACCCCCAGAAAAAGCGTACTTCATCATCTTCCTCTTAACCGAATCTTCATCATCGTCCAGGAATATCGCACTTCCTTTGATCGAAGAGGACATCTTGCCGTTCTGTCCCTGCAGGCTGGGCAGGAACTTGGAGATTATTGCTGATGGTTTGTAATAACCGAGTTTCGGCAGGACGTCCCTGGACACCCTGAAGTAGGGGTCTTGGTCTATGGCGTAAGGTATCAGGCACCTGATATTCTTCCCGGTGATGGCGGACAGTATGAAGGCGGGTACTATCTGCATCGAGGGGAAAAAGACTTTCCCTATATTGTCGCTGTCGACCACGCCGAAAACGGCCTTTATTGTAGATATAGTAGTGTGCTTGGCGACGTCTGTTGCGTAGTAATACAGGGTCTTGGCGTTGTCATAGTCCTTTATTATGTGCGTCTTTTTGGGGTCGAAACCGAGGGACAGAACGTCAAGGACGTTTTCGTTCGCCACCGTCTCCACTTCCTTCTTGGACCTGTCTGACTTTATTAAATATTTCTCATCGTCGGTGAACTGTACCAGCAGGTGCACCCCGAACACATCCTGCAGCCACTTTGTGAAGATGAATGGAAGAAGGTGGCCTATGTGCATCTTGCCAGACGGCCCCCTCCCAGTGTACAGGTAGAACGGTCTGCCGGCATCGTAATCGTCGAGTATTAGGTTAAGGTCCCTGTGTGCGAAGAACAGCCCGGTCGCCAGGAAAGGATGCAACTCGCCTCCCGCTACCTTACCGAGCCTTTCCATCAGCTCCTTGCTTATGATGTCAACGCCAAACTTCTCGATCAGGTGTCTGTAAGCGGCATCGTCTAGTTTTCCAGATACTTCCCAAGGCGTCATCTTTAGGCTATCCATATCAGACTATGCTTCCGGTTGTATTTATCCTTGTCAGAACACACAGCGGTCAAAATCAGGAAATTATGCCGGCCAGCTCGCTAATGTTGTGTATCACGAAGTCCGGTCTATATTTTCCGATCTCCTTGGATTTTGAATAGCCGTCGAAGAGCACAGTCATCATACCAGCCTCCTTTGCGTTCTGGATGTCGAGATCCGCTCTGTCGCCAACCATCACCAACTCGCCGGGTTCCAGGCCGACTGCCTTCGCGGTTTCGAGAAATGCCTTGGGGCCGTCCGCCAGTTTCCCGAATGGTATGGTCTCACCAGCTATCACTATAGCGTCGAAATCCGCCGAAAACGGGAGGGAACGTATCCTTTTCGCCTTCATGCCGGCAATCGAGTCTTTCTCGCTCAGCAGGGCGAGCTTTTTTCCCATAGACTTGAACAGCTTGACGATGGATTCCGTGTCGGCGGAGAACTTGGGGTTGTTAAGCATGTAGGAGTAGAAGAAATCCTTGTAAGCCCTTAGTTCTCCCGGTGGCAGGTTTATAGACAGCCTTTCCACTACAACCCCTATCCACTCACCGTGATCGTAAGATTTCTTCGCCACGTTAGAATCCGCTACGTTCTCATCCTGCACGCGCCTGGATTCTTCGAACAGTCTGTCCTTTCCGACACCGAACTTGTTGGATATATCCGAGAAGATTATGTCGTACACCTCGTTTATGATGCCGTTGGTATCCACTAGCGTGTTGTCGAAATCGAATATTATGCCTTTGGGGTTTATCTTCCCCGTTTTCGAGAACATGGATAGTATTAGATTGGAACTGGCTTTTAAGCTTTGTTTTACAGGAGATTCTCAATGCTTCCTTATGCCGTTGACGTTCTTGCTGAGCCACGCGTATTGCCGCACCTTGGCTGTCTTTCCATAGCCGCAGTGGGAACAGTATCCTTTTCTCTTGAGGTAGGACTCCTTTCCGCATCTCCTGCACGTTACATGGGGCTGTTTTCTGTTGTGCAGACCCATCGAGGCTGTGCTCATACTGTAGGAGACACTAGTATTATAGTATCGCCCCTCACAAAGACGTTTCCGAGTTTTCTCATGGTATCGTTATCCTTTTTCTCCTCGGCGTTCTCCAGCGTCACGTTTATGTGCACATCAAAGGCGACGAGTTTACCGGTTATCGAATGGCCATTCTTCAACTCTATCAGCACCATCTTTCCTTTTGCTGAATTCAGCAGGTCGAGGGGTCTCGCGAGGCTGTTTCCACCGTTTTCAGACATAACTATTCGCCGTATCCGCCCATTCCGCCCATGCCACCCGGAGGCTGCGACTGGTTGGCCGATTTGCCTGCGGCTATTATGTCGTCAATCCTGAGTATCATTGAAGCGACCTCGCTTGCGCTCTTTATAGCCTGTTTCTTCGTCCTCAGCGGTTCTATCACGCCTTCTTTGTGCATATCGGATACTTTGGGTTTGTATACATCGAGGAGGTTGACTCCGCTCCACGTGTGGCCTTTCTGGTGTTCCGCCCTGAGCTCAACGATTATGTCTATTGGATCGAGACCCGCGTTCTCTGCGAGGGTCTTCGGTACGACTTCCAGCGCGTCCGCGAACGCGTTTACTGCCAGCTGCTCCCTGCCTTCGAGGTTCGTGGCAAAATCCTTCAGGTGCTTTGAGACTTCCAATTCGGTAGACCCGCCGCCGGCGACTATGGCACCGTTGTCCTCTATCACGGACCTCAAGTCTCCGAGGCTGTCATCTATCGCCCTCTGCACCTCGTCTACGACATGCTCCGTTCCGCCCCTGATGAGTATAGTGACAGCCTTCGGGTTCTTGCATTCCTCTATGAGCGCAAGGTTCTCCCCCGCAAGCTTTTCCACATGCACCTTTCCAGCGTATCCAAGGTTTCCGTCTTCGACGTCACCGAGAGTGGACACGATTTTCGCGCCTGTCGCCTTACCTATCTTCTTCATGTCGTTCTCGGACACTCTTCTTAACGCCAGTATCCCTGCCTTTGCAAGGAAGTGCTGCGCCGCGTCGTCTATGCCCTTCTGCACTATGACCACGTTCGCCTTCGTCTCCTTTATCTTATCGACCATGTCCTTAAGCATTTTTTCCTCCTCGTTTAGGAACGCCTGGAGCTGTTCCGGTTTTTCTATCCTTATCTGTGCGTCGATGTTCGTCTTTTCTATCTCGAGCGCAAGGTTCAGGAGGAGTATCTTAGCGTTGTCGACAGAATCCGGCATGTCGGGGTGGACTTTCTCCTTGTCTATTATCACACCTTTAACCAGTCTCGAATCGGAGAGACCGCCGCCTACTTTCTTCTCGACCTTTATGTTGTCTATGTCCACAGTCCCCTCGCCGTCAGAGACCTCGCTGACGTGCTGTATCGCGTCCACTATCAGTGAAATTATGTGCTTGTCAGAACCGGTGCTCTTTCCTATTATCGCGGTCTTTACTATCTTCGACAGCTCTTCCTTGTCCTTAATGTTCAGCTTGAGCTTTATCTTGTCGAGAACTTCCTGCGCCCTGTCTGCCGCCAGTTTGTATCCTCTGGTTATCAACGTAGGGTGTATACTCTGGTCAAGGAGCGTCTCTGCGTTCTTAAGGAGCTCTCCGGCGATTATCACCGCTGTGGTGGTCCCATCACCCACTTCCTCTTCCTGGGTCTTTGCTACTTCTACTATCATCTTAGCGGCGGGATTCTCGACCTCCATGTTCTTGAGGACCGTTACTCCGTCGTTGGTTATCGTAATGTCGCCTATATTGTCCACTAGCATCTTGTCCATGCCGCGCGGGCCAAGTGTGGATTTTACCGTGTTTGCAACAGCCTTAGCTGCAGCTATGTTGTTCCTCTGCGCGTCCTTTCCGCTGGTACGGGTGTAACCCTCGGGAAGGATAAAAATCGGTTGAACCGCTTCTGCCATATCTGTACCTCCAATACGTATATAGTTTCAGCCATTTAAGGCCATAAATTATATTGAATAATAAAGCGCGACGGCATATTTAAATGTTTTCATACTGGGCTGTGAAGGGGTTTGCTCGGGAAACTGCAAAACAAAGGTTTAAAGGTCGCGGTGCTGCTTACTTGTATGAATGAAGATCTCCCCTACGGCAGCGAGATACGCACAGACTACCGCACCGGAGAAATGTGTGTCGTGGTCCCTGGGAGGGAAAACAGGCCCAAAGAGGTGGAGGAAGAGGACACAGCGGCTGGTGATCTGTCCAAGTGCCCGTTCGAACCTGATACTGTAGACAGAAAAAACCTCGAAGTGATGCACACTGGCGGCGACCATTGGGATATAATGGTAATAAGGAACAAATTCCCGGAATTATCCGGCAACACTCCGCTCATGTCGGGAGAAGGGTTCTTCGCTTACACTTCCGGCTACGGATACAATGAAGTTGTGATAGAAACGCCTAAGCACGGGGAAAAACTAGAAGACTTCGACGAAGGAAAGATAAAGAAATGGCTGGATGTGCTTACTGAGCGCGAAGAAGGTCTGTACGGGAAGCGTTACATAAAGAGCGTAATGGTTTTCAAGAACTACGGCGCCGCTGCCGGGGCGAGCATAGCGCACGCGCACACCCAGATAATAGCTTGGCCGGAACTGGTAGGCACGCAGAGGGTTGAGCTAGACCGGATAAAAAGATTCGAAGCTGAGAACAGGCAGTGCCTGTACGAGAACGCCATATCTAAGGAGGGTGTGCGAACCATGATAGAGGGCAACGGCTTCGTGACACTGGCGCCTTTCGCTTCCAGGATGGCGGGGGAATCCATGATAGTTCCGAGAAGACATGTCAACTACATACTAGAACTCACCGAGGACGAGAGGTACGAACTGGCTTCAACGATAAAGACAGTTATAAGCACCAACAAGAAGATGTTCGGCCAGCAGCCTTACAACATGGTATTCCACGAGCTGAAATCCGAGAAGGACTTCCACTTCCATATAGAGATATACCCGAGACTTGCTAAGCTCGCCGGGATAGAGCTCGGACAGGACGTGTTCGTTAACACGATAGTACCTGAAGACTACGCGATTAGGTTCAGGGAGAACTTCACGCAGAGTTAAGCCAGCTTCTTCTCTTCTAGGAATTTGCGCGCATCTATCGCAGCCATGCTTCCCCAACCTGCCGCTATCACAGCCTGTTTGTAGACCCTGTCCTGCACGTCCCCTGCTGCGAACACGCCTTCCCTGCTGGTCTTTACCGAATCATGGGTTACTACGTAGCCGTTCTCGTCTATGTCCAGCTGTCCCTTGAAAAGGTCAGTGTTCGGGTAGTGTCCTATCGCTATGAACAGGCCGTCCGTCTTCAGATGCGTCTTCTCGCCGTTTATCTTGCTAGTAACCTCAACGCCGGTGACGTGGCCGTCTCCAAGCACTCTTGTGACTTCACTGTCGAAGATTACCCTTATCTTCTTGTTTGCGAACACCCGCTCCTGCATTATCTTGCTTGCCCTGAATTCCTTCCTCCTGTGCACCAAGGTAACGCTTTTGGTCAGGGTAGACAGATACAGGGCATCCTCCATCGCGCTGTCCCCGCCGCCTACAACGACGACGTCCTTGTTCCTGAAGAAAGGGCCATCACACACGGCACAGCCGGAGACGCCTTTGCCTATAAGCTCCTTCTCTTTTTCCAGTCCGAGCCATTTTGCCGATGCACCGGTTGCTATTATTATCGAATATGTCTGATACTCCTTGTCTCCTGCCCAGATCCTATAAGGATATGTACCCAGGTCGACCTTAGTAACGTTTCCGTCGACTACCCTGCAGCCAAGCGCCTTCACCTGCTCGTACATCGAATCCATCAGGTCTGGGCCCAGGATGGACTTGAAAGCAGGGAAATTCTCCACTTCGCTGGTGAGCATTAGCTGGCCGCCGGCTTCGAAACCCCTTATGAGAATGGGATCCAGTGCGTCCCTTGTGGCGTATATAGCGGCAGTGTACCCGGCTGGTCCGGACCCTATTATAACCACTTTTTCCGTCATTACCTGTAACTGTCAATCACCAAATAAATACTTGAGATAACTTTGCGTTGTCAACCCCTACCGCGAATAGCACTAACTTAAATATAAAAACGACTCAGATATTCTTATGAATACCGGCGAGATAAAAAAGGTCGTTGACAGCTTCGATTCGCAGAAGACCGGCGCCAAAGAAGTAAACGAGTGGATAAAAGAGCTCAGAGCGAGAGCATCTGGCACGGAAACGCACTACAGGGGAGAGATAGACTTCAGGTTTGCCAATGAGATGAAACTTCCAGATCCGGGATTCATAGGCAATCCCGACGGCTACTCAGTCACGATGGACATAAGGAAGCGGCACCAGTTCCAAACTGAATACATGTCAATGAACCAGATGCTGGCTTCTCTTGGGTACTCTAGACTAGCAACCAATGAGAGCATAGACCCGTCGGCTGTCTCAAACCTAATGACTATATTCCTGGACAAGAAGAAGGCCCTCGAAGACAGGGTGATGCAGCTCCTCGGGAACATAAACACCGTGCTCAAATCCGTGATCGCGATAACTTACGAACTCAAGGAACTAGACAGGAACCTGTCGTTCTACAAGCTCTCAAAAGCTGGTGAGAAGGAGAAAGCAGAGGCGGCAGAGCTGGCGTTAAAGAGAATATTTCTGGACAACGTGGACGCAAGGAAAGGCGGAGCCAGCCTATCGTCGCTGTCGAGGTCGTCGACCCAGGCACAGGGCGGAGGACCTGGTTTCATAGATATAGTGGCGGCGTTCTACCAGGTGAAGAGCCTTAAGGCGATATCGGATCTACAGAGGAACGAACAGTACAAGAACATACTCAAGAACAGGTACATAGAATATGAGGACTGGAAGAAAATAAACGGGGAAGACTTGAAGAACAGGAAGAATATGCTCTTACAGTACCTGAAAAGCCAGGTGAGTTCGTTTAACATGTACACCGAATGGGCAGCCCAGTACATGACGATAATGAACCGCATAAGGATAGAGAGGATAAAGGGGGGAAAAGAACTGGTGAGCTCGAACGCGCCTGCCGACATATTCGAGACGGCGATGTTCAAGATAAACATGATCGGGTACAAACAGATGTATCTCAGGGAATACGACATCGAGCACAAGAAGCTTTTCGGGGAGAGAGGCCCTGAGATTGTGAAAGACGCCGCGCTCAAAACCATAGGCCCAAGGGGTACGCTCATGACCCGGGGACACAAGGAAGACAACAGGTCTTTCATATACAAGCACATCAAAAAATACGGACCGGTAGTGGTAACGGCAGTGGATACATCGTTCGGCTTCAGGGAAAAACAGGCGTTCCTGCCGGAATTACCGCAGCCTCCTAACGCGCAGTACGAAGGGACTTTCTTCCTTACAATCACCCCGCTGTGCTTCACGCTGGACGAGTGGTTCGTATACAAGAAGGCGCTCGAGGCATATTCGAACAAGACGGTGTTCGCAGGAGTGGACCAGGCGGTATACCATTCGCTCGACATCATAAAAAAGGACCTTGATAAATACATAACGGAGGCAGACGAGGCGGAAAAGGACAAGGGACCGAAAAAGAAACAGAACGACATGGCACTTAGCGACATATACAGATCCTTCAGGGACGACTTTTTCGGGATATCCAAATCACTATCTCAGCTCGGAGAACCTATCAAGAAAGGGGCAGCAGCGCCCTTCAATAAGGAGCTGTACGAGATAGTCATAAACAAAAAGTTCCACAAGACGAACCATAAGGATGCGATAGAGGCGGGCCTTTTCGTGGCGAACAAGGAAGCCGAAGGCATGTACAACGAATTCAAGAGAAGATCCAAGCTGTTAAACAACCTGTCGCCGTTCACGATATACTAGGGTATGGAAAGAGGCCAGATGCCGGTAACTGAGATAATAGCTATAATCCTTGCGATCATAGTCCTGCTGGTTGGGATAGCTATAGCACTCTACTTGTCGCACGGAGGGAACAGCATCTCGACTGCTATAGTGCAGCTGTTTTCGTTCAGATGGCTGTACGGTGGCGGACTGTGAACAACAGAGGTGTAATAAGCGCGTTCTTCACGTATATCATACTCATAATAATAGGGATAGTGCTGATACTGATATTCCTAGAGTTATTCACGCCCTACAAGATATCGTCGGTCTTCGGGAATTTTATATCCTCGCTGACCAACATAAACCCGGGTAGATATGCTTAACAGGGGCGTTTCGGATTTCATGCTCCTTCTGATAGTAACAATCATAGTGCTAATCGTAATAGTGATATTCTATCTCGTATTATATTCACCTTCGTCGCTAGAGCACATACTGCCCAAGTTTCCGTCCATACCGGTGTAGAATATGGAAGCTATCTGGTTCTACATACTCGCTGTCATATTGGGTGTTGTATTGGTGATTACTTATATATTGTTGGTAGGTCCAGCCGTGATATTGAAGGACATAACTGGCGCATTCACTGGTTTTGAAAATTCTCTGTTTTCTGCGTTTGGAAAAGCGTACTGAGCGGTTTAAAGTTTATATTTCTGTTTCTACATCAGATGGATATGATTACTTACAGTGAGTTCGTAAGGATAAGAAGGCAGGAGCAAGAGGATAACAGAACCCTGACGAAACTCAACGACGGTCTCTACGACGAGATGAAGGAATACATCGCCATAAACAAGAACTCATTCGATGAGGCCAGGAACATCGACGACCAGAGGAAGATGGATGAGATTGCGATGCAGATAAAGAACGCACTCAACACGCTAGACCAGATAATAAACATAAGGATAATAAAGATATCTAACATGGCCGTCCTGGGAATAAACAGCGAAGAAGCCAGGGGCAACATGATGTCGAAGGAACTCATACTGTTCGACAATCTGCTGGACGTTATCAACAAGCACAAATCTGAGCTGCTCGACCATGTCAGGAACGTTGAACCGAAAAAACTTCAGAAGGTGGAGAGCGATCCTGACTCTGAGAAGACCATAATAAAAGTGATAGCCGATATACCAAAGTTCATATGGAGGAACAACAAGTCCTATGGCCCGTTCGGGTTCCCGAACGTGATAGAGATAGATACCGACGTCGCGGACATTCTTATAAAGAGCGGTAAAGCCGTAGGAGTCTAATGTTCATCAAAAAAGACAGAGTGGCGTTCAGGGAATACCAAAACAACATTTTTGAGAGCGCGAAGGACAAGAACACCCTTGTAGTCCTGCCTACGGGTCTCGGGAAGACGGTGATAAGCGCACTGGTCGTTGATTACAGGCTAGAGAAGTTCGACGGCACAAAGGCACTGTTTCTCGCTCCGACAAAACCGCTGGTCAACCAGCACAAGAGGACTTTCGACAGCATATCCACTCTCTATGGAGAGGTGGTGAGCGGAACGGTGTCTAGGGGGGAGAGAAAAAAGATATATAATGAGGCACAGATAGTCTTTGCCACGCCGCAGACCGTGGAGAACGACGTAGAGAACGGGATAGTAGACCTCGGCACATTCAGTGTTGTCATAGTCGACGAGGCGCACCATGCTGTGGGGAATTATTCGTACGTAAAGATAGTCTCGGAATATATGCGCGTTTCGAAGAACCCGTTGATACTAGGCCTCACTGCCTCGCCGGCGTCGGACAGTGAGAAGATAAGGCAGATATGCGACAACCTCCGCATAGCCAATGTAGAGATAAGGAGCGACGAGGACGCGGACGTCAGCCCGTACATAAAATCCAAGCTGGTAGAGGAGGTGAGGGTCGAGCTTCCCGAGGATATAAATAGGCTTGCGGCCTCGCTCGACGGAATGATAAAGGCTGGCGTGGACGAACTAAGAAGGGCGGGCTTCTACAAGGACATGCCGGTCAGCAGGATAAGCAGAGTGTCCATACTCATGCTGCAGAAGAGCCTGCAGAAGCAGATGATTTCAGGAAAGAGGAATTTCTACACCATAAGGGGAATAATAATATCGTCCAAGCTCCTCAAACTGTACCACGCCTACAACCTGCTCTCCACCCAGAGCCTGGAATCGTTCGTAAACTTCGCGATGAAGCTGACGGCCGGCAAATCTAAATCGGACAAGGAGATAGCTGCGAGCGGAGGGTTCGTATCCCTGCTGGAAGAATCGGAAAAACTGCTGGCATCGGGGCGAGAACACCCCAAATTGGACAAACTGAAGGAAATACTCGCCGGTGACTTCAAGAAGGGGCAGAAGGCGATAATATTCACGCAGTACAGGGACACGGTCGACACCATCTGCGACGCGATAAGCGGAGTGAACGGTGTAAACGCCGTAAAGTTCATAGGACAGGGCAAGGGCGGCTTGTCGCAGAAGGAACAGATAAGGATAGTCAAGGACTTCGAATCCGGAGTGTACAACGTACTGGTATCAACCAGCGTAAGCGAGGAAGGGATATCGATAAAGGGCGTCGACATAGCAGTCTTCTACGAGACCGTACCCAGCGCGGTTAGGTCTATACAGAGGCGGGGAAGAGTCGGAAGGTTCAACGCGGGCAGGATATTCATACTGATAACCAAGGATACGAGCGACGAGAGCTATTACTGGGTGTCGAAGAGAAAAGAATCTAGGATGAAGAAGATAATAAAGAACATAAAGGATAACCCGGAAACGCTCAGGAACGACGGTACGCTCAGGTTCTTCGTGAACCGCTGAATCAGGATTTTATCTGCACTATACTCTCGCAGAATCCTCCGGATTTGTAGGTCTGCCCGCCTATCTCCACGGAGCTGCCTGTCGTGTTACCTATGAAGATGTTGTTACCCGGCTGCAGCTGGAAATCCTGCGAGAATATGCTTGAACCTACAAAGTATGCACCGGCGAAAACCGGACCGGTCAGCGGAGGAATCTCGGCGTAAACGCTGTAATTCAGACCGGGACTGCCTTCCGACACTGTGACCCTGAAATAATCCGTCTTGGTAGGGGTGCTGACGTTGACCGCCGATATGTTGCACTGGGCGGGACTACCGGTGAGCGACGGATTAGTTTGGCCTATGGCTAGCAACGAGAAGTGGAACACGGAGCTCGCTACCAGTATGCCTATCACTACGAAGGATATAAGGAGGACCATTATGATGATATAATCTATCGTAGATGTTCCTGTCATATCAGGCCGCCACCGCGCACAAGTACATCTGATTCATGCCGAGGTAAGCAGCGCTGTCCACGTGCAGGTTCTGCTGGAACCAGCCGACTATCGAGCCTGCACACTGCTCCAGACCGCTTGTCTTGAAAAGAGTGGTACCCACAAGATTCGGGATGTTGGACAGCACATAATTGTTGCAGAAGGTATTGGTCTTGCATCCTGCACTGCTGGCACCTATGACTATCCCGCTCGCAGCAGCTCCGGCTATGGATCCGAAGCTCAACGAGGCGCTCGGAAGGCCGCGCGTGAGCAGCGCATAGGTCGTTACTGCCCTGGAACACTCGTACTCTATCCCGGAAGTCGGGTAATTTACGACGAAACTGGTCTGTACGCATTCGGACGGAAGCGTGACTTTGTCGGGAGGGAACCTCGTCCCGACGAGGCTGTTCAGGTAGACGATGTAGAGCTGTGCCTTCGATATGGACTTGTTGCTGTCTATCGGCACCGCGTTGGCACTCCCTGATGTCTTGTTCTTGTAGCTGTAGTTGACGGTGAAGCCGGGCCTGAGGTAGTTGAAATAGGATACGTTCACCACGGAAGTCGGCTTAACAGGTTCTGTTATCTGGCAGGTGTTCGGGACCTCGTAGGAATTCAGCACCGAATCGTAGCCGATGGAGCACACGTAATCCCCGCTCTGGTTCTTTGCGCAGAAGTCTGTGTACGGCGTAGAGCATCCTGTCGTGGCGCCGTCCTGATTGGTGCACGTACCGACGGAAGTGTTAAAGGAACAGCCCTCCGACGCGGAACACAAGTACTGCGGTAGGTCGTTGTACGCGGTGTTGGGGGCGGTGGAACTGTAAAGGGGCACAACCGTCAGCGAGTAACCCTGTGTGAAGGAGGTGTAGCCTGGCTGGTCGAAGCAGCTGAAGAAATCGCTGTTGTTGGATATGCATTCACTGGGATTGTTAAAGTTGCATGAGAAGCCGTTCGGATTGGATGATGAGAAAGGGTCAGCGCACGCTTGTGCGGCGGTGTGGTTGAGGCAGCTCACTTCTGTCGTGAAGGGTGTGTTCTGTAGATATGTGGTCAAGTTGCCAAAGGTTATGTTTTGGTTCAGATCCAGGCTTATAATGCTGCATATCCTCGTGGCGCCGGGGGACACCGTAAGTCCCTGCGAACCGCCGTACTGGTCCCAGCATTCGGACAGCGCGGTAGCCACTCCGGAGAAGACACTGGGAGTGGACGCCCCGCTGGAGAAAGTCTGGGACGAAGTGGTGCAGCCGAAATCGGGGGGATTTATGCCATAGGACTGCAAGGTCGAGCTCAGGCAGAAGAAATTCGAGAAACACAAGTCGTTATAGAAGAAATTCGACACCTGCGAACTCGCGTAGCACGTGGTAGCGTTGGAGAACCCAACGCCCAGGAATAGGAAGGATGCGAATATGACTATTATGAATATCATGAATATCACTGACAGGATGATGAAAATGAAGTTCTCTCCCGGCGTCTCAGGCATAAACTAATAGAGTCACTGTCCACTATATATCGTTTATTTCGAAGTTATGCACACGAACACTCTGCTCTGTTTGTACACCATGGCGTTCGTGAGATAACCGCACTGCGGGATGTAGTAGGTGCACCCCGTGCTCAGGTTTCTCACCACCTTCGAGGGGTCGCCGTTGCTTAGGGAGCTGACCGTGCTCCGGGTCTCTGGAACGGTCTGGTTGCCGTAATAGCACTCGGCCGGGTCCAGCACCGGCTGCTGGTAGTTAGACGTCAGTATGCACTGGTCCTGGAAGGGTATTGTGCAGTCCTGCGGCGGATTGGTGGAGGGATAGCCGAAATACGAAACGAGATAACTGGAATTGGAGATTAAATCCGACGGATTTACGTACTGTGCGCTGCCCCCGGTGCCATTGGTTATGAAAACTATCTGCAGCGGGTAGGAATTGTTGTAAGCGTTGTCTAGGGAACGTATAAGCTGGCCATAGTCTACGCTGGTGCCGCTGCTGGGTGAGAGGATGCCGTAATAGCATTCGAACACTTGGTTCATGTTGGAGCTGCTTATCACGCTGTTTCCAGTGCCGCTGGTTGCACCGTGGAACAGGGAGAAGCACGACGACGCGTCCGCGAACAGCCTGCTGCTAACGTCGGACGTGGAGGAGAAGGCTATGTTCGAGCTCTGGAGGCACGATATCTGGACCTGGGCTGCCTGTTCGGGAGAGACGTAGTACTGCGATAAGCCGAAATAAGACGCTACGTACGTCAGGGGTGATACGATAGAGTTTATCAGGTTGTACTGTTCGAACGCCACGAAACAGCTGAACCCGAAATTTATAGTGCTGATATCAGTTATTATCTGGAAGGAGAAAATCGCCACGATTATTCCGGCGATAACCACCAGGAAAACGGCTATTATCGTCAGTATTATCCCCTCCTCCATCAGGCGCCTCCGCCGCCAAGAATGTTACCGAAGTATGAGAACGGGGATTGCCCGTGCGAACTCACGTAGAACATGAGTGCCAGGACTGTTATGGCGATTACGAACGTTATCACCACTATTATGAGCCACGTTATCCTCCACTCGACGCTGCCTTTGTTATTAATCATACCATCACTGGCCAACGCACGGCGGACAGTACGGACTGTCGCCCTTCACGCACGCTGGTGTGCTCATGTCGCAGTTCTCTATGACCGTGGCATTGTTGGCCACCACCGTGCTCTGGTCGCAGCTGAACAGGTCCGCTGTGTTGGATGGCGAGACCACCTTGCACGCGTTTAGGACCGACTGCGGCGGGGCTGATATGCAGTTCTGTACGCTGACGTAGTCCCCCTGGCCGTTCTTGTAATAGAGATAGTAGCATTCGTTGCTCAGGCACGTCTGGTAGGCGGATGACTGGTTGTAGCAGGCGTCGGTCCCGTAGCACCTGAAGAGGGGCGTCCCTTCCATCCTGTTAGGATAACCGTATTCAGCGCTGGTGAACTGGTTCTCCAGTATGTCGTTGTTATTGCACCCCACCGGGAAGACCGACGAGAAATTCTGGTAGAAGGACACGAAGAGCACGATAGACACCGCTATGCCGAATCCCACCTCGAACAGCATGAATTGTTCGTCGTCCATGTGATATCTTAGAGTTTTTCATAATAAAAATCAATCACCGGCACGGTGCGTACAGAATTATCCGTCACTGGAAAACGCGGCTCAGCGCGCAGAATCAGCCATCAGAACTTCGTACCAGCTGCTCTGGCCGTCGTCTACCAGGAAATAAGAGCCGAGTACCCTCATGTTGCTGTACTTTCTGGATGCCCTGCTCTCTGCTATCCTCTGCTTGCTGATGTTGAGATTGTAGAATATACCCGATTTGCTTGGCCTCCTGGCATGCGTGGCCCTGGGTCTCCTGAAACTCCCCTTTCCTATCCTGACCCTAACGACAACGTAACCCGGCTTGGCTCTGTACCCAAGCTCCCTCGCCCTGTAGAGCTTGGACGGACGCTCGATACGTTCGATTAGCGGGCCGTTCCTGGCTTCGGTGAGCAGCTGTTTAACCCTTTCCCTGTTCTTGTAGATGTTCCTCTCGTTATTGCGTATGTACTTGGATGCTCCCATAGGAATTAATCTAAAAACTGGAAGTATAAATAACTATCACCAGTTCGTCATACCGACACAGAACCCTTGGCCGCTATCGTGGGCGGTGAGGATATGTTCATCGGGGTGTAATATATGTAGACCAGCCCGGAAAAATGTGATGTGGCGGTATAGGTTATGTTGCATTCGTAGTAGGCAAGAGTCTGCAAGTACCCGCCCCCGCACCCGGTATAGTTCTGGGAGCCGATTATCAGCGACACTGCGTCGATTTTTACGTTCTCGTTGAGTAGGTTTTGGACCTTCATGTAGAATATGCTGGACGGGGCGTAGTAACCTATTGCGATCACGTCGAAACCCTGCAGTCCGGAATAGGTTGCGGAAGTCGAGGCCTGTGAGAAGGTGGGGAAGAACGTAAGTACGAGCGAGACTGCGAGGATTATCGCCACCACCGCCAGCCCGTAGATAATGGCTATCTCCAGCGACATCTGCGCGCGCATCATACAAAGGAGTTGGCTCCCATAGGATATTAATCTAAGCCTCCAGAGGGAGTTGAACCCTCGTCTCCTGCTTACGAAGCAGATGCTCTACCGCTGAGCTATGGAGGCGACTATCTAAACCCTACGTTCTTCCGTGTTCTTTTCTTGTATTCGCCATCGCTTATTATATGTTTTCTAGCTTCGAAACTCTTGCCGCAGAAGAAGCATTTGACCTGTCCGAGCGAAGATGTGCGCCTGAAGTTGCCGCAGTTCGGACACCTGACCATCCTCACCGGCATAGTATCATTCCCCGACCAGAGATCCGGCCAGCTCGAAAAATGCCCTGGAAGAGGCTAGTTTCCTGTCCCAAAGAACCACCGGCAGACCCTGTTTCAGGGCGGAGTATAGGGACTTGTCTTCGGGGACTATCCACGTGTTGCTTATTCCAGTTATTTCGGATGCTTCCCTCTCGCCTACTCTGTCCCTGATTCTCCTGTCGTACCTGTTCATCACCAGCCCCAGGACGTTCACGCCGCTGCTCCTGAGTTCGTCGTTCAGCTTCCTCGCTTCTATCATCGCGGTTATCTCCGGGACTGAAACTATTATGGCGCTGATGCCGCGTATCGCCTTGACGAAGTCGACGTCGTACGACGGCTTTGAGTCTATTATTATGAAATCGTAGTTTCTCTCCACTTTCTGTATCTGGTAGAACAGGTTTATTATCTTGTACCTCGCGTTGCCGTCGCCCCTCCCCTTGAACACCCTGGACGGGAGGATGTGCAGGTTGTTCACGTCTGTCTTGTATATGGCGTATTCGACCGGCACGGAGCTGTTGAACACGTCCTCCAGAGAATATTTATACCCGACGAAGCCGAAATATATCGCCACGTGCGGCGTCTCTAGATTCGCGTCTATTATCAGAGTCTTCTTTCCCAGCGATGCCAGCGTCGCGGCGATGTTGACCGACGTGGTCGTCTTGCCGACCCCTCCCTTCGGGCTCATGACAGCTATAACTTTGGCTACCATACGATACAGTTTATATGCACGCCGCCATATATTTATTTATATCTGGGTGCGTACGGCGTACCCTTACATGTATGGACCAAAAAACGTGCAAGGTTTGCGGAAATGGCGCGGATTTCTACTCGCCGTACCTGAAAAAGTACCTGTGCAGGAAACACTTCGAGAAGATGATAATAAGGAGGCTCAGCAAGATAGTCACGTCCGAGGGGATGAAGAGCAAGGGTTACAGGCTGGACGACGACGGCTCTGACGCGCACAGGCTGCTCGCCTTCGTCTTCAAGGAGGACAAAGGATCTGGGGTCAGGCTGAGCAATCTGACGATGGAAGACTTCGCCCTGGAGACTATGAAGTATTTCACGGACAAGAGATACCGGCCTCGAGTGAGGATATCGACCAAAACGTCGGTCAGTCCGCTCTACACGACATCTGAGGGTGAGATAAGGGATTTCCTAGCCGCAAAGAACATCGTGTCCGCAGGGAGAAAAAGGGACGCGGAGGACGAATGGCTCCTAAATTTTATAAGGGGATTCGAGGAGAGGCGCCCCGGCGGGATGATATCACTGGTCAGGATCGGGAACGAGCTCGAAATAATCTGACGGTCCGTCACTTCCTGATGAGTGTGTAATACTTTTTGCGGGCGGTCTCGCCCCAGCTGAACCTCCCGTTTTCGGTGGATTCCTCCACCGCCAGCCTGCCCTCTTCCACACCCATACGCAGGTAGTGATATACTAGCCTTGCGCTCAGGTGGTGGTATCTGCCCTTTATGCTCTTGTATATATCATAGCCGGTCAGCCTCTTCCCCTCCAGCGTCGCAAGTATGTTGTTGTACAATTCAGCGTTTATCTTCTTTGCCATATCAACCGCACTGCGGGGCGCTGCTATTGATGGACAGACATATGTACCGCAGTATCTCGTTATCCGCGGCTGTCGCGTTTGTGAATCCACCTATCTTGTAATATTCCCCATTGAACACTATCAACGGGACCCTTCCCTGGGACAGCTGGTCGAACAGATTCATTGCGGACAGAGGGGCGTCGACCGAAGACGCGTTTTGGTTGTAAGCGCTGACGTTGAACTTCCACGCGCAGAAATATCCGCTGTAGAACCTGTCTCCAGTCCACAGGCCAAAAAGGGAGGTGGTATTCACGAACGACCCTATCTCGGTGTACGTGGAGGTTGTGTTGGGTCCGTAGAACAGAACCACGGAAGGCTCGCCGCCGTTGCACAGATACGATACGTTGATGTCTGCCGAGTGGAAAGCGTAGAGCGAATCGAAATAGTCCACCCTATCCACCAGAAAAACAGTGACAACGACGATGAACACGGCGAACGCGGCGTAGGCGTACATCAGTTTTCTGCCCCTAACCGACGTAGAACGACGCATTTATAGCCTCCATCTCAGAACTGTTGCACGTATTGGTGGCGGTGACGGAACATATGTTGGTAACGTCCGCGCCAAGGCCGGAATACAGTGATGCATACACAGGATTTAGAAAAGCGCTCTCGTTCGTCACTATGTTGAATATATGAGCCGGCGAATCGCATGCTGTGGCGTTCAGGAGATGAAAGGTCCTGAACGTGAAGGGCCCGTAGAAGGACACATCGTTGGACACCACACTGCCATTGCCGAAGAGCATAGTATTCTGCCCCAGTTCCTTAAGGGATAAAATAGTGCCGATCATATTGGTCTCGTTGCCGAACTTCGTGGAGTTGACCAGTCTTGCATCGTATACCACAGGCGCAGCGCTGGGGAGACTGCTAAGGTTCGAAGCCAACAGCTCGCTGTAGAGGGAGTAGACCTCGAACGCGGTCTGGTTGTACATCTCTTCTATGTCGCTGGCGTTCAGCGTGGATATCAGTACAGACAGGTTGTCCCTGGCCCGTGCGCAGATGCTTATATTGGCCACCTCGCACATCGACAGCAGGCCAGTGTCCTTGACGATGGAGGCATACTCGCTGCCGCTCGGTGTGCCGAAATATTGGGAGGGCAGCTGCGGAAACGCGGGAACTATCACGTAGTTGCAGCCGAACACGATGGAATTATTGACCTGGCTGCCGTAGAAGGCGTTCACCGAGGTTATGTTGGGTATGGAATATTCGCCAACGAATAGACTCTGCGCCAGCCTGTTCGCGTCCTGCTGGACCAGCAGACCGGACTTGTAGCTGTAGTTCACGTACATGAATGCTACTGCGACGGCAAGAAAGACCGCTACGGCGAACAGTGCAATCGTCAGGCTATTTATCTTTGCCATCGGAAAGTTTCCCCATAAACTCCTTGGCCAGAATCTCCGGTACCACGCCTATTTCGTTTATCCCAAGGAGTTCGAACACGTCCACAAGCCTGTTGTGCACTTCCACGTGAAAATGGCCGTCGCCGTACTCGAGCAGCGCGATGGTGGTGTCCCCGCCCCCGATGTGCGCAACGACTTTCTTCAGAGTATCGGCCAAATCGAAAAGAGTCACCGGATCCAGATCCACTATCGAGGCGTGGCGCACCGGAGCTATGTTGACCTGCACATCCGAGACCGGGGCGAATGGAACGTACGCTGATATGGTCTCGGTGCGGTGAATCTCCCTGTTGCCGACCTTCTTCACGTAATCGCACTGGAAACAGTTCCTCTCTCCAGATTTTGGTATCGGCAGGGCCACCAGGTCGAAGACCCCGTGGCCACCGCTGTGCCTAGCGGCGCATATGTTTCCGCCTATGCCGTAACCTAGCACGTCCCTGACCCTGTTGCCCAGTATACTGAAAAGCTGCTCCACGTCCTCTATCGAGTATTCCTTAAACCTGTCCCCGTGCCCGGCTTGGTCCACTATTATCTCTTCGTAGCCGTGCGCGGCAGAGGACTTGAAGAACTGCCCCTCCAGCGCGTATTTTGACGGCTGGACCGCGTTCTTAAGCTCGTAAACCCTGGCGTAGTCTTTCTTGAAAGGGAAGGAGACGATGCTCTCTGATTTATTGGAACAGGCTGGGCATCCCTTCTCGGATTTGGCCACTATGCTGAATCCAAGCGTCTCCGGATTAAGCCTGAACTCCCCCATACTAACCCTCCAGCGCGCCGACTATCCTGGCGAAGGCCGGCCTGGTTATCAGCAGCCCTATCAGGGATGCGAGTATGGTGGTTATCGCGAACCCGGAGAACAGGGACGCGGTAGAGAAAAGAAGCGGGAACATTATCGCAGCGAACGAGAAGAACGATACAAATATTATGAAGAACGCCCTGCTTATCCTCTTCTTGGTCACCGTGTACTCCGCCTGCGCGGATCCCCTGCGTATTTCGTCGGTTATTATTATCTGGTCGTCGACGGATATCCCTATGCTGGCGATTATACCGGCCATGCTCGGTATGTCCAGGGTCCAGTGTATCGCCGCTGCTACGCCTATGACTATGAATATCTCCGCTATGCTGGTCATGAGTATAAGCGAGGACACCCTGTAATCCATGTACCTCAGGAATATCACTATGCTTACTACCACGAAAGCGACCAGGAGTAGTATGTATATCTGGCTCAGGAACTGCGAACCGCTTGCGGGGGATATTGAGTTTATTGAGATTATCTTTACCGGCACTGGGAGGCTGCCGCTCTGGAAGACGGCCTGCAGCGTCTTCATGTCGAACAGAGACTGCTGGGCGTTCGTGCCGCCGCCCTGTATCTGTATCGCGCCGTTGAAGTTGCTGAGTATGCCGACGGATATAAGGAGGGGCGAACCCTGCTGCTTCCCGTTCAGGTAAAGATATATGGATTCGTTGTAGTAGCCTGGGTTGGCTGTGGATGTCTTAAGGCTGCCGACCGCGTTCTGGAAGTTTATAGCCGCCTGGCTTGCAAGCTGTATGCCGAACTGGAACTGGTAGTTGTTTGACGCAGAAGGGGTCTGGTACTGCCCGTACGGACAGCCGGAGGAGAGGCACACGTGCAGTATGCTCTCGTTTTTTACGCTGCTGTTGAAGACGGTCTTGTTGCCTATAGTCGCGTAGAAACTTCCCTGGTTCTGGATGAGGGACAGCGCCTGGCTCTCGCCTATGCTCGGCATGCTTATCTGTATAAACGGCAATCCCGACAGGGTGTTAACCTGCGTTACAGAAACCCCGCTTATCCCGTATACGTCTAGCCTCTTGGATATTACCTGTTCCAGGTCGCTCACTACCGATGAGTTGTAGCTGGTGCTGTTGGGCGCGACGGATATCTGCGTTCCTCCGACTATGTCGAGACCGTAGTTGAGGTGTGTCGAGGGTATACCCTCCACCTGTATAGTGCTGGAATTGAAGACCGCGCCGGGTATGACCAGGACGGTAGCCGTATGCTGTTCGTAAATGTACGGGAACACTTCCTGTTCGTAGCCTATGGATAGGGTGCCGTTTACCACCGCCGTCCGGTTAAGGACCGAGTAGAACTGCTGCACTGATGTCACAGGTACAGAATTCAGCGAGGTTATTATCGAGCCAGCGGAGAGACCCACCACCCCCCTCGCGCTGAGATTGCCTATGTACGAATTTACGGGCATGTAGAGCACCTGCACCCCGCTTATGCCGGTCAGGTTCGGCTGCACGGCTAGAAAGGCGAATACGACGGCGATTATAAGGACGATGACCCTCCAGTCCTTGAATATCTTTTTTACGGCCATGCTCAGGAATTCGCCTCCTTATACTTAAGCCCGAAGAGCTGGGTGGATCCGTTCAGTATCCATACCGTGAAATCGTCGAATATCACGCCCACTATAAGTATTATGGCTATACTGTGTATCGTGGAATTAGAAGTGCCGAAGAACAGGACCAGGAAGGTGGCGAGGGCTGCAGCGTCCATGGTCAGCGAAGTCTTTATCGTGTGTACCAGCCTGTATTTCATGGTAGCCTCCTTCCTCTTCAGGATGTTGGTGGCGAGTATTATGTTCCTGTCGGCGGAATAGCCCATTATCATCAGTATACCTGCTATCGACGCGGTGGAGAAGCTGAAACCGATTATGTCGAGGACACCTATTATGTTTATTATGTCGCTTATTATGCTGACCACGTTGGAGAAGGCCTGCCACGCGTTCCTGAAGTAGAACAACGAGACAAGCGCGACTAGCACGAAGGCCACTCCGAGCAGTATGAAGGAGCTGTACAGCTGGTTCTGCGCAAGGCTGGCGCTTATGAACGTAACGCTCGAATCGCTGCTGTTTATTGGTATCCCGAGGGCGGACGAAACTGCGTCCTGCAGGTCGGTTTCGTTGACTGTGCTGAGGGTGGTTATGGAGTACCCGGATATAGTGTTGGAGAACGGTGTACGCACCACCGTCACGGTCACGGGCGCGCTGATGGAGCTGCTGACAAGGCTGGAGACCTGCTCCGGGTTCACGGATATGTGCGTGTTGACGCTGAGCGATGTACCGCCGGCTAGGGATATATCCTCTTTGAAGAACTGCCCGTGTGTGTAATAATAATAGCCTATGAAGGCGCTGAAGAAGACTATGAAAGCTATCGGCAGGAATACCATCTTCTTGTAGTTCCTTACGTAGTATTCTACGATTCTGTCTATGGCCGCGCTTATGTCCCCCCTTATACCCATAAATATAGATTATATACAAACCTTGTTCTATAAATAATCTAACTATCAGAAATGACCGCTTAAATAGGTTTTTTGCCGCCGGATTTCATCGGCACGGACAGGTATATGGAATCCAGGTCCATGCTGCCGAACTCTGAACGGAGCGAATATAGGGTCCTCTCCATAGGGGATACCCACGCCGATTTCATGGATTCGTTGTAGTTTGTCAGCAGCGTTTTGTCGTCCGCGTTCCTGCAGTAGTCGAAAAGGTTGCCCGTGACCACGTAGAGATTGTGCACATTCGCGCCGTCTATCGACAATCCTGAGAGCTGGTTTCTCGCGATTTCTATGGAATCGTCGAGGTAAGGCTGCTGCATGTACCTCCCGTCTATCGCCACGGAAAAACGCACCTCGTCCACGCCGCTCAGGTGGGTGTAGAGGTGGCTGTGTTTCCTGCGCCCGTGGAACTTGGAATCGTCGTAGCTGAGTATACCGCCGACTATCTCGCCCTTTTTCATTATGTTCTTGACCCTTCGCCTTATGTTGGATACGTGTATGGTCTCCACCTCGACTATCTCGTATATGGACCTGCCGTTCTCCACATACTTCAACACAAGGTCCGCAGCCCACCTGGCTTCTGAGCTCTTGGTGCTGTTTTTACCCGGTTTCTCCGCATACGGCAGGTAGAATTCGCCCCTTGCGAAGTATATATCGTGCTTGTTCCCTAGGTAGGAAAAGGTGGAAAACTGCATCATTTTGTGGTATATCATAGGGGTGCCCTTCACAAGATCCCCTATCAAAATGGAATCCAACCCGTCGGATTTCATAGTTATTTAAGATGCGGTATAGTATAAAATGGTATCGGGCTTAGAAATGTTATGAGGGCGCAGTTTTCCTTCGAATTCGTCGTAGATGTAGCCCTTGCACTGGTCATCATAGGGTTCATAGTGGCCTTCTTTTCCTCCATAACCACTAACAATACAGCCGCAGGGGATATGAACGGGATATGCAGTCTAATAGCCGATTCTGTGAACTCGGTCGTGAATTCCGGCGGCCTGTCCGCAACGGTTTACCTTCCGCTGCAGAATATGACCGCAGCGGCTAATTACACGATAAACGTCTCAAACGGGGTCATAATAGTATACGCTTACTTCAACAAGAAGATACCCGCGAAGTTCCTGTCCGGGACAAACGTCGTATCCTGCGGAGCCAACACCCGCGCCACGGCCAACGAATCGTTCGAACCTGCCAACCTGGTGCTGTACGCCAACTACAGCGACGTGGCTATAGGGTACGTGTACGCCAACTACAGCGCCAACTATTACCCATACTTCGTCTACGTCGGCGGATTCTACGGGAAGGCTACTCTATACCTCCAGTATTCGAACGGCACCCTGCTGAAGCTTATGGACGCCACTTCCCCCTATATATACAACGCCAACGTAGGCCTTCCGATACTGACTACGGGCGAGTACACGCTGCTTGTGGAGGCGGACAACAACACAGCTCTGAGTGCCAGTCAGAGTTTCACGCTCGCTTAAGGCATTTTCGGGTAAAAGTATACTTAAATAGAACAAAAAGGTTAATAGAATATGGTAAAAAGAGCACAGTCGGCTTTGGAGTACATGATGACGTATGGTTGGGCCATACTAATCATAGTAATCGTAGCTGCTGTCCTGTACTCGATGGGCATATTCAACCCTTCGAGCAGCGTAACCACGTCGTCGAGCGGCTTCAGCCCGTTCACCGTCAGCGCGGCGCTTTGCAACAGCTCAGGTACATGGGTATCTTTCGTTGTAGGCGGTTATCCTAACGGTGCACAGAGCGCGACCAGCGTGACCCTGACCCTCACCGCGACAAGCGGCGCGAGCGGCAGCGGCACTGCAACTGCAATCGGATCGCCGACATACACGTCTGGCACAAGCTTCAAAATGACAGCTGCTGGCGTAACATGCGCGACAGCCGGAGGAAAGTTCTCCGAGAGTGGTTCGATAGGTTACTCGGTAACCACGACACTAGGTGCGCAGTCTTACACAACGACGGGTACGGTAGCAGGATCAGCTAGTTAAACGATTTTTGAATTTTTTATTTTTTTAAATTTTTTAAAAACTGGAAAGGGAAAATCCAGCCCTTCCGTATTTTTCGTCCCCTAACTCCTTTTTCTGCTTTTTTCCAGGCAGTATCACTGACGGCCGAAGAAGAGCGCCACGCCGGAATAATAAGCTTGGTATCTAGAAGTGAACAGATTTTAAATATTATGGTAAACAGAATATGCTGGTTTTGCGGGAGTGAGTTCGGCAGTGGCGCAAGCTACTCTCCTGTTTTTATCGTATTGTTTGGAATAATCATAACATTGGTTGTTCGTTCATTCCTATCCAATAGAAGGGGAAGAAGCGAAGAGTAAAGATAGCAAAAAAGGGGATTAACCTGCATTCCGTAGCGACACTATAGGTTTAAATATCCAGATAAGTCTTAAGTAATAAATGAAAACGACAAGATTAGAGGCAGGCGGTCCGATGATATCCGCTTTGGTTCATAGGCTTAATTGAAGATAGCAAGCTGTTACTCAGTTTTCTCGAAATGTTTTCAATCTATACTTTCAGTTCTTCTGTAAAGTACGCATTTTCCTGTCCTGTTCTTTCCGGGTTCCCGGAATACAAAACATTGGGAGGTAAAAAATGGAAAAGGAAATGAAAGAAGGAAGGAAGTATAGCGGGCCCGAAGGCCTGGAGCGGATGCTGAAGAAGAAGGGAGGAGAGGTTCATATCAGGAAATAAAATTGATATAATAATAAGAAACTACGAAAACAGGGATTTTGACGGCGTATACGAACTGTACAGAAAGGCGTTTTCCGAGGAGCCGCTGAAAGAGTACAAGCGGTGCAAACTCTGCGGCGCTGACTACGGCTCAGAGCAGTTTGCGCCGAAGACATGCGGAAAATGCAAAAGTCCGCTAGAAATGGCGGATAGCTGGAGCCGCAGAGATACTGCCAGTCTTATCGAGGATGTCGTTTCCAAGGTCTGGAAAATGGCGCTTGTGGCAGAGATAAACGGCGAGCTCGCGGGATTCGTATGGGGATACAAAGCCAGCTGTAAACGCGGATCCCTCGAGAGTCTGGACACGCTGTTCATGGGCGATGTGCCAATAGTAACAGCTCCAGGCTTCAGGGACATCGGAATAGCGACGACCTTAGAGACCACTCTACTGTCGGAAGCCGCGAAAAACGGGATGGAATATGCATGGGTGTGTCCTTACGAGACATACAAACCTGTTGTATCTCTGTATGAAAAGCGGGGATTTCGGATAGACAGAGGTGCCTGGACAGACGACAGGAAGGAAGGAATGTACCCTGTGAGGTTGCGCATGTTAAAACCGCTTAACATGTACGGCCCGTGATTATGGAAACAGGTACGGGGGTGGGTAAAGCCACCCCTTCGAGAATAAACGGGCCCTTAGCGCCGACGAAGAAACCAGGCAGGATACTTCCATTATCCGACAACAAAGAAGTTAGAAAATTCCTTATTGCTGGCGGAAACTCAACCGCATTGGTGTATGGGTGCCCTGCTGCGTATAGGGGTGGAGCCGCAAAGAAGCTTTTGAAGGAAGTCGAACAGGTGGGTTTCGTTTCCGCGAGAGCGGGACTCCCAAAAATGACGATGATGGGCGGTGAACTCTGTATCAATGCAACACTAGCATTCGCCTCAACCTTGGACGAAGGAGGGAAACTTGCAGCAAGCGGTCTGAAAGACCTGGTCCGCTACTCAAATAAAAACGAAACGGCTACGATCTGGGTCCCATTGGGATTCAAGAAATACGGAAATACCATCTTACTGGAGGGGATAGGATTCATACTCTATGATGTAAAGGAAAAATCTAAGATAGAAAAGCAGGAGCTTTTATCCTTATCAAAAAAGTATAGACTTCCTGCTTTTGGCGGGATTGTCTATGACGGGAATAGGATAACTCCCTACGTTTATGTGAAGAAGGTTGACTCTTTCGTTAAAGAAACCGCTTGCGGTTCCGGTAGCATCGCTTTTAGTATTTTCTCCGGGATCGGGAAGGTGATCCAACCAACGGGAGAAAAACTCCGCATTAAGAGTAAGAAGAGGTTTTTCGAGGTCTCTGCAAAAGTTAGTGATTATGCATAGAGATTATACGTCATCCCAAATTTTAGAGTTTAATGCCTGTTCTTGGCCAGAAAAGCCATGACAGAATCGTCCTCGTACACTATCCTGGCTTCTGCTGAGTGTGCGGTTATCTTGCAAAAAATACAATCCATGTAATTGGTTTACAATTCGCGTATTTAAAATTTAAAAAACCGACAAACAATTTCATTAATGCAGATTTAGTTCGTGGAAAATGTCGGTGTTACTGGGATAAATTACAATATGGCAAGTCGGCAACGGTTTACTGTTTGTCACAGATAACAGCCTGATAGAAGTTAAGCTGCTTATCTCCGGAACCCTTTCGCAGCTCCAAGTGTGTACGCGTTCACCTTGTCCATGTTCAATACTGTATTGTCAGCAGCATCGATAAGGCCGTCTCTCAGTCTACCCTGCGCATCTATGGAAAAAGCATCCGTGGACAGAAGTCTCCTTATCTTGGTCACCGCATCGCCGACGTTATCGCCGGATAGTCCGCCAGCAAAGCATATGTTTCCCCCGAAACCGCTGCTTTTCAGTTCGTTATATATAATCCCAAGTTCCTCTATCTTCAAAGAGACTCCTCTCCCTCCTGATGGGTCCAGTATTACGTAATCTGAGCCGCTGTAATCTCTCATAATCCTATCAGCTGTCTGGTACGGTCGCAGGTTCTGCATGGCCTTCCTTGTCGCAGACAGTATTATCATCAGACTGGGATAATTCTCCTTTAGTTTACGGATGGAATCTTTCGGCGGCCAGGTTACATTGAGCTGTACACCAAGCCCGGGATTGTCCTTGTATATATTGTCTTTTTCGAGGACTGACGATAGCTCGTAATAAAGGTTTCCGACGTCTTTCGTATTGTAGTGTATGGTATTGAAGGCTTTTCCACGCGATGTTTCAATCAAGTCTGCGAGGTCTCTTAACGGCGGATATCTCTTGTCTCCCGGGTTGTACCCAAATTCCAGGGTTTTGTAGGAGACCAAGTAACCAATCATTGGAATATGAGTCGTATTCATATCTATGCCCGACCTTTCGAATGCCTTTAGGCAGCCCACGACCTCGTGCTTAGACGTTGCACCGGTTATGCCTATATAGTTTTTACCGGCTGCAGTTCGGTCGTGATAGTCCAGCTTTGCTTCTAGTTTTTCTGACATACCCTAATAAGATTAAATTCTGTATAAATAGATTAACGAAAGAGAGATATTGTATATCATTCATGCGGCTTTCTTCAGTATTTTCGACACATAATCTATGTCAGTAAAAACTAAAACCTACCGATTTATTTATTGCAAGTTGCCCACATCATCCAGGCTGTAGAATATCTTTCCATTGGGCTTTATTCTCTTGAACTCTTCCAGTTCTTTGCCCCGACCGGGTGCCGACATTTCTGTCATATTAGAATGATATTTAATGTTTGTTGTTATATTTAAATCCATGCAATAGAATTCTTACTACCATAATTTCAGATGTGTCATATATTGTTTCTATTAAGAGTTCTCCCGATTCTTTATTTTTTTCTACCCATTCTTTTATGGTTTTTACGTTTGTGGGATTTATGCCATGGATGAAAAAGCCTGGAAATTCATAGGTATAAGAACTAATAATTTTTTGCTTTACCTCATCTTCTAAATCATCTATTGACATGTTGCTATTAACAAAAATTGCTAACACAGCATTTTTTATAACTAATTCATATATTGAATCAGCTTTCTTGCGTTCTGTATAAGAATAGAGTGGATAAATAAATTTTTCAAAATAATCTGCATTACATAAGTTAGCTATATTATTACCACGCATACCAAATCTTTGACTTATTTGTTGTTTTAGATGCACAATATTTTTTCCCTTTTTACTTTGAGATCTTAAAAATAAAGAGTTTGCTAAGGCATCCAGATCATATTCGGGAATTTTATCTTTGAAATACTCTAATAATGCATCATCCGCTCTTTTATTTTGTGAGGAGTTATAACTAGCAAGTTCATCAAATATCTCTAAATCCTCGGCTCTAAAGATTGCTTTATCACGTTCGGTTTTACGTTCGATTAATATCTTAGATAACTCTTCTTTTTCTGAATCTGTTAATTTGTCCGCATTTATAATCAGTTGTCTTTTACCTTCTAAATAAAGCACTTTTTCACTGTTTTCATTAGATGTTGTTACCCCTACTTGCTCTACAATTTCTTCTTTTTGCTCCGTTTTTTGTGAGGGGGTATTATAGAAGATATTCACTGTACCAACATCATGTATGTTTATTGATTTTTTGCCAGAACTAACATTGTTATTGCTCCCACTAATAGTTTTAACATCTACACTATCATTATTTGTTTCGTGTTCGCCACCAAGTATCTTTTTTACAAATTCTAATGCAAGAATAAGATAGTGGTGTACCATACCACATCAATTTCTTTTGAACAGTCTACGTATAGAATCTACATTGTCTTCTATAAAAATATCAGAGCCATTTTTTATACCACCAAAGTTTTTCTTCAATATATTATTACCTTCAAAGGTAATGACTTTTTCTTTATTCTTTTTATTAATTATATACCCTTCTTTATCTGTTTCATAGCCAAAGGTGTCCAAAACAAAGTCAATAGCCGAACTATCAAATGTTATGTCTAGGTTTTCATCAACATTCTTATAAGTGTTAAGTTCTGTTTGCATATTATTATTATTACTATTATGTATAAATATTCGATTAATGACACCTTCTGCCTTATAAAGCTTACTAACTATCGAGTTAGAGAGGATCTTCATAAAGCCCCCTCTCTAAGCTTCTTATTCAGCTCCAAAACCGCCGGCAGGATGTCACGCCCAGATAAATGCACGTAAATCTTGGGCATCCCGCTTCCTTGAATCCACCCTAGGTACACGCACATCTGTGATTCTGTCAGATATTGCGCCAAAAACGTAGCCCTCGAATGCCTGAAAAGATATGAATAAACCCTCTTGTCGAAATTCAATTTAAGGGCAAGGTTCTTTATTAGAGAGTTGAGCCAATATACGCTCACAGGGAACAGCTTGTCCGCCGGCTTGATCGGATTTGCTTCTAGGTACTGCTCCAGATAATAATCGCTTCTTGTCGTCAATATCACCGGAATCTGCCTCGAACCCGTCTTAGTGTTCTCCGGCACATAGACGAAAAGCCCGTTCTCGTTCTTTTGCACGTCCTGCCTATTTAATGACAATAATTCGTGCGGACGGCAGCCCGTATCGTAAAGAAGACTTAATACGGCTTTATCTAAAGGTTTTTTAGCGGCGTCTATAATCCGTTTTATCTCGTCCAAAGACAGCGTTTCGTGTGGCAGCATACGTTTCTCTTTTGTTTGGAATCGGTAACGGGACAGTTTTAAGTCCGGATCCAGCCACAGGGCGAACTTTCTGAACCTGCTTAGGTAATGTTTTTTTGTCTCGAAGACGAAGTCGCTGGAGCGTATATACTCGAAAAACCTGTCCACGTCCTCGGCTGTGACGAGGCTTATGTCCGGTTTTACCGCTTTTTGGAACCGGTTAAGGACGACGACATACCACTCCTTAGTCCTTTCATTGAAGCCCTCTCTGTCCAATTCCTTCAAAAACCGGCTGATTATCTCGTTTTCCACGTCAAAGCACTCCGGTTCTCGTGCCCATCCCCGACAATTCACCATTAAGGCCAGACGCAGCCGGCTCTGAGCCGGCGCTGCAATCGTCGCTGTCTTCGTGTTCCCCATAATTTAAGCTTTCTCCGGCTGCTCTCGTATCTCTTCCACGGTCACCCTGACGACCTTGCCGGCTAGAGAGTTTGAAAGGATTAAAATTAAACGAGGGATTATAATAATTAATGGATTGGGAATGCATAGCAGGGATAATTGCGTTTATTGTTCTTGGAAGTGTAATTGGATTAGTAGGAGAGCAGGTCTCAAATGTAGCAGTCCTGATTATTGGCGCAGTTATCATAGTTGTACCATCCGGCTTAATTGCTTATTTCTGTCGATAATTGAAGGCAGCCAAAACGCCTCAGAATTAATAAGAAAACCGGTAATTAACAATGTAAGAGTAATTTCTTGGGATTTTGAAAGTAAAATCAAAGAAAACCAAAAATAGCTAGTCGCAATAAGTATAAAACTAGTAATTCTTAAGAGAGTTAGTCTCTCTCGCTTCTTTCCCCGTTTTCTCTCGATGCCCCGACCGGGATTTGAACCCGGGTTTCTGCCTGTCCTCCCAAAAGGTCGAAAGGGCAATGTCCTTGGCCGCTAGACTATCGGGGCACCAAACACATATACTTCACTTTATATTTTATATAAGCTACGCAGAATTTAAAAAGGATTTAAGCGGCGCTTATTATAGGATAGTATGCCCAACGTAACCTTCTACTTTGAGGTGCACCAGCCGTACAGGCTGAGGAGAGTGTTCTCCTTCGACAAGAACCAGAATTTCATCGACACGGACAGGAACAGGGCAGTATTCGGCAAGGTGGCCGACAAATGCTACATACCGATGACGAAGATGCTTGTGGACCTAAACAAGGAATACCCAGAGCTGAAGACGAGCTTCTCGTTCACGGGCATATTCTTCGAGCAGGCAGAGGAATTCAGGCCGGATGTTATCAACGTTTTCCAGGAGCTGTTCGACACGGGCTCTATGGAGATACTGGACGAAACCTACTACCATTCGCTCGCCTACCTGATAGACAGGGACGAATTCGAGGACCAGGTGAAGCTGCACAGAGAGGCGATACACCGATACTTCAAGTTCAAACCGACGGTCTTCAGGAACACGGAGGCCATGTATTCCAACGACATAGCCTCCCTGGCCGCTAAGATGGGTTACAAGGCGATAGTCGCGGAGGGATGGGAGAAGAGCCTCGGATGGAGGTCGCCTAACTACGTTTATACGGATCCCGGCAGGAAAATAAATTTACTCCTGAGAAACTACAAGCTGAGCGACGACATATCGTTCAGGTTCTCGTCCCATGGATGGAAAGAGTACCCTCTGACGTCGGAAAAGTACGCGGGTTGGCTCGCCGACAACGAAGGGGACACAGTCAACCTATTCATGGACTACGAGACCTTCGGCGAGCACCAATGGAAGGATACCGGGATATTTGACTTCTTTAGGGCTCTTCCGGGAGACATGATAAAAAAGGGTATTGGGTTCAACAAGGTGTCCGACACGGCAGCCGTAAAGCCTGTCGGTATAGTGGATGTACCGGACATAATGTCGTGGGCAGACGTGGACAGGGACCTCACGGCATGGCTCGGCAACAGGATGCAGAATGCTGCGTTCGAGAAGCTGAAAGGCATGAGGAAGGACGTGCTGCAGACGGAAGACAAGGACATAATAAGCGAGTGGAGGGTTCTGCAGACTTCTGACAACTTCTATTACATGTGCACGAAGTGGTTCGCGGACGGGGATGTGCACAAGTATTTCAACGCGTACGATTCTCCGTACGTGGCGTACATAAACTACATGAACATAATATCCGACCTGGACAGAAGGGTCAAATCCGCTTTAGAGCTGCGTCGTAAGCCTGCAGATATATAGGCAGGAACTTTTCCCATCCGAACTGCTCAGACAGCTCCCTAGCGGACACCCTCATCTTCAGCAGCTCGTCCTGGTTGGTCGTCACTATCTTCAGCATGTCGCGGGATATCTGGCCGACGACGTCGTCCCTCTTCCTGTTTATCAGGCGTTCCACGAATATCCCTCCGGACTGCTCCTTGATCTCGTTGATGCAGTATTCACCGAACCCTCCTTGGTCGGTGGTGAAGGCTATGGACATGTAGGACGCCGCCTCGAGGGGGGTGTAGCCGAACGGCTCGTACTTGGACAGGAAGAACCCAGCAACAGCTATCGAGAGGGCCTCGTGGTAGGTTAGGTTTAGAAGCTCGTCTCCGAGAGTCAGGTACTTGGGGTAGTATATGACCTTCACGTGGCAGTTGGGGGAGTTGTCCAGGCCGTTCTCCCTCAGCCTGCTGAGTATCTGGTCGTCATTTTCTGAATAGGATAGTATGAACGGGCACAGGGGCGGATTGACCAGCTTGGAACGCCTAAGCTGCGACGTCATCCTCTTGGTGTCGTTCACTATCTTGCTGTATGCCTTGTCCATGACTGCCGACGCTGTGGTCGGATTGGACGAGACCAGCTTGTCGAAGCTCTCTATGTCTTCGTGCAGGGTGGCTTTTATGCCGAGGTAAGTTAGGTAATTCGCCACCACGTCGCTCTTGGTCCCTACGGTACCGGACGGGACGGCGATGAAGGCTACCACGTAATTGTCGTCGGACAGCGTCTTGTTGAGCCTGCCGAGAGCGTCTATGAAAAGATCGAAACCCTTCCCGTAGAACTCGTACCTTCCCCCTGTCAGGAAGACTGTGGCCTTCTTCGCATCGAAGTCGTAGTAGGGAAGGAAATACCCGTTAACGAAGTTTTCGAACTTCGCTTGGGCGCTGTTCCTAAGTGCATCTAGGTCCACCGGCGCGGGCAGGTCCTTCAGGTCTATCCCGTTTATGGTCACGAAATCGGTCTTTCTTCCGAGCATTACCTCCGCTTCCTTAGCGACTATCTTGCTCACGGTCGTGAACACCGTCGCGTTCAGGGCCGCAGCCTTCTCCGTGAGGTGCTTTGCGGCAACGCCGTATTGGTAGGGGAGGGAAGGGCCTACGCTAGTGTTAGAGTTTACGAACGCCAGAGTATCCCCCCCGTTGTAGGATATCGCCCTTCCGAGGACGGTCGCGTGTACCGTGAAGACAGTGGGGACCCTTACGTTGCTGGATTTAAGGTAGAGAAGTGCGCCGGCGGAAAGCCATTCGTGCACCTGGGCCACCATCGGCATGTGCACTGCCTTGCTGAGGGAAGCCAGGAACACGCCAGCCGTGTACGACCACGCGAGCGGCTCGGTGTAGTCCTCCGGAGCATTGAGCGAATCTATCTTGAATTTGTCCCAGAACTCCTTCTTTATCTCGTTACCGTGCCTCTGTTCGAATTCTTTGGAGTCTATCAGGAGAAGATTTACATCGCTTCCGGACGCCCATCTGCCGAAGTATATCTTTACGCCGTCGAGCTTGATGTCGGCTATGGCGTCCTTGACGAACTGCGGCGCCGGCGCCTCTACGAATTCTATCGCGCACTGCGTGGGGTTGTAGAAGCCTACGGCTAGGTAGTTAGGGCCGAACTTCTGCTTGATGTATTCCGATTTCGAGGTTAGGACGGTCCATATTCCCCCGACTTTGTTGCCCGCCTCGAACGATACCTCCGCCAAAAAATAGGGACTGGACATACAATAATAGTGGGTCGTTTTCAATATATTAGTTGCTGTCGAAACTTGGGTCCCGCACGGGAGCCGGAAGGGCGGACTACACACCACATATGGATTTGGCTTTAATTAATGTGCAAAGCCCATGAGAAAAATAACTATTTATAGAGATACTCTTCAGTAGTTGACATGGCAAACACACTGGAGAGATTTTTGGACGGCCTTGGGTCCATAAATTCAGAGGAGTGGAACACCGTCTCTAAGGCAGAGGAATACGGCTTTACCCCCAACAATCCACTGGTAAGAACCCTTCTTCCGTTCCTGAAAGATGGCAGAGACATAGAGAGCGGCGGTACGATGTATTATTCAGATTCAGATGATCAAGATTCCTTAACTGACGACGATTTCAATATGCTTGCGTGGCTAAGAGGAAGATATGGCGAAGGCAGGCTGGAAGTAAAATTAAATTTCTACCACTTTCCGACCACAAAGTATATCCCGTTGGACGCCCTGCCGTCAGATACCGACATAAGAAAGGAGGATACCTCACTCAGAACGGACAAGTTCGTGAAAGAACAGCACAAGACAATGTATGAACTGAGCATATACGGCAGTCTGGATTCCATACCCGTCAGCGTGACCGTCGAATACAACGGTTCATACCACGCCAAACCACCCTCGTTCAAAACAGTTTATGAGAGGGGTGGTATCATAACTCCAGAACGTCTTTCAAGATGGACAAGGGACAGCAAAGCGGCAGAGGAAGCCGTTATGAAAAATACCTTCCTCGACGAGTAAATTCGTGCGGCTAGTGTAAAATAAGCGGGTCTATGTATTATCCAATTTCACTTGTCGAACTACTGCCAAAAAGACTTATATATAAAAGCGTACATTAATTCACATAAAGTCGGTTTTTGAGGTATGATATGCATCAGACAGAAAACGTGAATCCGATAGAGGCGAGCCTAAACAAGCTTTTCTCGACAATAGACGCACTGTCGTCGAAGATAGACGAGCTTAACGAGCGCGTAGATTTCATGGGTTCGTTCATAGGTCTAGAGTCTGGCGAGGGGGAAAACGCCGAGAAAGTGGAACCGCCTGGACAGCTGGCCGGACTCACACTCGACAACCTCAACAAGATACTCCCTCCAAAGGACGCTAACGCCGTTAGGGCGTATTTCCTGAGAGTCCTGAGCCTTTTCAGGCGCTACGTAAAAGCGATAGTCATGTTCGGAAGTTCAAAGACAAAGAGCGGCGTGACAAACACGTCCGACATAGACGTTGCGTTCATAGTGGACGACACCGACATACAGAGGTTCACCCTCGAACAGCTAAAGGACAGGCTATTCACGAAGATGGCGGAGATAGCGAGGGATTTTTCGGAGAAAATCCACGCGCAGGCTTACCCTCTCTCCGAGTTCTGGGGTTCGATAATAAAACCAAACCCAGTCATACTTACGCTACTGAGGGACGGCATGGCAGTGTACGACACTGGTTTTTTCATACCGATACAGCTGCTCTACAGGACCGGCAACATAGTACCTACGATAGAGACGATAAACAGCAACATAGAGAATTCGGAGGGGCTGATAATGCTGGCGGAGAACGTGCTTACGACCAAGCTGTCGCTGGACCTTTACAACGCAGTCGTCGCGTCCGGACAGGCGCTTCTTATGGAGTACGGTTACCTGCCGCCTGTGCCAAAGGAGATCCCGAAGGAGCTCATGGCTGTAGCCGTGGAGAAGGAGAGGATACTCGCGAAGGAGGACGTCGACAGGATAGAAGACGTGATAAAATGGTTCAAGAAGATAGACCATGGGGAGACGAAGAGCGTAAGCGGCAGGGAGTTCGACGAGAAACTTGCTGAGACGAAGGAAAGCGTCGACAAGATAATAAGCGTGATAGACGGGCTAAGGGAGAAGAGCGGCCTGCCGAAACCCGTCATAGAAAAAGATTTATTAAAGAAAACTGGCTCTGATGTAGATAACAAATACATGCAGAAGACGGAATGAATATGACAAGCATAAAGATAGTCTCGTACAGAAGGGGCAGAAAGACCCAGAACACCAGGCAGGCCATAGCCAGGATTTCGGAAGTAAACACGAAGGAAGCGGCCAGCAAATTCGTCGGCAAGAGGGTCGAGCTGCCGTTCCCGAAGAACCCGATAAAAGGAGTCATAACGGGGACCCACGGCGGCAAGGGTAGAGTTATCATAAGGTTCAGGAGGGGAATCCCCGGCCAGGCAATCACAAAGGAAGTCAAGTTCTGAATCTAGCTCGAAGCGGTTTCAAGTATTTTCTCCAGCGGTTCGTCGCTTCTGAATCCCTTGCTGTCCAGTACCGTCCTGTTCCCGAAGACTTCTATGGGTTTCTCTTCTGTCTTCGTATAGGACGCCAGTTCAGAGGTGGTGTAGAACGAGACTGTGTCCTTCTCGTCCCTGAGCACGCCAAGGTATCCTTTCAGTTTTTCGCCGGCGGACTCATACATCTTGTCCACAAGCTTCCTGTCAAATGTGCTCCCCAGCCACAGCGGGCCGAGCGCCATCATAGCGGAACCGCAGTGTGCGCATTTACCGCTGTCTTCCAGGGACCTGTACGGACACTCGGGGCACTGGTACACGAATCCGATCTTCCCGGACGTGCCGGCACGCATCAGCCTAAGGTAGACTCTGGCGTAATGTTTCCTGACGTCGAACAGCACGGGTTCCACCGACCTGAAGAACAGGTTGGCTATCTCCTCCGCCCTCTTTATCATTATCCTCAGGCCCAGTTCCCTGAAATACGGCGTCTTGTAGGAGACGGCCCCGTACTTCAGCGCGCAGGCCCTTTTGGCCTTGCCGTAGAGCGCCGCCGTGTCTGTCGCGGTTATAGCGAGTATACCCCCTGTGTTCAGGGAGGGAACAGCTTCCACCATATACCTGACCGGCGAGCCGAAAGGGTCTATGTCGATGTAGTCGTATTTCCTGCCCTGCGAACCGATGTCGACTGCGTTGAAACTCGTGCAGGAAACTTCGCAGCAAAGGGCCTTTTTGTTCGACTTTATGTTCTTGGCTACCGCCCTGTACGTCTTTATGTCGTTTATCGTGAAATCTGAGAACGCCTTCGTCTCGACGCAGAGCCGCAGTCCGCGCACGCCGCTGGCGCCGAAGACATCCACGCCGGACAGGTCTTTTCTCCCGAGGGAATCAACGAACAGTACGTTCAGGTCCCTGTCGAACTCCCTAGACGGGTTGAAGAATACGCCGGCATCCCTTGTCTGCCGGTTCTCCGCGGCGAAGGACACTTTCCCCTCGCGGAAGATTTCCATAGAGACGCGCGTCCCTAATCCTCGATCTTGTATCTCTCCTTGAGATTAAGCGAGTTGTAAAGTTCCTTGTACCTGTTCCTTATCGTGACTTCGGTTATGCCCGCCGCCCTAGCCGCGTCTCTCTGCGTCTTCTTCTCCTTGTTTATGAGGGTCGCCACGTAGAGTACAGCGGCTGCTATGCCCATTGGGCCCTTTCCGCTTGTCAGCCCCTTCTCTTCGGCTTCTTTGAGGAGTTTGACTGCGTCCGACACCGTCTTGTTTGACACGCCGAGCTCTGAAGCGAATTTGTAGATGTAATCGTTCGGTGAGGTGGGGAGTATCTTTATCCCGAGTTCCCTGCACAGGAGCCTGTAGGCCTTGCCGACCTCTTTCCTCTCAACGTTGAATGTCTCGGATATCTCGTCCAGGCTTATGGGTCTGCTGTGTTTCCTGGCTGCCGCGTACAGCGCACCTGCTATCACGCTCTCCATGGACCTGCCGCGCACCAGCCTTCTGGTTATGGCTTCCCTATACATTTTCGCGGCCTCCTCTTGTATTATGCTGGAGACGTGCAGACGGTTGCTGGCGTGCCTCAGTTCTGTGAGCGCGAACTTCAGGTTCCTCTCGAACGCGGTGGATATCCTCGGCTGCCATTTCCTGAGCTTGTAGAACGTCCTCCTGTTGGTGTTGGACAGCTTTATCGACTCGCTAGCCTTGCCTATCACCGTGCTCGTGCCCTTGTCGTATTTTGCGTAGCTAAGGGGAGAACCCATCCTTCCCTTGCCTTCTTCCCTCTCGTCCTCGAATGAACGCCATTCTCTGCCGTAGTCTATCGTATCGCTCTCTAAGACGTAGCCGCATTTCTGACAGACCAACTCCCCGGTCGCCTTGTCGTATATGACAGAATCGCTCCCGCAGGACGGGCATTTGGTGACGTATTTATTGGATATTACTTTCACAATAACCTTTATATACTTAAGATACAAGCAGTATTTAAAGCTTTGCTTTTTGCAAAGTTTTGCAAAATATTAACCATTTTCAAGGGAGGAATTCTGGCCCTAGTTCCTCAAGAACGTCCCTGTGCTTCTCGAAGTACTCCCTGGCTGGCGCGAGCCTGGCGACAAGATATTCCGCCAGGGCTTTCTTCAGGTCCGCCGGGTGAAGTTTCTTGTCCGTAAACGCCTTCTCCATGTCAGCGTACGATTCAAACACTGCGTCGCCGCCGAACTTCTGCGGCCTGGAGACCTCGAACTTGCCGTCCATCGGGAAGACTAGGAACTTGACCATCTGGAGCACCAGGTTGTCCTTCACCACACCCTCCGGGCAATACGCGCTGTTTATTTTTTTCCTCAGGTTCTCCTCCGAATCGTACACCTTTATGTGGCTGCTCGGTACCGACGAGCTCATCTTGGTCCCTGGCCCCAGCAGCGAAGCGACGAGCGGAGTCATGACCTCGACTCTCTTCCTGTAGCCGAGCTGCGGCAGATAATCCCTGTCGAACACGAATATGTGCCTCTGGTCGTTTCCGCCCAGCTGTATGTCCACGTCGAGGTACTGTTCGTCGAGCGCCTGCATGATCGGGTATATGAGTTCGCTGACCTTTGGGTTCTTCATCCTGGTGACTTCCGAAGCCGCCCTAGTGGCCCTCTCAACGGTGGTTATCGTAGACATCTTCAGCATATCGAGAAGGTAATCCCTGTTCAGCTGGTAGTCCGACCCCTTGACAAAAACAGGCTTTCTATCCCCCCAATCAAACGCGAGTTCTATACATTTGCGGGTGTACTCGACCCTCTTGTCCAGTTCCTCCCATTTCGCCTTCAAGTCATCCAGTGCTGCGTGCACGTCTGCAAGGAGTATCTTCACCTCCACGCCGGCGTTCATGAAATCGAACAGTTTCCCTATGGCTATCAGATGACCCAAGTGAAGCGGCCCGGTGGTGGCCCTCCCTATGTAGACGGAGGGGCTCTTCTTCTCGTTCAGGAGCGTCCTGAGGTCCTCCTCAGTTATTATTTCTAGGGTGTTCCTCTTTATCAGCTCGAACCTCTCCTCTACGTTCATACGAGAGTGAAACAGAACGAGATTATAAATCTATCAGAAGGAACGTTCAGTTGAAAAAACAGGCGGAGTAGAACACCTGGTAGGTGCGGGGAAACACCCTTATAATGTAAAGCGGCAGGTCGGTGCTAACAGGTACAGAACCTGAGTATTGGCCGTTCGAAGAGGTCTCCGTCTGGCTCGCGATGTAGGCCCCAGACTCGGAATAGACGGTTATGTTGAACGTCACATCAGGGAGGAGGTCGCCGTTCTCGTCGAAAAACTCCAGCGAATAGTCTATGCTACCGGAAGAATAGGAGAAACTCGAATCCATGGAAGATAGGGGAAAATTCAGGCCCATCTCAGTTATCGTGCCGTTGAACGTGAGATAGGCGTGGTACAGGCCGGGTATGAACGGCATCAGCCCAGACATGTTGACGTTCGCCTGGTCTATGTACGACGACGCTCTGCTGCCTAATTCGACGATGTCGCCGCAGAAAAAGGAGGACTGCACTGAGAGCAGCGGGAAGGTGACGGCTATCACCGTCTTGGAGTCGGCCCCCTGGGCCGACACGTAGTTCGCCGCTTGCACTATCTGGGCGGCTGCGGTGGATATCTGGTTGGAGGAGGACGAACTTGAGTAAGAAGTGTAGAAAAAGAGCGCGTACACCAGCGCGGCGGCTATCACTGCCATGGCTATCCCGAGGATTATCACGTATTCGGTCGTGTATTGGGCTCTGCGGCGGTCCATAAATGATAGACGACCTTCACGTATATATAAAATACGGGGAGAGATAGATATTATGGCCATCAAACCCAAGATAGCCCTGCTGGTCCCTTGGATAAAAAGCAAGGGCGGAGTGGAGAGGGACATACTGATATTCCTCAAGGACAAAAGATACGACATCGATGTGTTCACCTTCTTCTACGACAAGAAGAAGACGTTCGAGGAATTCGGTGATTTCGACATAAAGGTCATCGGGAAGGCGAAGGGTGGGGCTTTTCTGTCGAGGGGCGTCAGCCTGTTCAGGGCCCTGCTGTCGTCGAAGATACCGTCGCTGGACAGCTACGACGCCTTCGTGATATCAACGGCGGGCATAGCGGAGTTCGCGGTCTTCAGGAACAGGCACAGGCTCACAGTCGCAGTGACCCACACGCCGCTGAGGGCTGCGCACAACATGTACGAATACTATTCTAAGTCCAGCGCAAAGAACAGGCTGATACTCCCCTTCGCGGCCCTTTTTTACAAGTTCCTGGAGAAGCGCGCGTGGAGGAGGATACGCTACGCGATAGTTTTCAGCGACGAAGTCAGGCGCAGGCTCATACAGTACAGGCTGATAGATTGGGACAGGATAATCAAGATAAGCCCGCCGGTGGACTACAGAAATATAAAGGTCAGCAGGAAGCACAGGAAGATAATATTTTACCCGAGCAGGTTCGTGCCGTACAAGAGGCAGCACCTGGCAGTGTACGCCTTCAAGGCATCCAAACTTCCGCAGAACGGGTTCAAGCTCGTCCTCGGCGGCTTCCCCGAAGACAGGAAGTACTTCGAATCCATAAAAGCGATGTCCGGCGGGGACGTAATAGTCAGGGAGAACTTGTCCGAGAAGGAGCTGTCGAGGCTGTACAGGGACTGCTACGCCACCATGTTTCTCGCGGTGAATGAGGATACCGGGCTGGTGCCCCTCGAATCCCTCGCGTACGGTAAGCCGGTGGTGGCTGTCAACGAGGGCGGCCCGAAAGAGTTCGTCAACGACGGCGTGAACGGCATGCTGGCGGAGGCGGACACGAAGTCCATAGCCCGTGCACTCGACTCGCTGCTTGACAGGAGGCTTTATGCGAGTATGGTAAAGGGCGCGATAAAGTCTGAGAGGCACGATGAGAGCAGGATGTCCGGCGAATTCGACAGGGCGATGGACTCTATACTGGGAAAGAAAGGTTGAAAGCGCTCAGATGCGCTTTATTTTTCTTATCTCCCCCATTGCAGAGGAGTAATCTTGCGTGAGTTTCGGCGATATTTCATCGAACTTAATTATGTCTGCTATCTCTATGTCTGTATACATGATGTTTCCGTCGTAGATGTTCCTCTCGTAGACTGCGCCGTCCACGCTGATTGCAACCTTCTGCCCGATGACGGCCCTGTCAAGCTTGCTCTTCTCTTCCTGTATATCCAGTATCGTGCCCACGCGCTTTCCGTCCTCCCTTATGAGGCGGTATCCCGGCCTTATCTCCCCCGCAAGAACCTCCACACCGAAAACGCACGGACTGGACCTCCTGAACATGTTCCCTTTCAGAAACACGATTTTCCCGGGAAGCCGAAGGGAAGACAGCTCGCCCTCCAACTGCATCCTCTTCCTGTCGGATATGAATTCTCCGTATCTCTCGAAAAGATTGTATATCGAACTGCTGGAAATCAGTTTAACGCCGTCCTGCGAAGCCATGGATTCCGTAGCCTTCTGCACCGGAACGTTGAAGCAAAGCAGCACGCCGTCGTTCAGCCTGGCGACCCGTATGTCGCTCTTGGAAGGCTCGCCTATCTTGGTCCTGCCTATTGCTATCCCTCTCGATTTCCCGATTTTCCTTATCGCGTCTATGCTGCCGAGCGAATCCGCGCACACCACCACGCCTTTAGCTTCATCGCTGTTGTATCCCTCTTCCCCGGACTTGATCTCATTCATCAGCTTTTCTCTCTCCCCGTCGCTCCTGAAAACGGAAATTGAGGTGCCTATCAGCACGTCCGGCTCTTGGAGTATCATTCTGACTGGAGTAGCCGCCGAAGCCGACTTCACGTTCTCGTACCTGCCGAAATTCTCGCGGCTCTCGACGAGCGGCACCAGCCTCATTATGCCTTTTACCTTGTTCTCGCGCAGGCCGTCCATCGTCTGGGACACCACTCTGTCGCCGACCGAGACAGTCCCGGAATATACTATCGCGTCGTATATCTTCCCCATCCCTTTGACAGCCTTTTCCTCTATTACAGCCGCGCTGTCACCGCCCTGCGCTTCGAGCCCTATGTATCTCTGCGCCAGACCTATTATCATAACGAGAAGGTCCATCACACCCACATTGTTTACAGAGGAGAGGGGTATTATGGCTATCTCCTTGGTGAAATCCTTGACCCTATCGTACCTCTCGGCCTGGAATGAATAGTTGGACAAGTCGGACACCAGCTTGTAGAGCCTCTCGTCGAGGCTCTCCGCGTATGACTGCCCGGATTTTGACAGCAGATCGGAAAAAGACGCGTCCTTCACAGTGGGGAAGCCCCTTATAGTGTCTATTTTTGTGAGCGCAACCAAGAAAGGGGTCTTGTACGATTTTAGTATCTCTATGGATTCTATTGTCTGCTTCTGTATGCCTTCCATTATGTCGACTGTGAGTATCGCGAGGTCCGCTATCGAAGCCCCTCTCTGGCGCAGCGTAACGAAAGCTTCGTGACCGGGAGAGTCAACGAATATTATGCTGGGTGTCTTGACCTGGACGCTGAATTTCTTGAGCAGTCCGCCGGCTATCTCCTCTATCCTGTCAGTCGGCACCTCGGTGACGCCTATGTTCTGTGTCAGCCCGCCGGTCTCCTTGTAGGCAGAGAAAGTATCCCTCACCGAGTCCATTATGCTCGTCTTGCCGGCGTCTACGTGTCCCAGAAATGCACATATAGGAGATCTCACAGACATTCACCCCGAATCTATCCTATTGAATATATTATCCACACTAATAAAGCTAACTAATCCAGCGCCGGAACGCTACGGGCTGGAAGAGTTGCCAGGCAACGGACTGCCGCTGGAATTTGTTGCCGCGTAATTCGGCGTAAGGTAAAACACCAGGTCCAGCGGGCCGTAATATGGCGAGTTTGGGGTCCCGATGACCAGCGTCAGCAGGACTGTGGAGCTCCCACCAACTGTCATGGGAGGGTTGGGAGTCTCGTTCAGAATAGAGAAACCGGTAGTGTTCACCGAGATATTCGTGAGTGTGACCGACGACGGCGCGTTCTGTATGCCTTTCGGGATGGACATGTCGAATGACAGGGTTTCGCGGCTGCCTGGAGTGACGTTGAAAGAACTCGACGAGGGGGATATTGTGAAATAAACGTACTGGTTGTCGGAAAAATCGGTCATCATATTCAGGTAGTTTACGTAGACGTCATTGTTATTTTGGTGGGGCTGCGCCGATCCTCCCGCTGGTCTGGCCCCGTGCGTACTTGAAACGGAAAAATTGAAGTTGAGATAACCCAGGCGCCATGCCGAGAGAAAAGCCATAGTCGCAAGCACAACCACCAGCGCGAGGATTATCTCCCTTCGTGGCGCTCTTACGGACGGCAGGCGGACTTCCGGTTTCCTGATGCGTATGTATATTTTCTGTCTCGGAATCCTGGCGGACATGGGCTTTATCGACAAAGATCTCCTTACCAGTCTTTCTTCCACCCCTTTTATTTTCCCTAGCTTTACATTCTCCCCTCTTACAGGCAATCTTCTCCTGATTCTCTTGCTGAAGCCTTCAAACAGTTCGGACTTCCTGCCGACAGGACTGAGGGTCCTTGCGACGTCTCTCTTGAACCTGTAAAGCTCCAGCCAGTCCTTGAGTTTGGTTATAGGGTTCATTCTCATATTCAACCAGAAGAGTGCCCCGCCCCTATGACCACTGCCCTCCAGTTATTTGCCTGCGGTATCGTTATTGGCGTCAGAAACGCGTTGGAGGGGTCGGATATCGCAGCCGACGTGTTGAGGACCGATATTTGATTGGTGTTCCAGTTCGCGATATACGCGAATTTGCCGTCTGTGGTGAGGGCTATTCCCTGTGGGTTGTTGAGCCCTCCCCCTCCTACAGCGTCTATCTCCGACAGCGATGTAAGGTTCACAACGTCTACCTGGTTAGCGCACGAGTTCACGACGTACGCTATCGTACTGTTCGCATTTGAAGTCAGCCAGTTAAGGCAGCCGCCTAGTGGCAGTGTTTTGACTATGGAATTGGTCTGCGTGTCTATAAACAGCAGAGAACTGGACGGCAAGCACTGCGTGTCGACAAGCGCGTATTTTCCGTTCTGTGTCACCTTAACGAATTGGGGACAGCCCGGCGCGGTTATCGTATCTATCAACGCGTTGCTTGCTGTCGAGATGACGGAGACTGTGGAATTTGTGAGGAGCCCGCCGTTCTTGTTATAGTTCCCGCTGATTATGCTGGACGCCACGTAGAGGAGGGACTTATCGGGTGTTATAGCTATGGCGTGTGGTAATGTATTGTTGAGGTATATATCGGTCAGGGGCATAAAAGAGGGTGAACCGTCGTTGGATACGGACAGGTTTTGAACAGCTACCGACGGGAGCGACCAGGAATTTTGCACGGAGTACATAAGGTTCCCGTCCTGCACGAGGCCAAGGTCGCCACTACAAGGGACATTGCACGACGGCGGAATCGGTATGTGGTTGGAACCCGTCCACATATACGTCATGGAGGAACCGCTGCCGCTTATGTACAATTTTGACAGATCAGGAGAAGTCGCCAGGCCCCATATCGCTATTCCCGGACCGTAAACGTATCTAATCAGCCTCAATTGCGGCGTAAAGATTGCAACACCGTTGTTGCCTATTGTAGTAAGCCAGCTGTTTCCGCATGTAAAGGTCTCGTACACCGTTCCGTTCGGGGAAACGGTTATCGGACCGGGGCAGCCGCCAGATACGTACGAATATTGCAATACGCCCGCGGAGACATTCACCGCCTCTATTATAGCACCCGTGCTCAGATAAGCCAGCCTGTTGTCGTTGCTGAACGCCAAGAAAGCGTTTCCGCCCCAGCCAGTATTGACGGTGTACATTACCTTGTGTGATGTCAAATTTATCATAGACATTGCGGCGCCTTCGTTGTTGCAGTCACCGCTCATCTCTGCAGCGTACTCGCCGTTTGGTGATATCGCAATCCTTCCTGAGCAGATGGTGAGGAGATTGCCCACCCTGGTCTCGACCTGCAGGTTCACGGGGTTGTATACGACGAGCGGGCTCTCTTCATGCCAGTGAAAAAGCGCGAAAAGACGGCTACCTCCGCTTGAAAACATGAGGGAGGACAAGTCGGTGCCCTGGTAATACTGCTCGAGGGCTATTGTGTTGTTGGCCGTGTAAATCTTTGTAACGTCCGCATTGTTCTGGCACCACGCCCCTGTGTAAACATAATTACCATCGTGGGAGACTGTCACAGCCCTGATACACCCGCCGTGAGTCACGCTCCCTATCACAGTCGAATAGGTGTTAGTGACGGCATTTATGACGGAAACTTCATTGCTGCTGTAGCAGGCTATGTAAGCGTACTGCCCGTTTGGGGTGAACGCGATTCCTTCGGGATTGTTGCAGTTGATACTCCCTATGTCCATCACCAGGGAATTTGTCGCTGCGTCTATCACCGAGACTGTGTTGGAGCCGTAATTTGATGCGTAAACCTCTGAAGAGTTGGTGGGGGAGACAGCGAGGACATACGGGTTTGACTGCACGCTTATAGTTGTCGTAGGGGTTCCCGACGGGTAAGAGAACACCGAAACGGTGTTCCCGTTCCAGTTTGTCACAAATATCTCGTTGTCCGTCACGGCCACGTCCTGCGGGGAATTTAGCCCGTTCCCGCTTATCGTCTGCACTACCTGCAGGGTGGTGTTGTCTATCACCGAGACTGTGTTGGAATTCGAATTGACAACATATATATAGCCGTCCGGCGCCACAGTAATGCCGAGAGGATTGTGGCCGACAAGTATGTTCTTCACAACTACGTAGGACGAGGAGTTCATGACTGACACGCTGCCCTGTGTGTTTCCCCAGTCAAATGAATTCGATATGTAGAGGAATTTTCCTGTGTTGCTCATAGCCATGAACTGCGGGTCGTAGCCTATGCCGCTCACGTTACCGACGATAGAATTTGTAGAAGTGCTAATCACCGAGATATTGTTGTAATTGTCGTAGCCGGATGGGACGTATACGTCGTTCGTCTTGCTGTCGTACGCTATATCGAAAGCGTTAGGGGCGCCTATGCTGGTTATGTTGCCCACGTTCGTCATGGTTGCTGGATTTACCACAGAGACCGCGTTCGAACCGGAGTCGGCTACGTATATGTCCCCGTTGCTCGCCGTGACCATCTCCTGCGGGCTCCCCAGAGTGCCTATATGTTTGAAATCTGAGAAAGTGCTAGGATTCGACAGGTTGACCACGTCCACCGCGTTCTGTCCGCAGCCTTCGAGAGAGACAAAGGCGTATTTCGAGTTTGGCGGTACGTCGATATAGAAGTCGCCGCATCCAGCCGTCCAGTACTTCTTTATCAGGCTGAAATTCTGCGTGCTAAACACCCCCAAGGTCGACCAGCCGTCAGGTTCGTAAGCTATGCTGCCGTTCGCTGAAAAAGCTATCTGTGATACGCCCCACGTCGGATTGCCGATTGTAGTTATCAGTTTGTTGTCGGTAGTGTTTATCTCCGCGAGCGTGCCTGTCCAGCTGCTTACGTACGCGATGTCGTTTGTCGCCTGAAAAGGCCCTCCGCTGATGAACGGCGCTATCTTGGCGCCGATGCTACCGGATGACATGTAATTGGTGCTGAAAACGTTGCTCGAGGTGTACAAGACGTCGACTTTCACGGACGAAAAAGAGTTAGTGGACCCAAAGTTTCCAGAGATGTAACACAGTGTAGACCCGCCTTCGTCCAGCTTGCTGCTATCGCATGTATAGGTAGTGTATGTGTTGCCGCCGGCTGTAGCGTTAAGGCTGTCTATGGTTATTGCACTGCCAGCTATATTTTGAAGTTGCAGGCCCATCTGGCTGCTGCTCATCGAGGCTGTAGAAACCGTTATGCCGGAGAATCCGCTTATCACCAGGCTGACCGGGGGGCTTATGTTGAATATACCCATCTCGTACATTATGGCTGCGGCTATAACTATTATGAGGATGGCCCAGCCATATGTCATCATGTATTCTAAGGCCGATTGGGACTTCTGGCCGCAAGGTGCCATGCATATTAAAGTAAGGGGGAATTAAAAAGCTTGTCGAGTCTCACTCTGCATGTTTTAAACGAGCTAGTGGAACTACGCCAAAAAGCGATGAAAGGCGGCCCTCCCAAGTGACTCGGGGCGCGCTCGGTCAAAACGATCCGCTACAGAACCAACAGTAGGGCTTGATTTCAGCATAGCCGTAAGAACCGCGGCTTTTTAGAAGAATTCTTTCTCGAACAACTTGGTCTCTATATCCGCCCCGTCTGAGTCTGATGCGTGGACAAGGTTCCTTGTGGCTCTTCCTTCCCTGTTTGCGTTCAGGATGGAGTCGTCGGCGAAGTCTCCCCTTATCGTGCCCTTCTCCGCCTTGGAAGGGTCTGTTTTGCCGATGAGCTCCCTCCCCTTTCGCACCGCGTCATCCCCTTCCAGTATCATCGCTATTATGTCGGTGGACGTCATGAATTTTCTCGTCCACTGTATCAGTTTTTTGCCTATTTCGTAAGGCTCCTTTGATCCGAATATCTTCTCTATCTCATCTGAGAAACCAGCTGATGTCATCGACTCGAGTGTCTTGTTGCCCATACCGGTCAGCTGAGTTTCGGTGTCTCTGTAAAGCTTCACGGCGATGCTTTCGGACAGCCTTCCTTTTTTCAGCCTTACGATGCCAAAACCGGCGTTCTCGAAATAAGACAGGATTGTACCGGCGAGCTTCCTCTCTATAGCGTCCGGCTTTATCATTATCAGCGTCTTCTCCGCGGCCATAATTAATTTTATACGGCAGTGCGCAATTTAAACCTTGCTGTCTTTTTGCAGGTCAGAAAAAGGGTAAATAATATGAGTGCCTAGGAAAAAACGATGTCGAACAGAGGTCTGGAGGGTATACTGTTAGAACCGCGAGAAACGCGCGGGCGAAAGCGCGGGAGTGAAGGGGCCTGTAAGAAGTTGCTAGAGCGCGTTATCGGTGGGTTCGTGTACAGCGGGAGAAAGATAAAATTCGGTCTGGCCGCTGCGGCGGCCGCGCCGCTGACATACGCGGCTTTGGAAATAGCCAGATCCACGGCAATAATACCTGCCACAGAATACAGTGTAGTGTACGCCCAGCACGCCCTGATAAGTATGCCGATGCTCTACTGCATGTCGATTGCCACTTCCTACCTCGACATATCTATAACGCAGAAGATTGTTGGGAGGGCGTACGAACGCATCAAAAGCGCCAGAGGAGCCCGCTAGGACGGCGGGCTGGAGTCTGTTGGTCCATTTGAAAGTTACTATGATAGAATAAGTATTTATATCTATATCGTTCTCATAGATATTATTATTGCTTGGGATGGAACCGAAGGTGAGTAAGGCAGTAATTCTTGCCGCCGGTGCCGGCAGCAGGGTCCAACCTTTCACCAGCTACATGCCCAAGACAATGCTCCCGTACGGTTCGTACCCTATTCTTTACCACCAGGTCGACATAGCTTACAATGCCGGGATAAGGGACGTTGTTATAGTCTCAAGGGAAGACGATGAAAAGACGGTTTTGGGATACAAGAACGACCCGAAGATAAAAGGTATATTCCAGGTGCAGAATGACTACATAAACGGCCACCTCAAGGGCGAATTCGCGAAGAAGGGTGTGAAAGTGGAGATAGTCTACCAATCGAACAACGCGGAGACCGGAAAACCCAGGGGCCCGGGCGACGCGGTTATAAGCGCGGAGAGGTATATCGGCAAAGACAACTACGCGGTAATACTCGGGGACTTGATACTCGAGCCCAAAGAGAAGGGGGAGAAGAGCCTGCTCGAGAATATCCTGTCCAGATTCGACGGTGAGAACGACATTGTGTCCAGTAGTGTACTCGACATGGACAGCGCAAGGGAAGGCGGTATGATAAGAGGCGAATACTGCGGGAATGGACTGATTAAGATAATGGAGATAAGGCAGAAGCCGAGAAAGGAGGAGGACAAGGAGTTCATAGACGGGTGCAGGACGCCGGACGGGAAATACCGTGCTACGTGGTCTGGCATATACATATTGAACAAGTACAGCATAGGTTACCTCAAAACGGCCACCCCGCGCAAGGATCGCAACGAGATAGACATAGAAGACGGATTGATGATGCAGTGCCTGGACGAGAACAGGAAGACGGAAGCGTACGCATTCGATTACAAAGGGGCGGACGGCACCCGATATATAGAGAGAAATTTCGGCAGCGTGGGTGAATGGCTCTCCCATAACGTGGAGGAAAAGACTATCGTTAGATTCGTCGAAAGCCTGAAGAGACAACCGGAAGGGTTCCAGAAAGAAGTAGCCGAAGAACTCGCCAAGCGCTACCCTGACAGGGACTGGAGCATACTCGGCAAAAATGGGTAAACCTATCTCCCTGCGTCCTTCCCAGAACCCTGCTTACCTGCCACATCCATTTCCTTGGAGAATATATCCGCGTAGGTTTCAGGGATAAGCTGGTTGGTGTAGAACCCGGCGAACTCGACGGCTGCAAATGTTATGACTCTGTAGTATATCTCTATGTGGAAGTGGAAGTCCTTCTCGGATTTCAGCTCGTGGAAGACCAAATTATAAGGAAGGCGCCCGAATAGCTTCTTGTTTACGGATATAACCGATGAGAGGAGCCTCACCATATCCCTTACCTCCCCTTCAGACAGGCCTGCGGCGTAGTTAACGTGTCTCTTGGGCATCACAACGGTCTCCGCCGTGAACTTTGACGCGAACGGGGCGAAAGCCACGCAGGTGCCGTTCTCTATCAGGAGCCTGTCCTTTTCCTCCGGGAGCGCCTCCTCGTAAAGGCACTTACCGGTCTTCTTGAGGTTCTCCTTTATCCTCTCCGCCTCCGTGGCTATCGCCGGCGTGACGTCGGGGAAAGCCATTATCTGGCTGTGGGCGTGAAAGAGGCTGGCGCCGCTGCCAGGCCCCTCGTTCTTGAAGACGTACACGTACTTTATGCCGTCCCTGGAATAGAGAGCCTCCTCCCTCTCTACTATGTTTTCAAGCCAAAGTATCCTTTCTTCCTCGCCTATCTCCTCGAACGGCAGATCGTGGACGGGAGTTTCCACGAGCACTTCGGAGTAACCGAACGGCGTAGATTTCTTCAGGAAAGCCCCGGAAGAGAAGAGGCCTAGGTCGGGGAATGTGAATGGAAATTTGTTCTCTATGGCGCGCAGCTTCCAGGAATACCTGTCGCCGCCTATGTATTTTATGGTCCTGTTGAGCGAGTCGTTGGCGTATTCGAACGGGCACCTAGATATGTCCGATTCCCATTTTCCCACCGCGGTTGAGAAGTCCATGGGTTTCTTGTCGCGTATCGGGGAGAATATCACCCTGCTGCCGGTCCTGTAATCTGTCCTTATCTCGCCTTCGAATTTCTCGAATTCTATCATAACGATACAATAATAAAAACCATTCCTGTATAAATAATGGAATGGCCGGATTAAGTCACTGGACAGTGGCTTTTCCGGCTATCCTTAGGACTCTTATCGGCAGGTCTTTGTTTAGGAGGAGTATCCTGTCGCTGCCGTCGAAGCAGAAGTTCTTGTCTGCCGTGAAAGACGCCGTCACGACGTCGCCTTCCCTCTTCACGCCGGAGAGCGTTACGGAAACGCTCTGCCAGTTGCAGATGAGAGTCAGCAGAGCGCCGTCGACCAGCGGCTGCTTGTACAGGGGCGGCACCTCTATCCTAAGGGTTCCGGAATCCAAGTCCCTGAAGCTGCCCTTCTGTCTTATCTCGACACCTCTGGGAAGGTCCCACGGCCATACGCCTTTTATCGAAACTCCGACTCTGTCCCCGGCCTCGGCAGACTGCCTGTCCTCCTGATTTATCTGTATAGAATTTATCGAGATGTCCTTGGTGAACGGGGACGGTACTATAGTGCCATCGCTGTGCACAAATATCTTTCCCGTCGATAGCGTCCCGACAGCAACCGACATCCCCTTGGATTCGAAAGCGTGGTCTATGAGTATCCTGAACGGCTTGCCGGTGTTTCCGCCATCGTACGGTATGGCTGCGACCTTCGCACGCACGTCGGCTATGTTCTGCTCGTTGTTTATGTCTATAGGGACTATCTCGAAGTTTTCCATCGACGTGCCCTTCAGCAGCGCGGTTATCTTTGCCGAGAGCCTCTCCACTTCCTCGCTTGTCGATATGTCTGTCTTGGTTATGCAGACGATGCCCCTGCTGATTCCAAGAGAGGCCGCCATTATTATCTGTTCTCCTACCTGGAAGTTTATCCCTATATCCGGCGATACGCAGAGTATTACAGCGTCGGATATGGACAGTACGGAGCCTATCGTGGTGGGCACGTCCATGTCTCCCGGCGTGTCTATCAGCGTCACGTTCTTGCTGGAGTACTTGAAGTAGTAGAACGATACATCCTCCTCTGCCCCTTTCCTCTGCTGGAGTTTGTTGACCAGAGTGGTCTTTCCGGATTTGTACGGTCCTACGACGCTTACTGTCAGAGAGTCCATATCTTAGAGATAAAAAGCGTCTTATTTAAATAACTTTCCTCTCATATTTCGATTTTGTCCAGGTCGTTGGGGAAAAAAACATCTGCGCCGAGCTCCAGCTTTTCCTTCATGGCGGCAGCTTCCTTCACCAAAGCGTCGTCGTTCTCGTATCTCTGGCTGGTGTGGACCAGGTAGACCTTCTTCGCGCCCGCCCTCTTGGCTATTTTGAGTGCCTGCTCTACGGTCAGGTGGAAATAAGAGCCGGCTTTTTCTCCCATCGACGACGAGAAGGTCGCCTCTATCACCAAGGCGTCTGCGTCCCTGGCGAACCTTCCTACGGAATCGGAATATGCCAAGTCTGTCACGTACACCACGGATCTTCCTTTCTTGACGTATGTGAACTGTCTGTGCGGCAGCTTCCTTCCGTTGTAGACCGCGTCCTTTCCCTCCTTCAGCCTCTTCAGGATAGGATCAGGTTTTATACCGTACTTCTTGAGGAGGTCCTCGCGGAGGTTTAGGGTGTCCCTCTCCTTTATTTTGTAAGCCAAGCACTTAACGGCGTGCTTCACGTTGAGGGCGTACACGTCATAGTCGTTGATGGAGGCGATTACGCTCTCCTTTGGCGCGTCCACCGGTTTCGATACCACTTTGACTGCTGAATGGAACTGGTAAGTCTTTGACAGGTGCGCCATCCTGGAATTCGTACCTGCGGGCCCGTACACGAACAGAGGCTCCCTCCTGTTAATCATGTTCAGGCTCTGCAGTATGCCCCCCACTCCGAGAGAATGGTCGCCGTGCCAGTGGGTTATGAAGATATAGTCTATCGCCGGGCTAAGGCCGGCCCTCCTTATCTGCCTCTGCGTGCCCTCCCCGCAATCCAGCAGGACCTTGGCGCCACCGAGCGATACGTACACCGACGGGTGGTTCCTGGACGCAGTTGGAAAAGCCGAAGCTGTGCCCAAAAACGTGATTTCAACCATTGAAAAACCTCTCAAAGTTATTATATAGTTTGTCCTTTAATAGGTTAAAGCCTGTGTTCCTCAGAAGCGACATATATTCTATTATTCTCGGGAGGTTCAGCGGTGTGTTCGCCCTCTCATCCGGGGAGAGTACCGGCGAGTCGGTCTCCACAAAGAGGCTGTCTGCGTTTGCGTTCTTTATGACGTTGTCGCGCTTGAACTTCAGGAAACCTGTGGAGATGCTGATACCGACGCCCATGTCCGTAGCCCTGGCGAGATGTGACAGGTTCCCCTCGAAATTGTGTATTATCACCTTAACTCTGAAGGAGGTTATCGCCGATAGTACGTCGTCTATGGCCTTCCTGCTGTGCACTATGCACACCTTCCCCTCCTTCTCCGCCAGCCTTAATATGTCCTCGAAATATTTCTTCTGTATGAACCTGCTGCTCTCGTCCTTTCCCCGGTAATCCAGCCCTATCTCCGACACGGCGAACGCACGGTCTATGTCTTTGGCGACAAGTTCGAATTCCCTGTCCACCTCCGACAACGGCTTATCGTACATGGAGTTCGGGTGGAAACCTGCGCAGGGAAGTATGTTCGTGTGCTTTCTGCTCAGTTCGAATGTCCTCTCGTTGTCGGCGTGGTTCTCGCCGGCGTTAAGCACGATGAAGCCGTCCTCGAGGTCAGAGAACAGGCTGGCCACGTGGCCGAACGCCTTATCGCTCATGTGCGCGTGGATGTCTACGAACTTGCTTTCCATTTCTTCAAGCCTCTGGCGAGTGATGATCTCGCGACCTTCTGCTTACAAGGCAGACGCTCTACCGCTGAGCTACAGAGGCACAGCGCGCATTCCTATAATAGAATTCTCAGATTTAAATTGCTTCTAAACATCCGGTCAACTTCGCAGCCTGACGGTAGCGCGGCTATACGAGGAAACCTGGAAAAGTAACGAACCTGCGTCACTGCTGGGCGGACTGCGATATCTTGTCCTTTATCTTGTCTATCACGTTCTGCACGTTCTGCTGCCCGCCGAGCGAAGCTAATCCGGCTGCGGAGAGTCCGGCGACACCTCCGAGCATGCTGCCGGCATTCTGCATGAACTGCATCGGAAGAACTATCTTGGACGAGCTCGACTCACCCATCTGCTTGAGCGCTTGAAGGTACAGGTACATCACTGACCTGTCGTCCAGTGACTTTCCCCCCTCTCCTATGGCTTCCATGACTATCTTCTGGGCGTCCGCCTTGAACCTCTGCGCCTGAAGAAGGTTGGCGGCTATTTCCGGCTGCTGCATCGCCTGTATGACTTCCGAAGGAGGAGCCACAGTCCTTATCTGGACTGAAGGGACGTCTATCCCCCACTTCCATGTTGTGTGCCTTATAGCGTCTGCGAGTATGTCATTGAGCTTGTCCAGGTTTCCGAAGACCTGCCTCATCGTCAGCGATGCTATCGCGTTCCTTATAGACGACTGGACGAGCGTAGAGAGCCCCTGGCCGTAGTTGTCTATCTGGAGGGTCGCTTTTTCTGGGTCGGTTATTTGGTAGTATATAGTCCCCTCTATCATAAGCTTTATATCATCAGCCGTGAACGCCTCCTGAGAATTCACATCCAGCATCTTGACGCGGACGTCGACTTTCTTGTACTCCTCCTCGAAGAACGGAACGACTATCGCCCACCCTGGTCCGGCTATCCTGTTGAACTTCCCGAGCCTGAATATTATGCCCCTCTCGAACTGCGTATATTTCTTGACAGTAGTTATGAAAAACACGGATACAGCCACCGCGAAAAGGACTATCAAAAATACGTAATAAAGGCTCGGTACGAATTCGCTAAGGAAGAAGAGTATTATTATGGCCGCGACCCCTATTATGAACGCCCAAAATTCGCCCGGATTCATACTATTAATAGGTGTTATCTGTCTTTAATAGCTTTTTTGATAATGTATCGGATGCCCGTCAGACTAACATGAGACTGGTCGTCAGCCTGTGCGTCACTTCCGCGTATTTCATCAACCCTATATCGTCGATAGAATCGGTACTGCCTATGTACTTGTTGAATTTAGGAAAGCAGATGCCGTGTTCTAGCCTTCTCCTGCCGTATTTTCCAGCAGGGAGAGCGACGTCCATCAGCAGCCAGCAGTCGTTCTTGTATGGTACTCCGTTGGCGTCCCTCACGACGAGAGAGGGGTGGAGGTGGCCGAAGCAGACTGTCTTCACGCTCTCCGCGAGATGTCTGGACGGCATGCTGTGGCCGTGCATGAACCCGACGTCGCCGGATACGAATTCGCGCTCCAAAGACACGTTTCGGAGCCTGTGGGTTAGCTTTATCAGCCCACCGTCGTGATTGCCCTTAGTTATCACTATCTCGCCGAACCTGTCCGACAGCAGGCTCATGAACCTGAAAAGTATCCCCCCTTCGTCCGGTTTTATCTCGGCGTAATCGTCCCTTAAGTCGCCGAGTATTATCAGTTTTCTGGAACCGAGCGATATTATTTCGTCCAAAAGCTCCTGCGTCTTGTCCCACACGTTGAACCCCTCCGAGCCGAACCTGCGCTCGAAGCCGACGTGAACGTCACCGACGACGGCGTAATCGCCGTAGAACGCGGCTGGGACGCCTTTCCTCGTCCTGAAAGGGAAGTCCTCCATCTCCATCCTAATATGAATACGTTAGATATTTTAATCAATATTTACTCCATTAGGTATGGCACCGGTCCTGCACGTTCTGTCCAAGGACGGCACATTCCTTTTCCGCTTCAACAACGGGGAATTCGGGTCCAAATGGTGCGGGGTATGGGACGGGCCGACTAAATATTTCGACTATTTCGCTTTCTCGCTGGACGGTGAACCGCTCTCGGAAAGAAACGCGGAAGGCTTCGAATACTACAATTCCCAGTTCTCCAAGATAATCTACAGTACCGGTAGGGGAAAAGTCGAAGAGGAGGTGGTGTGCACCGACAAAAAGGTCATAATAACCTTGAAACCGAAATTCGCCTGCAGCGTCGCTGCAGAGGTTGGCGTGAATCTGAGAGACAGGAGCGAGAACTACGTGAAAGGGAAGGTATACGGCACGTCCGCCGTTGAAGACTACAAGATAAGCGCGGAGAACGGGGGCAGGACCGGCTTCGTGCTCTATGACAGGGGAAGGTTTGAGAAGAAGGAATACTACGGCATACATTCCCCGGGAAGGTACGCCATCGAGAAAGGGTTGACCAAATATATGGACGACGGCAGCGTGCAGAACAAATACGTGCCTGGAATAATCTCTGCCGACCTGAAGGAGAGGGAAGAGTTCACAATCATACTCTCGTCGGAGGACATGGACAGGGACCAGCTGTACAAGGCCGTCAAAAACAGGCTCTACCACAGCAAACAGCACGGGGACCTGATAAACGCCACCGTTTCGGCGTACGGGGGCATGAACTTCATCGACTCCGACTTCTACAAAGACGTAATAGACGGGATATATTCGTACGCGGACATGATGGGCAAGAAGATATACGCGGGTTTTCCGTATTTCAACCAGTTCTGGCTGAGGGACGCTTTGATGATCGCTCCGTCGTTCCTATCGATAAACAACACGAAGTTTGTCAGGGACTTGTTGATTGGGATAGCGGCAATGGCGACAGACAACGGGCTCCCAAACGTTGCTGATGGCGGCAACTATCCTATGGACGTACCGGCACTGTTCATAATCAACCTGATAAGATATTACAAGTGGACAGGGGATTCCGCGACGCTAGAAGAGCTGCTGCCTGCCGCTAGAAAGTTAGCAGAGGCGGCGTCGAGGAGAATCGAAGACGGGCTGGTCCACGACAGGGGCAGGGAGACATGGATGGATTCAGCCGACAGGAGATACTCCTTGGAGATACAGGTGCTGTGGGGAAGGGCGTTCTCCGATATTTCAGAGGTCGCAAAAGACGACGGCGCTTTCTACAGGCTCTCGAACGGGATACGCGGGGGCCTCAAGAGGTATTATAGGACCGGCCATTTCGCAGACCAGCTGGACGTCGATGTCGACAGCATAAACCAGATCTTCCTCCTGCTGTTCGGAGACGCGGACGCACAGACTGGGAAGGAGATACTCAATAACATCGACTCGGAAATGATGACAGACTACGGACCGACATCGGTCTCCCAAAAGGACCCGGCATTCTCTCCGAAAGGCTACCACAACGGCGCGATCTGGCCGTTCACGACGTCGGTGTTGGCTGCATGCTCATACAGGTACGGCAGGATAGATTTAGGACAGAAATGCTTCGACATCCTGCAGAGAAGAAATTTCGGTTCGCAGTGCACCGCCAGGATAAACGAGATATTCCAGCCGGACGGAGAACCGAAAGGCTGCCCTTCGCAGGCCTGGTCAATCGGGCTGCTGCCGTATCTGATAGACGAATGCGTGCTGGGCATACACGTCGACGTGCCTAAAGGAAGGATACTTGTGGACGAGCCGCCTATGGACGTTGACATCGACAGGAAGATATACGTGAAGAACAGGGAAGTAGAACTCCGCTTCAGGCAGGGGTCGCTGTGGTCGAACGCGAAGATGGAAAGAGTAGGCGGTTCTTTTATAGTGAGCCTATAGCTTTTTCACGATAGACAGCATCCTCGAGAGGTTCCTCTTGAATTCCTTCTCGCTGGAATTGTTGAGTATATAATAGTCAGAGACCGCTATGACTTCGGCAACGCCGTAGCCGAGCTCGAGTTTCTCCCTCCATTCGAATTCTGAGAGGGACGAGAAATCCTCCTTTGCCCTCTTCCTTCTGACTATCCTTCCGAATCTGACCATCTTGTCGGCTATTATTCCGAGCACAACGGCCGTGTACCCTTCCTCGACTATCTCGTTAACTTCGAGTATGTTCCTGGAGCCATCCAGGATTATTGTGTCGCTATTTTCGAATTCCTTCGCGATCTCCTTCTTGACCAGGTTTATGACGTACTTGTCCCCGAACTTTTTCCTGCGGTCCTTGGCGAAGTTCCTGAGCGTGCGGTTAGTTATTTTCAACCCGAGCCTGTTCATTTCATTCCTGACGGCGTCGCCCATGCCGACGGAGGGGACTCTCTTAGACGCCAGTATTTTCGCTGCCAGGGACTTGCCGCTGCCGGGCATACCAGTAAGTACTATGACTCTCTTGTTTTTCATTTTCATATATAGCTGGTGATGGTGTACAATAAATACTTGGGGTACCCGAGGTACGGTATAACCTGGCCTACCTTGCCCACGACGTTCCCGTACGGGATATTGTATTCGAATGGAAGAGAATACGGATTGGCGTCGCCTTTGGTCGTGTAGTAGTATGCCCCGTTAACGACGGTCACGTTCACGACTCTGTGTATTATGTCCTCGCCGGTGCCTTCTACCCTGTATATTATCACGTCACCCACATCTATCTGCGACGGCTGGACCTTGTAAGCGAGGGCGATAGATCCCAACGGTATGCCGCCGGGAAAAGGCCAGCTGGAGACTGCCGACATGTTGTACCCGTGCAACTCGAGCCAGTCGTAATAGGTCAGCTGAATAGACGGGTACGAATGCACCATGCTGCTGGACACCACGGCGCTTATGTAGTCGAGCGGCGACAGGGCGTAAACCGATGGCAGCGCTACGTACGTTACCACGACGTAGATTACAATTATATAAAAAAGTATTGAATATACGTTGTTTCCCGACAGCAGGTAAGAGACTGCCCGTTTGGCATCCATCATTAGATTTACGCCGAGCTATTTAAAAAGTTTTGCAATCGCCTTCTTGGCATCGTCCAGGTCGCTCTTTGTGTTCGAGAGCACCTTCTTGAACAGCTTATCGACGTCCTTCTCGCCTTTTATCACGAATATGGAGGATTTTTCCAGAGGGTGCTCCAAAACGAAGCCTGCGAAGGTTACTCCCTCCGCGTTGTCTGCCTCCTCTTTCAGAAGATTCAGGACGGATTGGGAGCCTCCCCTAACTCTGAATTTTATTGACTTGTCGTCTTTTTCCAGTACCTCTATTTCCATTTAGTTTAGATAACCCGTTTATTTTAATAGCTTTCCCTCACTCGCATTTGGTGTAACCGCACGATTTGCAGACGAAGCACCCGTTCTCGTAGATAAGAGTGGCCTGGCCGCACTTCGGGCACATGACGGGCTTTCCGTCGGCGAGCTTGTCGTCATTGTTGAGCACGCCGTGGAGAGTGGCGTTGTCCTTCTCTGGGTTCTTGTTTCTTAGTGTAAGTTCTATACCTTTGGCCACAGCATCGGGGACGGAGAATATCTGTATGCCGTTGAACCACATTGAGTTCCCTCCTTTTATACCCTTCAGAGTCTTTATTATCCTGACGATGTCACCACCGCCTTGCAGATATATACTTATCAGCCTGCCTAGCGCCTCAGTGTAGCTCTTCTGCGCCTCACCGGACCTACCCATGTCTATGAATATCTCTTTTATCCTGCCGTCCCCGTTCTTGTTGACGGTCAGATACATCGTACCTTCGTTGGTCGGGAGCCGTATGGTCGTCCCGCTCAGAAGGAAAGGCCTGCCTTCGTCCAACAGATTCTCCCCTTTTTCCTCGCTTTCTTCGTCTTTAGACTTAAGGATGTCCTGTTTCGACCCTTCTCTGTAGACTGTTATGGATTTACAGCCCATCTCCCATGCATAGAAATATATTTTGTTGACCGTCTCCTCATCAGCCGATGCGGCGAGGTTTACTGTGGATGATATCGAAGAATCTATATGCTTCTGGATGGTTGCCTGCATCTTAACCCTGAAGATTGGGTCTATCTTGTGAGCTGTCACGAAAATGTCCGGCAGGTCTTTCTTGTCCTTTATACTGAACTTTTCCATGTACTCCTTGACTACAGGATCGAACACCTCGAAGTATTCATTCGACAAGGATTCTGACCTTCTTGTGTAGCTGAGCGCGAATATCGGCTCTATCCCTCCGCTTACCCCAGCCATGGAGGATATGGACCCGGTTGGCGCCACGGTGAGTATACACGCGTTCCTCAGTCCCTGTTTGCGTATCTTATCTTTCAGGGAATCATTGAGCCTCCCGACGAACTCCCTACCGAGGTGCTTGTCAGCTACGAACGCTGGAAATGCACCTTTCTCCTTTGCTATGTTGGAACTCTCGTCGTAAGCCAGCTCCTTTACCCTCTTCAATAGGTCGTCCGTGAACTTTACCGCCTCTTCTGTGTCATACCTGAGGCCAAGCTTGACAAACATCGTGGCCATTCCCATTATACCCAGACCTATCCTTCTTGCATATACCGTCTCCTCTGCCTGCGCCTTGAGAGCGTGCCTGTCGTAGCTGTAGTCGAGCACATTGTCGAGAAACCTCACGCCGTACCTTACCGTCTTTTCCAAGTCATCCCAGTTCAGGGATGCTCCCTCAGTGAATTCTCCCGAGACGAAGCTGGAGAGGTTTATTGCGCCTAAATCGCACGCACCATAATTTTCGAGGGGCTGCTCCGAACAGTTGTGAACCACGAAACCGTTCGCAACAAACGAATGCGATTTCGTCTCACAGTCATAAACCGGTAATTTTCCAAGCGGTATGATATCTGTAAGAGGAGTCTCCACATGCGTACTATCCACCCATCTGTATTTTGAACTGAACTGAGTGTTTCCTTTGCCATTCATTCTGTCCATCTTATGTATGAGTATACCAACGTGTCTATTTTTATCGGACGAGACAAATCCTATTTCTTTCTTAAATCTTACCAGACTTCTCAAGTCTGTTATATCGAGAACGTGTATATTCTTCCCCGGCTTATGTCTTTTTGACGTGTGGATTGCTGAGAGTATGCCGAATTTCAGCAGTAGCTGCTGGATCTGCGCTATAAATTTAGTGGAAACGCTGTCTATAGTCACCCTGTCATAAACGCAAGAGCCATCACTTTCGAAAGCCCTTTTCAGGAAGGCGGCTACTACACTCCTTGGAGATGAAAGTACTTGTGTAGGAATTTCTACGTCATCGTGATACTTGTTGAGTCCGAAATATTCAATGAATTCTGCCAGATTCTGACCATGCACTGACCAATCCCTGACTTTTTTATTCTTCCGCGGTTTTCCATCCTTTGGCTCTGTTCCAAAAACGTTTCTTATAAGATTGGATATATCCGAGTCCTCCTCTTTGTTTATTGAAATTATATCTATGAATCTTTCCGCATCCAGAAGTCTGGATTTTTCGCGCTTGTGTGATATCGACACACCACCGGTTAGTATCCACCCTAACAAGCTTCCTATAGTTTCGTCTATGTAATTCGTGAATTTGAAAATGTTCCTTTTATGGCCGTTTATACTAGCTGGCAGTTCCAAGTACTTCGATGGGAAAACCCCCTCCTTCACACTCACCAGCAACTTGTCGCCCTTCTTCAACTGCCCAATCTCCCTCCACTCGAAGCTGTTTATTTTGCTGGAATTGGCACTGAGCTTTAGAAGAGTCTTTCCTACGGAGTCTTTTGATATTTCGAGAAGTTTTTTCTTGGATAGTGTTCTCACGTACCTGTATAATGCTTGTACCGATATACCGGTTGATTTTTTGAGGTCTTTTATAGAAATATGATTATCTTCCCTCAAATTATCCATTATTCTCTTTTCGTTGGGATTTATGCTGGGGCCGGTTCTAGACATTACGTTGTGGTTTGATGTTGCACTTAGGTACAGACCGAGGGCCGTGCTGAATTTATATACGTCCTTCACTCCGGTTAACCATACCTTTTTAGCGGTGGTTCTTTCTATTGTATCGGCCAGGGCAAATTTCTGCTTTGTTTCGAGTTTTGCGATAGGCGTCAACCCATACTCTGTCTGCAGGAAGGTATCACCCAAAAGACACGGATTTGTCCCTTTGATTGCTATCCTGTCGTCGTATTCTGTAGGGGATTCCCTCTTCATCCTGTCCCAGAACATTATACCAGGGTCGCCAGTGTTCAGGGCGGTCTTTATTATCTTCCCCCACAGTTCCTTGGCATTCACTTCCTTCTCGAAGGACACCTTTTCGTTCTTGAACCTGAGCATGAACGGCTTGTCGTCCCTGACAGCTTCCATAAAGTTATCGTAGACCTTGACGCTGATGTTCGCGAACCTAACGCTCTTCTTGTCGCTTTTTATCGTAACGAAATCTTCTATGTCGGGGTGTGTGACGTCCAGGGTTATCATGAGCGCGCCTCTCCTACCAGTCTGCCCTATTATCCCAGTCGTCACCGAGTACAGCTCCATGAACGACGTAGAGCCGGTGGAGAACCTTGCAGCGTTGTTGACGGCTGCGCCCTTCGGTCTCAGCACAGATATGTCTATACCGACACCCCCGCCGTAGGAGTACGTCCTGGCCATTTCTTTGGCAGTATCGTATATGTTCTCTATCGAATCCCCTTTTATGGGAAGGTAATAACAATTGAGCAGGGTTGCTCGGTGGTTTGCCCCGGCGCCGAAGAGTATCCTACCGCCAGGTACGAACTTGAAATCTTCTAGCAACCAGTAGAATTTCTTCTCGAACTCCTTTTTCTTCTCTTCATCTTTCTCGACGCTGGACAATTCATGGGAGATTCTCTTCCACATGTCTACAGGAGTAAGTTCAGACCTGCTCCCGTCGATTTTCGACAGAGAATACTTCTCATAGAATATCCTTGCCCTCAGTTCATCGTTATTGAAAAAATCTAAAGTCTGCTTCGGTAAATCAATCATAACTCCCCCAATCTTATTAAAATTTTGTGAGTATAAAAAAGCATGCTGATGATATCGATGCACCGTCAATATGACCTCACTTATGATTTAAAGGAGGTGATCCAGCCGCACGTTCCCGTACGGCTACCTTGTGGCGACTTAACCCTACTCACTGAACCTAGATTCGGTTATCGCAGAACGACAATCTCATCCAGATCCAACTTGTTTGGTTTGACGGGCAGTGTGTGCAAGGAGCAGGAAAGTATTCACCGCGCTTTGTTGAAACGCGGTTACTACGGATTCCGACGTTCACGAGGCTGAGTTACAAACCTCGATCCGAACTGGGGTAAAGATTCGGGGATTGGCTCCTCCTTTCGGAGTTGCATCCTATTGCCTTTACCATTGCAATTCGCTTGTAGCCCAGAGGATTAGGGTCGTACTGACCTACCGTCGCCCTCGCCTTCCTCTTTCTTTCGAAAGCTGTCTCTATATTTTGCTCATTCGCGACAGATCGCATGTTAGCAAATATAGAAGAGGATCTTGTTAGTTACCCGACTTAACGGGACGTCTCAAGATACTAACTGATGATGGCCATGCAACACCTTTCAGCGTATTTGGTAAGCTCTTCAGGCTGACCTTCATATTGTTGTCGCCTCTGGTAAGATTCCCGGAGTTGAATCCAATTGAACCGCAAATTTCACCCGTTTTTGTGCTTCCCCGCGAATTCCTTTAAGTTTCGACCTTGCGATTATACTCCCCAA